>CAZXWR010000136.1:0-10225 GCA_964644325.1 uncultured bacterium
TTCCTTGGTCTCCTGTAACTTTAATGTACCTCGACCAATCGGCAACCGCTATAACTGCTTACCTGTCGATTTCTAGTGAGAATAGGACGACCACCGGGTAATGTATCAGACGGAACTAGAGCTGTATTTACCTTATGATCAGGAAGACGATTCGGTAATCCGGGTGGTAAATGTACAACTATCGATTCGCTAGAGTTGCCCGCAGTTGTTTTGGCTAGTCGAGGTTCGCCAAATCCCCACCCTTTCTCAGGGAGTGGTGGAAAGGGTTCTCCTTTTACTACAGTAACTTCGTATCCTTTGTCTCCACCTCTAGAGCCGACAACAGGATAAAGTCCACTTTCTTCAACAATTTCTCGTAACCGTCCCTGGAACTCATATTGAGCTTAGTGTTCAACGAGTTTAATAGGGTTTCAGCTTCTACTTTGAGCGGTCTTTAGACCTGAAATGGCTGAAACAACCAATCTTCGTCAGATGCCAGGGACAGTTACAATTTCTCCAGGTCTGTAGAGTATTTGAGTCATCAGAAAAATCTCACTATAAGTGGTACATGACTAACTACATCAGTTTTCAGGAATATTGGGGGGCAATAGATTTGAGTTATGGCTACCAGTCATACATTCAAAAAACTGTTTGACCTTTGTCTAGATGAAAACCGTTGCATATTATATACGGATGTCCATCCGGGTTAAGGGTGAACTGAAAGTGTAAGAAAAATATGGTGGAGAATTATTCTAAATGATTGACGGCATAACAATTTTTTCAGCCAATCCTAGTGTCTTTAGCATTTTAATTATCCACCAAGTAATATCAATCTCCCACCGTTGCAACCCAGCTCTGGCCACGTTTGGATGGGCGTGGTGATCATTATGCCAGCCTTCTCCATAAGCTAGAATCGCTGCCCACCATAGTCTCAGTAGATCGAAAACATCACAAGTGGGCGGGTAAAGGAGAAAATGAGGTTGGGGTAGTTTTCATGGCTAATTTCCAACGCTTCTAGCCTGAGACTACCCTTTCAATAGCCCCATTTCTCGGCCTTTTCGATCTAATGAGCATCTCTGGCAACATATAGGCATTCAGCAAAACATCTTTACCGGGTCTCCGCTATGGGTATATCGAGCCTGCTCCACGCTGCTATCCTGGTTCGTGACTTGGATGCCTCTCAGTACTTTTATGGCACGCTACTGGGACTACCCTTAGCGGAACGGTCTCTCTCTTTTCCTGGACTCTGGTACCAGATCGGGCCACAGCAGCTGCATCTGATCCAGGTGGATGCCCTCAAGCCCGATCGCCTGGATGAGGCACGCTGGGGACGAAATCGCCATATCGCGTTTGCAGTCGCAGATCTAGACGCAATGCAAACCCGCTTGCAAGCCGCAGGAGTGGCTCTGCAACCGAGCAGTTCCGGGCGTCCAGCCCTCTTTGCGACGGATCCGGATGGCAATATTATTGAGCTGGCGCAGGTTTAGGAGAGCCCAAGGGCGATAGGGGCTGGAGCAACAGACGACCCACTTCTGGGGCTCCCAGGGGGCCAGGTGGGCCAAACTGCCAGGTTTGGACATAGCGATTCAGAATGTCTTGGCCGATAATGCCGTCCACCCCCAGGGTTTGGAAAACCTGACTGTTCATCACCAGGGCGTCCAGGAACGTGAGGCGATGGGTCTGGATTTGCAGGGTTTTCAGTCGAGTCAGCTTTACGCGCTCTAGCCCCCCCAGCCCCATGACCCGAATATTCCCGGCATCATAGACCGAAAGCCCAACGCGCTGGGCTAGGGCTGTGGAGAGGGTGGTGCGTCCGGCCCCAGTATCAACCAGGAAGCGGAAGGGGCCTTTTCCATTAATCAATACGGATCCCGTAGTCATCACCCCAAACTGTCCCTTCAGGGGGATGCTGTCTGAGCGCGGTGCCGCAGGCCGAGACAGGGTGAGTTTGCGGGTTTCAGGATTGAGGGTGACGTCAAAACGACTCAGCACATCAAGGCCTAAAATACCCGCTGCGTTGTAGGGCAAGGTTGAGGTGGACATCGTTTTCAGCTGACTGACGGTTGCGCCGCCAATCTGAACTGCTGGGAGGGTAAAAATGCGGGTTCTCTGGCCCGTGGGCTGATTCCCCACCACAAAATACCCCATGAAATCTGCAGAGATAGGCTCACTCCTGAGCCTTAACTGCTGGGATGTTGCAGCGCTGAGAATCGTGGTTGAAGCCCCGGTATCGAGTAAAAAGGGATAGGTTTTGCCGTTAAGGGTGACGGGCAGGGTATAGAGTGAGCCCTGGGGAATTTTTCTGAGGTCAACGCTGCCTTCCCCCTGCGCTATGGGTGCCGTGATTTTGACGCCGGAAAACTGCAAAACTTTGCCCAGACGATCGCTGGCATCGGAGCGCACGGATCCCTGCCCATCCAAAATCAGCACTGACATCATGCAGCGGGATGAAATCGCCTGGATATTTCCGGTCTGGCCCCCTTGGCGATCGACAGCTCGCTGCATACAGCGCTGCACCTGGTCATAGAGTGTATTGGCGGACTGCGCCATTAATCCAATCGGGGGCTGAGGCCAACCTCTGACCGGGGGAATCGCCTGAGCGGGTGGGCTGATGACGCTACCCACTAGGGCGATCGCCCCCCATCCAGAGAACAAACATTGCCGAACTCGATTTATTCTCAACCCGTGCATGGTGCCCTTTTTGTTGGTTGTTTGGGTGTGCCGATCATTAATGCGATGGCAAGGTGTGAAGCCTATGGCTCTATGATGGAGGGGAAAAGTGCCTTCCTGCAAACATGACTATGATTGCCACTGCACCGCGTCGAAACTGGCAGCCGATTATGCAGCAGCTTGAGGCAATTGTCGGTGCTGATAGCCTGCTCCATACCCGTGAAGAACGCTCCGTATACGAGTGCGATGGTCTGGCGAGCTATCGCCAGCTCCCCGGTTTAGTGGTGCTGCCCAAAACCACAGCAGAAGTGGCAGCGATTGTGGCCCTGTGCGATCGCGAGTCCATTCCCTTTGTGGCCCGGGGTTCCGGTACCGGGCTTTCGGGCGGTGCTATGCCAACGGAAGACTGTCTGCTCATCGTCACGGCCCGGATGAACCGCATCCTCAACGTTGACCTCGAAAACCAGCAGGTTGTGGTGCAGCCCGGTGTCATCAACGCTTGGGTGACCCAGGCGGTAAGTGGCGCGGGATTTTACTATGCCCCTGACCCCTCTAGCCAGATCATTTGTTCCATTGGCGGTAATATCGCTGAAAACTCCGGCGGCGTGCACTGCCTCAAGTACGGCGTAACGACGAACCACGTGCTGGCCATGAAAATGGTGCTGCCCGATGGCACGGTGGTTGATGTGGGTGGCCCCATCCCCGAAAGCCCAGGCTACGACCTGACGGGTCTGTTTGTGGGTTCGGAAGGCACCCTGGGCATTGCCACGGAAATTACCCTGCGGGTCCTGAAAACCCCCGAGGTTGTGGAGGTGCTACTGGCAGACTTTGTGGATATAGAGTCTGCGGGTCAGACGGTTGCCGATATTATTTCGGCGGGCATCATCCCGGCGGGGATGGAAATTATGGACAACCTCAGCATCAATGCGGTTGAAGATGTCGTCGCGACGAACTGCTACCCCCGCGATGCTGGCTCGGTTTTACTGATTGAATTGGATGGTCTTGCGGCCGAAGTGCGGGCCAGTTGCCAGCAGGTGAAACAGCTGTGTCAGCGAAATGGGGCGCGTCAGGTCACGGTTGCGACCCAGCCCGCAGAACGGCTGCGGCTCTGGAAAGGTCGTAAAGCAGCCTTTGCCGCCGCCGGAAAGCTCAGCCCCAACTACTTTGTCCAGGATGGGGTCATTCCCCGTACCCAGCTGGTGTCGGTGCTCAAAGAAATCGAAGCCTTGAGCCAGAAATTTGGCTATCGCATCGCCAATGTGTTCCACGCAGGAGACGGCAATCTGCATCCTCTGATTTTGTACGATGAGTCGGTGCCTGGTTCTCTAGAAGCCGTTGAAGCTTTGGGGGGTGAGATCCTGAAGCTCTGTGTGAGAGCGGGCGGCAGTATTTCCGGGGAACATGGGATTGGCGCGGACAAACGCTGCTTTATGCCCGATATGTTCTCTGGGACTGACTTAGAGACGATGCAGTGGGTGCGGTTGGCCTTTAACCCGAAGGAGTTGGCGAATCCGGGGAAGGTTTTCCCGACGCCCCGCACCTGTGGCGAGGGTGCCCACCAGCATCCCCACCTGGGTCAAGCGGGGGCGGAGTTGTTCTGACGGGTATTCAGACTCATTGAGGCTCAGCCCAAAGTTGGGCGGGTGCGAGATTGGCTTTTGCACTGGGCGTTGACCGGAGGGTTCCAGGCACGGTAGACACCTGCCCAAGCTGGTTGACTAGATTTGCCAGCAAGCTTTCTTGCAACCTGCGAAAGGTATCGACATTGCCGCTGTTGTTGATGATGGCGAACCAGACAACGTCCTTGCGTTGGGTCGGCAAAGCCCCTGCCAGGGCGCTGACGGTATTGAGCGTGCCAGATTTGAGCACCGCATGCACCGGCAGCGATCGCCCGTCCAAGACCCCTTCATCTTGCCCCGTCACGGTAAAAATATCGGCCACGGTCATGCCCTGGGGGGCCAGCAGCTGATTAATCGCGAGAAATAATGTACAGGCAGCCCGCGGAGACAGCCGATTCTCGGCGGCTAACCCGGACCCATTCACCAGCTGCACCTCCTCGGGGGGCAGACCTGTAGCGGCTAAGACCGCTTGAGTAACCCGTTGAGGGCCACCCACCGTCCTGGCAATCATTTCCGCCATGTCGTTGTTGCTGTAGCGATTCATGCGCTTCAACAGTTCACTGAGGGGATAGGAGCGATGTTGCTCTAGCCACTGCACAGAATTGGGAACAGCAGAAGCAGTCTGCACCGTGCCTTCAATGACGAGCTGAGGTAAGGGGGTGTCGGGAGGTAGGGTCTGAAACTGCTGCTGGGCCTCAAGGGGCCACTGGTTGCGATCTAAGCCCTGTACCAGGAAAGAACCCGCCACCAGCGGGTCAGCGGCAAAATTCATATAAAAGGGTCCCGTCACGACCAAATTCCCCTGAACGCGCTGGATGCCCTGTTGCTGAAGCAGATGGGCGAGGGCGAAGCTATCCTCCCACACAAAGAAGGGATTGGAGGCTCCCTGAATCACTAAGTCTCCGACAACCACACCATTTTTGAGCGTTCCTGTTATGCCCACGCGCGTCGTGAACTGATGCTGTGGGCCAAGGGTTTTCAAGGCGGCCAGAGAGGTCGCAACTTTGGTTAAAGAGGCGGCAGAGAGTGGGGTTGTCCCCTGGTAGTTTGCTAAGACGGCATTTTGGGTTTGGATCCAGAGTCCCTGGGCGGGGGCTAATGCGCCCGTACTCGTCACGTTCTGGAGAAAACGGTCTATTTCTGCTTGGATCTGGGCGTCCGGTGTCACTGCACTAGCAGCCAAGGGTTGCAGCGTTGCCTGTGGCGGAGCGACTGGAACGGTTGTTGGGGCCGTGGCGACCGGAGGATTGGAGGGTGCTGTCGGCTGCGGTTGACAGCCACTGAGCACAAAGGCCGTTACAAGGGTCGCTATCCCAGTTAACGTCGAGGGGCGATCGCAAGGCTGATTCGTCATGCTGCAAGGATTGAAGTGGTAGTGCAATGTTGGGTGCAATGTTGGGTGCAATGTTCTGAGGGTGATCACCCTGGGAAGCTTGTCAGACAAGCCTGAAAACGCAACAAACCTGGATATCTTAGCCCCTCGGATTCTCCTCAGCCGTCTTGGCCACAGCTATACCTGCATGATAGGTGCTTTATGGGTTTACCCAGTCCTGCTGATAGTGCTGCATGAATTCATAGGGTTGCAGTATCTGCGGGGTTGCTGCCGCGCGGTGCTCGAGTAAGTCAACATCATTGGTAATTAAAATGGCCCCGCTGACGGCTGCAAGGGCGGCATATTTTTGATCGGTGGGATCTCTAACATAGCCAAAGGGCTCCAGAGCGAGGGCCGCTGACCAACGGTCGGCGGACTGAAATAAATCGGCCAGGTTTTCCCAATGGAGGGGCGGAATCTTGCCCACGATGTAGGCGGTTTCCGCCCGAGTTTGCTCGTGCCAAATCATGCGCAGCTTTCCTGAGCGCACCTGCGCTAGAATTCGCGCCGAATGACTGCGGGGCCGAAAGCCCGCAGCTACAAAAATATTGGTATCGAGAATAACGGCGAGGGACAGCCCAGAGTCTGGCAGCATAGGGGGAAATCCAGAGAGGTAGAAGGATGCAAATTTGGGTGGATGCCGATGCCTGTCCCAATCCGATTAAAGAAATTTTGTTTCGGGCCGCGCGTCGGGTTGGGGTGCAGATCACGTTGGTGGCCAATCAATTCCTCCAGGTTCCGGCATCCCCCTACATTAGTACCGTGCAGGTAAAGGCCGGTCTAGATGTGGCAGATGGCTATATTGTGCAGCATCTCCAGCCGGGTGATTTGGTAATCACCGCTGATATTCCTCTGGCCGCAGAGGCGATCGCAGCTGGGGGGCTAGCCCTGAACCCGCGCGGGGAGTTTTATACGGCAGCAACAATTCGGGAGCGACTGTCTCTGCGCAACTTTATGGATGAGCTGCGCAGTGGCGGTGTCGATACGGGTGGACCACCTGCCTTTAACCAGCGCGATCGCCAAGCGTTTGCCAATCAGCTCGATCGATTTTTAGCCAAGCATGAACCTAATTGCTAGACAACAGCAAAGATCTTTCCACGGGTAGAGAGAGATTCAGAGCTATTTTCCTACGCTAAGAGTATACAAAAACTCTAGTCACTGGTGGATAAAGCTAACCTTTTCTGTCCAGATTTAATATGACTATTGAGTTTATTTGATAAAAAAAATGGAGGAATGTTGTAGATGGTTCGGAACACAGATCGTGAAGAAATGGAATATCGAAAAGGATATGCTGATGCTAGACGCTCGGATAGTGCTAGCGGCATTTTGGGTGCCATCTTTGGGTTAATTGTCGTCTTAGCTTTAGGAGCTGGCGCATATTTTGTGTTTGCCGGTCAAAGTCAGCAAACTGATAGTCCCGATATTATTAACGTTCCGGCCCCAGAGGCCCCAGAAGCACCCGATGTAGATGTCCAGATTCCCGAGCCGAATGTCAATATTGATGGTAACCGTCCCTGGAACTCATATTGAGCTTAGTGTTCAACGAGTTTAATAGGGTTTCAGCTTCTACTTTGAGCGGTCTTTAGACCTGAAATGGCTGAAACAACCAATCTTCGTCAGATGCCAGGGACAGTTACTATTGATGTTCCTAGTCCCGATGTTGAACTGCCATCTGTTCCCGGTACGGAAGGTGGTTCGGAGAACAGCGGCAGTGGACAAGAATAGTTTCTAAGATTGCTGTTTCCTCTGATGGGCAATGAACTGAACGGTGTAAGCCATGGCCTTTTCACCACACACTGAGGGTGCGTCATAGGATGCACCTTTTTTGTCAAATCTATTCAGGTAGAGCAATGCAAGTCAACCCTGCTCAAGCAAATGCACTGAAGCAACAGATCGTTGATGCTGTTTTGGCGACGGAAGGTGATTTAGCTACAGCGCTGGAATCATTCTGTGCGTGGCAAATTCAACGTTGGTCGAATGCCTCCTACACGAGTAAACAGCAAGTGGATTTAGCCACAGAAATCTTCTTGACCGATGGTACGGTACAGGGGCAATCGCCCTTAGAAATATTGTAACCGTCCCTGGAACTCATATTGAGCTTAGTGTTCAACGAGTTTAATAGGGTTTCAGCTTCTACTTTGAGCGGTCTTTAGACCTGAAATGGCTGAAACAACCAATCTTCGTCAGATGCCAGGGACAGTTACGAAATATTTATCGCTGAACATCCGGACTTGTCAGAAGGCGATCGCCAGCTCATTTTAAGTTGGCGCAATGGCTTCACAGGATTATTTGAAGTTCTAGAACAGCGAAATGAAGTCTTTCTGCTCAAGAACTGGATGACCGCCAAAAACTATACAGTGTCCGTGAAGGGTCATCCCCAACAGCAGCGTTTACAGCAGCTACAGCCCACAGAAATCTTACTCTCACGCCTATTGCCGCTAGCGCAAAACCAGTGGATGTTATCAGGGCCAAGTATATTTATGGGAAAGTTAGGCATACCAAAGCTCGCTGTTGCTGTCAGCAACTTTAAAGATAACCATCCTGACGCGGTGTATGCAGATGCCCCCGACCTTCTAGATAAATCCTGGAAATCAGTGGCATCTCTACATACAGAATTTATGAATGTTTTTGGACAGGCGGAGGTCACTCTCCCAGTTCCAGCCCTGCAGGAAAAGCTTAATATACTTCAATCTCAGCTCAGTGCAAATAAGCTCGATTCTGCGGGTCTTGATAGTAACCAAAGTTTAGACCATCTTCTAAATTCTCCAGAACTGGCAGAAGTGCAGTCTGCTGCTTCAAGCTCAGGCGGCGATTCAAAAGCAGCGAAGTTTTTGAAAAATAAGCAATCCCTAGCGATGGCAATCCCTCGGTTAGAGATACCTGCAGCCCTCAAGCACTCACCTCGCGTTACCGTACTCTCTGACGAGCGCTGGGGACAGGTATTCTTGGATAACTATGAGGCCATGATTTCCTGCCTAGAGTCTTATCAGGGTGATCTAGCGGCAGAAGACCGGAAAAATTTACAGATCTTTCTGGAGAAGCCAGAATATAGCGCTTTTGTTTGGGCTCGACTCCTCGATCAGTACCCGCTTCAACTCCAAACCTTGCTCAAAGACTATTTACAAGATGAGTCTTTCGAGATTGAGAGAGATTTGCCGACTTTATTAACAAGTTATGGCAAACCAATAGAGCCAACCTTACCTGAAACGGCTAGCATTCCATTGCATCTGCATACTCTTTTGCAAGAGGCAGTCCAAAAAGTAAGTATCTCTAAGTCAAAAGGTAGATCAAGACCTTCGAAAAAGCGTGGTTTTGAGTCGAAAACTACCTCTGCGTGAGGATAATTTTATGGAGCATTCTTGGTATTCTATTTTATAGAAAGTTAAAGAGTAATTCTTGAGACCAGTGAATTAACTAGTTGTCAAAAATTTACTCAATAAATAGACTGATCTTGAGGGCTTAACTATGAATTTGATTGCATGGATTGTACTTGGTATTATTGCAGGTGCCATTGGCAAAGCAATTTATCCGGGACATCAAGGCGGTGGTATTTTAGCAACAATGCTCTTGGGAATTGTAGGTGCATTCATTGGCGGCACGCTGACCACCTTTTTGACGACAGGCAAGCTGGCATTTACAGCAGCATCATTTAGTATTCCAGGGCTTGTGGTCGCAGTGTTGGGAGCGATTATCGCAATCTTTCTCTGGGGTCTTGTGACTCGTCGAACTGCCTAATCGTTCAGACGTATCATGTTGATAGGCTCAGTAGATCGCAAAGTTTTCTAGAAGCCTTATCAGTCGGTCATTTTAGTGAAAAGGCTCAACTCGCTCAAATCCTCTTGGAAATTGGCTTGTGGGAATCGCTTAGCGTTCACAGCCAGATATTGTTAACTTGTGATCGTCATCTGGCTGCTCAAATGGAGGGACTGAAACCTTCATTCTCTCGTTGAAACACAGAAGTTTGTGATTTACTGAGTCCCTTTTCCTCGACTGAGGGTTTTACTCTGTTCCTGTGATTCGTTGGCTCAAAGCACTCCAGACCCTGTTTATCATGCCTGCGGTCATTCGCGGCAAGACTGGCGGCACACGCCAATTCTGCCGTGGGCGAACCAGTTACTGGACGACCTATCAGATGAAGAGTCACGAGTATGGGGATGTAGATTTTCAGTTGGCCGTTGTTTGTTGCTATGCCATGGGCGCTCGGAAAAAGTATGGCGTTGAGTACTTGTTGTATGTGGTCTACCGTGTGAAGGTCGCTTTGGATGGGGTTCGTAACCAATACCGTTATCGTTTTGGGATTGAAACCAGCTATCGCATGAAAAATCATGGCCGGATTCGCACGACGACGAAAAGTCCAGTTCTGCGGCTATTGTTTGTGGCACTCGCCTTTATCCTGGTCAATATCTGGATCTTCCTGCTCTGGACTAAAGTCAGTGCTACCCGTCGGGGGGGACAACGGGTCTTTGAAAGCTTGTTTCCCCTCAAGACCTTGTTGGAGTTTATCTCTCAGGGTGTGGAAAGGCTCTTTCCGCCCAAACGGGAGATTTCTTTACCTGCCCACTTGTGATGTTTTCGATCTACTGAG
>CAZXWR010000137.1:0-10153 GCA_964644325.1 uncultured bacterium
GCTCAACAGAAAGCAGCTCAGGAAGAAGCTCAGCGGCAGGCTCAACTAGCGGCTCAACAGAAAGCAGCTCAGGAAGAAGCTCAACGGCAGGCGCAGTTGGCCGCGCAGCAAAAGGCAGCTCAGGAAGAGGCTCAACGGCAGTCGGAAGCCCAGCAGATTGCAGCTGAGTTACAAGAGACGCGACGTCAAGCGCAGCTTCAGGCTGAGCGAGCCGCTGAGATTGATCGGAAGCTCGCGACTGCAGGGGGCCAGACGAGTACCGCTAATCTCTTGGCGACCACCCAGCCCTTTACCGTGACGATTCCTAAGGCCGCCGCTACCCCATCGACAAAGCAGGTTTGTAAGCAAATTCGGATCAATACGATTGTCACGGAACGCTGTACTACGGTTGCAGTTGACCAGCTACAGGAGGCAACGGGTACCCAAGCCACGAGTTCACCCGAATTTTATATCAGTAAGGGGAATCGGGCGTTATCCGGGGGAGATGCTGCATCGGCTGTGGGTGACTATGCTGCTGCGATTCGGGTAAACCCCAATTCGGCGATCGCCTATTTCAATCGGGGTCTCGCTCATCTGAAAGGTGGGCAGCAAAGTCAGGCTATGGCCGACTTTACCAAGGCGGCAGACCTGTTTCGGAGTCAAGGCGATCGCGCCAAGCTAGCTCAGACCGAGTCGATCCTCCAGACCCTGCGTCAGACCCAGTCCTAATGGAGCACAACAATAGACGGAACAACAACCCTGAAACAGTAGATGTGACTGAGATCACCACTGCATGATGACAACGGACACAACTCAGCGTGATCTACCCCCTTCGACGAAATGGGGCGATCGCAGTAGGATTGGAACAAGATTTTGGATGGCACTTGGGAGAGACTAAGACAATGCGTCAAAATATCGCCGCTTTAACAACATTTTCTATCGTACTGGGCGCCCTTGCCGCCTTCTCTGGCCCTAGTGCCGAGGCTCAGGCCAACGGCCCAGTTCGGTTCTTTTGTGGGAAAGATAGCAAAGGCGTTCCGGCCACGATGGTTGAGGTCGGCAATAAAGGCAAAGGCCCTACCCCGATCATTCGCTGGGTCTCGGAATATTTCAGTGGTTCGGGGTATACCCCAGATGTGCGGTGCTCCATCGTCTCGAAAAAGTTCATGGATGCCTATCAAAAAAACCCGAACTTTCTATTTACGACCAGTATCTTGAATCGGCAGCCCGTTGTTTGTGCTGCGAATCAACGCCAGGGTGCTTGTGACAGCGTGCTGTACACCGTTAAACAAGGGGTACAGGATCCCATCGTCACCATGCTGCGGCTTGAAAAGGTGCGGGCAGGTGCTTCCGGCCCCCTGAATGAGAGTACAGGTGGCGGTGATGCAGGCGCGGCTTACGTCAGCGTTCAAGACCTTGTCCAGTCTGTCGTTGCCAGTGCCCCAGGCGCAACAGCAACAACACCCAGCCCGGATGCTGCACCGACGACAACGCCTAAAACAGGGGAAGCTGCACTCTGGTAGCGCCTTGCGCCGACTGGACACCTGTTAAGTGATGTGGACTCCCGCTAGCTGTTGGATTCCCGCTAGTTTGTTGTATCAGGATCTCTCGGGAATCGCGTCAAATTTGCAAGCGATGTTAATTTTTGACGCGGCTGCAACAATACTAAGGGTAGTCTGCCTGGCGGCAGTTCGTGTTCTCATTGAGTGATCGTGAAGAAACGAAGGAAGCTTACGTTGGTTTGGGGTTCTGGCGCAGTTTTGAGTGTGGCGATCGCCACTCAATCTGTGGCAGTGACCTCATTTGTCAATCCTGAAGCCTCTCCAGATCCGCAGCTGCTGCGTAGCGCGCAAAGTGAACATTTCTCAGTTGCCGAGCTCATATCCCTGAAGCACCACGCTCAAGCAATTACCGTTAAGGTCATGGCTGGAGATAATTGGGGCTCGGGGATATTGGTGAGCCGGAAGGGGCAAGACTACGCGGTGCTGACCAATCAGCATGTTCTGTGGATCGGAGAGTCTTACACGGTACAGACGCTAGACGGGAAACGCTACGGAGCCCGTAAAAACACAGCGGCCTCATTTGGGAACGACGACCTCGGGCTGATTCACTTCCAGTCATCAACCGCCGTTTACCCGACGGCTAAACTAGGCTGCTCTCTGAGTCTATCCAAAGGAACTCCGGTGTTTGCTGCGGGGTTTCCCCTGCCCCTCAATGAGTATTCCACCAAAGGCTTTAAGTTTACCAGTGGTGCCATTTCATTGATTATGCCGAAGGCCTTTGAGGGTGGCTATCAGGTCGGCTACTCGAACGAGATTGAAAAGGGGATGAGTGGTGGCCCCGTGCTGAATCGTTGGGGAGAGGTGATCGCGGTGAATGGCATGCACCAAGAACCGCTCTGGGGTAACCCCTATGTCTATAAAGATGGGTCTGAGCCGAACTCTGGACTCAAGGACGTCCTGTTTCACTCTAGCTGGGCGATTCCCATTGAGACAGTTTTGGAGCATGCGGGACTGACGGCCCTGCGTAATCAGCATTGTATCGCCCGTCATTTACCCGCCGTCGAGCCCGCTGCCGACTCAATCGGGGGCGATCGCTCCCCTCAATAAGGCTGACTGCTGTTACAGTGCCATAACGGTCGCTCTCGGGCAGGGGGGCAGATTAAGGTCTGGCAGAATGCTGGGGATTTTATACGACCCTGATAGCTTATCGAATGGCCCCACTCAGTTTAGACTGGGTTTGATATTCGCCCCACCGTACTGGCTGTGTTCAACAGGGACTGGCCTGGAAACGGGCAAGGCTCGTTCGGCAATTCCATTCTGAGGGGAAGAGGGGCTGTGAACTTTGGCAAGTGGATGAGTCTGGTTGTACTTTGTGTTGCCCTTTATGTGCTCTGGGAGATTCGCCAAGTGCTGCTGCTGGGGTTTACTGCAGTGGTGCTGGCTAGCGCACTGAATGGCTTTGTCCGGCTGATTTCGCAAAAAATAAAAATTCGACGGGGTCTGGCAATTGGTCTGGCGGTTCTGCTGCTGTTCGGCTTTGCTGCTGTATTTATTTTGCTCGTCATTCCCCCCTTTATTGAGCAGTTTCAGCAGTTAGCCAGCCTGGTACCTCAGGGGGCCATGCGGCTGAAAGTCCTTTCCCGTTGGATTGAGGGCCAAATACCTGGCCCAGATTTGATCAGTCCGGAACTGTTGAATAATATCAGTCAGGAATTTTCACCCCTAGCAGGCCGTATTTTCGAGAATTTCTTTGCTATTTTTTCGAATTCTCTGTTGGTTGTCTTGAATATTTTGCTGGTGCTGGTGCTCACGATTATGTTTTTAATTGAGCCCGACAAGTACCGCAGCATTTTTATTCGGCTATTCCCTTCGTTTTATCGCCGTCGTGTCGAGGGCATTCTCGACCAGTGTGAAGTGGGTCTCGATAGCTGGATTGCGGGCATTCTATTTAACATGGCAATCATTGGTATCTGTAGCTTTTTTGGTCTACTAGCCCTTCAGGTGCGACTCCCGCTGGCCAATGGTTTGATTGCAGGGCTGCTGGAAGCGATCCCAAATATTGGGCCGACCCTGAGCGTTATTCCACCCGTGGCGATCGCCCTGTTAGATGCCCCCTGGAAGGCCGGGGCCGTGCTGGCGTTTTACGTGGTTTTGCAGCAGCTGGAGCAGTATTTGCTGGTGCCTACCGTGATGGCGAAACAGGTTGCGCTGTTACCCGCGGTCACATTGCTGTCACAGATTGCCTTTGCCTTTTTCTTTGGTTTTTTAGGGTTGTTGTTGGCTTTGCCCCTTGTGATTGTGGGGCAAATCTGGATCAAGGAAATTTTGGTCAAAGATATTCTAGACAACTGGGATCGACCCGTAGTTAAACGGGTGAAAGGATAACTGGAACTGGCTGAACGATGCAAAACTTCGATGTAAAACTGTACTGGCTTGCCCGGTGAAATTGACCCACAATCACGGAAGCATAACCGTTCAAACTCAATTGATTGCGATTGTAGGGTTTAACTGAACCAGACGTTTTAAGATTAAAGTGTTGACTGTGCCTGCAATACCAAAACTCAAGTCTTAGTTGCGTCAAGGGTGGTGTTCTATGAGTTTGAACGTGGTTAACTTGGTCGGCCGCGTCGGGGCTGAACCCGATGTGCGCTATTTCGAGTCGGGTAGCGTGGTGTGCCGTATTCCGCTGGCCGTTGATCGCCGGAGCCGGAATAACGACCAGCCTGACTGGTTCAACCTAGAACTGTGGGGCCGCAATGCGGAAGTCGCGGCCCAGTATGTGCGAAAAGGGGGCCAGATTGGCATTTCAGGTTCGCTTAAGTTTGAACACTGGCAGGATCGCGCTACCGGGGCCGATCGCTCTCAGCCTGTGGTCAGGGTCGATCGTCTAGAGTTGCTGGGCTCTAAGCGAGATGCTGAAGCCAGTTCTGAGGGTGGCGGTGGCTACGATGCCTTTTGAGGTGCAGGTGGCGGGAAAAACTGAGGGTTTGGCTGTGGACTCTGGCGTAAATGATTCGCGTTCTGAGCCAAACATTTAGTATTGAATTTGTAGGGTGACGGAGGCATCTACGGTTTGTTCGCCGCCAATGACCGGGGTTGAATCCATGGCTGCCTCCCCTTGGAGCTTTGTGCTGGCGCTAAAAGGGGCGACGGGCATCGGCTGCGGGGGCTGGGCACCGTTGATTTGAATGCTGGCGATGCCTTTTGCCGTTAACCCTAGGGAGCTGAAAACGGCATTGGCCTGGGCTTGGGCTTCCTGGGTTGCTTTCTGGAGAGCGGCTTTTTGAGCAGTGGCGATCGCGCTATCTGAGGCGGTAAATGAAACGCTGTCAATTTTAGAAGCGCCGGCCTGCACAGCATCGTCCAACAGGGAGCCAATTTTTTCGGTGGGGAGCCGGAAGCTGACGGTATTGCTAGCCTGGTAGCCAATCAGCGTTTGACGGCCATTGTCGTAGCTGTAGTTGGGGTTCAGGTTAATGCCAGTGGTCTGGAGTTTTTCGACCGAGCGAGACTTCAGCAGATTTACCACTGCCGTTGAGCGTTTGGCGACGGCTTGCTGTACCTCTTGAGCCGTTTTTCCCTGGGCCTCGACCCCTAGCTGAACCTGGGTGAGGGTGGTTTGAATCTGCTCTTTCCCTTGGCCGGTAACCGTGAGGGTGCGGAGGAGAACTGCCTGGGTCTGTGCCTGTACCGGAGGTGTCTTTGAAGTAACCATGTATATCGCTCCCATGCTGACGAGTAAGACCACCGCTAGGCTAAAAAAAGGATTGGCTGCGGACTTTAGAGCTGAACGAGAGATGGACATGGTTACCTCGCTAAAAACGGGATAGAGTTTGAGTATCTTCACCCTCTCACGGATGTTTCGCTTCTCGGCGTAGGTTGCAGAAACTGTAACTGATGGTCAAAAACTGACGGTCAGAAGTTGGGCGCAAATCGGGCCTCTGAGAACCCTGTCCTTCTGGTATGAATGATCGAATGCGTCTCTCTTTAAGGATTTTGGGAATTGTGTTGGCGTTAGGATTCTCGCCAGGGGTTGTGCGGTCTGCCCCGACGGGCTGGTCTGCCCCGGAGGAAGCCCAATTGACCCAGATTCAGCGGTTTGCAACGCAACAGCATCTCCAAGCGCGTTCCCTGAGCGAGATGGTTCAGGTTCTTTCGCAGCAGTTTCTGGGGGTGGCCTATGGGGCGGGACTGCTGGATCAATCCCCAACGGAACAGCTCTTTGTTTCGCTGCGGCAGTTCGACTGTGTGTTGTTTGTGGAGACGGTGCTGGCATTGGCCCGCAGTGTAAGGGGGCAGACCCTGACGCCGGATATGCTGGCGCAGCAAATTGAAGTTCAGCGCTATCGCAATGGCCAGATGACCGATTATTGCAGTCGGCTGCACTATTTCAGTGACTGGATTGCGGATAATGAACGACGCAGCCTGGTACAGAACCTGACGGCAGATTTGGGCGGTGTCCCATTGACCCAGCCCCTGAACTTTATGACCACCCATCGGTCGCGCTATCGACAGCTCCAGCAGGACGACGTGGCGTTCCGCTGTATGGAACAGGTGGAGGCGAGGTTGGCCCAAGAGCCGCGTTTTTATATTCCAACCCCACGCATTCGTTCAATCTATGGGCAGCTGCAGGGGGGCGATATTGTGGCGATCGCCACCCAGGTGCCGGGTCTAGATGTGACCCATACCGGATTCGTTGAGCGCCGAGGTGCTGCGGTGGGACTCATTCATGCCTCTCCCGCAGGTGCCGTCACCCGTGCTGTGGATCTGCAAACTTACGTTGGCCGCGTCCCTGACGCAATCGGGATCATTTTGGCCCGCCCGCGCCCATGACCCGGCAACTGCTGCCATGCCCGAGTCTAACGCCCGAGTCGATTGGGGATGCCTTCACAGCCACCGGGAATTGTGCTGCGGGTTTTATTGCCACCCCAGGCGCAGCAATAGTAGCGCTGTTCCTCTGAGAGTTCTTTCACCTGACTGAAGTCAGCTCCTTCCACAACAGCTCCGGTATAGGCTCCGGTTGTGAAGTTGGGCGGATTCAGGCGATCGCGGGGGCTGGCGTTTTCCAGCGTGCCCAAGAAAAAGCGGGTGCGGGAAACGTTGGCGCGCTTCAGGGCGGTGCCCGCCAGAATGCTGCGGGTGAGATTGGCACGGGTCAGGTCGCAATCGCTCAAATCAACGCCGCTCAGGTTGGCCTCACTGAGTTCAGTGGATCGTAAATCGGTGCCAGAGAGCTGGGTGCCCACCAGCATGTTGGTCAGGTCAATCACCCGTACGCCATACTCAATATCTTCTTCGTAGCCGCCCAAGCCGTCGAAGATCGGACGCCCCAGGCGGCGATCGCGCCTTAAGGGGGTCAGCAACTTAGCGCTCGATAAAAACCGAATCACCTTGGCTTTGCCTTCTGCATCCAGTCCCGTCAAAATGGCAGCGGTGCGCCCTTCCGCGATCGCCCGTTCCGGTGGCCAGTCTTCCAAGAGCCCCTCTTCATCCAGCACGAGGTCAGAGATGCCCTGGAAATAGGCATCGATGGTTTGCTGTTGGGTAATCCGGTTTTGCTGACTGGTCAGATCCTTGGAAATGACATACTGTCGCCAAGCCACGTAGAGGGCTAAAAACGCCACTGAAATCTGGCCCAAGGCACCAAAAGCCTCAGCCAGAGCCCCGACGGCATCCCAGTTCACTCCACTGAACCCGCGGGCAAAGGACTGGGGGAGCCCGCTCAGCCAGAGGACACCGCCCAGACCAAACAGCGTGAGTAATGTGGCGGCAATGACCAGCTGGTAGCTCCGCGAGAGCCATTCGTTGAGGGCTAGCCGCAGAATTGGCCACAGCACCCGACCCGCAATGCCAACCGTGGCGATCGCGGCTGGCAGGCCCAGCCAGGGCAGCTGTAGCCCCAGGGCAATCACCAGGACGACCGCCGCCGCCGCTGCACTGGTCAGCCAAGACCAGACCTCTGGCCCCAGCTTGTTCAGATACTGGAAGGTTTGGGACTGGTAAGGCGCGGCAGCAGCACCTGGCATGACTTCCTCATTGGGACGGAAAGCCAGCCGCT
Source organism: uncultured bacterium (assembly GCA_964644325.1). Classification (GTDB taxonomy): domain Bacteria; phylum Cyanobacteriota; class Cyanobacteriia; order Thermosynechococcales; family Thermosynechococcaceae; genus CAZXWR01. The sequence continues at coordinate 7,540 of CAZXWR010000137.1, forward strand.
GTTTGGGAGTGCTGTTTGGGGGTTCGGGTTCGGGCGGTGGAAACGGTGTTGTCATTGAGTCGGACAAACCTTAAACGGCAGGGCGCTGCCATGACTGGAAACACGCATCTGCCCAGTTTATACCGCAATTTTTACCCTAGGTGGGCATATAGGTGAGCTGCCGGGGTTTACACCAGCGGACATGGACGGTAATGCCCTCTGCACCTTCCCCGGAAAGGTCTTGAATATAGCCAATCTTGGAGGCTTCCGCTTCGGCAGCGGTGGCAAAGGGGCCAAAAAAATAAGTGCATTGCGGACGGGCGGTGTGTAACTCGACCCACCAAGCCCAGGTGCGTTCATCCGATTGGGTTGCTGGAATATGCCCCTGCCATGCCTTTACGGCAGCTTTGATAAAAACACCCAAAATGAGACTGGTCGCAATGACGAGTCCAGCCTCTAAAAGCAAAGCGCTGTCAAACATAGTAGTGATTGAGATTTGCGAAAGGGACATGAATGACTTTATAGACCTAGTCTACAAAGGAACCTAGGGTGAGCACGTCCGTTAAATTACAGATCTTTGGGAAAGCGTTACAGGTTGTGTGGATGGCACTGTGTGCATGGCGCTATGTTGAGGGCACCGTGAGGGTAAGGCGTGTCGGGCAAGGGAAACGCCCGTTATTTTCGCGGGTGACCTGAACTTGAGAGAATAGGGTCATCGTTTCGAGAGATAGTCTTGTTGAAAACGCGATCGCACTACTGGCTGCTGCTGCCCTATTTGCGCCACCATACCGCCACCTTGAGTGTGGCGCTGCTGTGTACCCTGGGCTTTGTGCTGACGATGCCAGTGATTGCGGCCCTGATCGGTCAGATCGCCACGGACATTGGTGCGGGCAACATGGCGGCCCTGCTGCGGCTCCCCCTGATTGCGATCGCCCTATTTTCTGTGCGGGGGCTTTTTCAGTTCGGCCAGGATGTGCTGATGGCAAAAGTTGCCCTCAGTATTGCCCTTGACCTGCGTAAACAGGCCTATATCCGTCTCCAGAGTCTGAATATTGACTACTTTGAAACTGCGGCTACGGGGGATTTAGTCTATCGCCTCACGGAGGATACCGATCGGGTTGGGGAAGTCATTCATAAGCTGTTTCACCAGTTTTTACCCTGCACCCTTCAGCTGTTGGCCATTCTGGCCTACATGATTTACCTAAACTGGCAGCTCACCCTCACCACGTTCTTGATTGCCCCCTTAATGGGTCTGCTAATTGGCTGGTTTGGGGAGCGGCTGCTACAGTTTTCGCGCCGCAGTCAGGCCCGCATCTCTGATGTATCAACCCTGCTGACCGAGGTGTTTGGTGGGATTCGACTGGTGAAGGCCTTTGCTGCCGAAGACTATGAAATTGAGCGGTTTCTCAAGGCCGCAGAGAAAAATCGGCAGGCCAAATTTGCCACAGAGCGCATCAAGGCAATTCAGCATCCGGTGGTGGGTTTTTTAGAGGCCATGAGCATTGTGCTGCTGTTTTTACTGGGGGGCTGGCAAATTTCGCGGGGCGACCTCACGGGGGGGCAGTTTGTCAGCTTTACAGCGGCGGTGGCCTTAATCATCGATCCGATTAACCTGATCACCAATAACTACAACGAGTTTAAGCAGGGTGAGGCTTCTGTCGATCGCCTGTTTGAGCTGATGCACCTTCAGCCCACCATCGTCGATCAACCCCAGGCGATCGCCCTGCCCTTAGTGGCCGGGAAGGTGGAATATCGCGGGGTGACCTTTGGCTATCAGCCCCAGCAGCCAGTGCTGACCAACGTGAGCTTGACAGCGCAGCCGGGTGAGGTGATTGCCCTGGTGGGGCTCTCCGGGGCGGGTAAAACCACCTTTGTCAATTTACTGCCCCGGTTTTATGAACCCCAAGCGGGCCAGGTCTTGATTGATGGCCGGGATATCCAGTCGGTCACCCTGAAAAGTTTGCGCCAGCAAATTGGCATCGTGCCCCAGGATACGGTGCTGTTCTCGGGAACGATTGCCCAAAATATTGCCTTTGGTCAGTTCAACTATAATCTGTCGGAGATTGAAGCTGCGGCCAGGGTGGCCAATGCCCATCAGTTTATTGTGCAGTTCCCCGAGGGCTATCAAACGGTGTTAGGAGAGCGGGGCCTCAACCTATCGGGGGGGCAGCGGCAGCGCTTGGCGATCGCCCGTGCGGTGTTGCTCAATCCCCGCATTCTGATCCTGGATGAAGCCACTTCTGCCCTAGATTCGGAGTCGGAGGCCCTGGTTCAGGAAGCCCTGGAGCGGCTGATGAAAAATCGGACGGTCTTTATTATTGCCCACCGTTTAGCTACTGTACGACGGGCCGATCGCATTCTGGTTTTAGAACAGGGTCAAATTGTTGAGTCCGGCACCCACCCAGAACTCATGGCCCAAAACGCCCGCTATGCTCAGTTTTGCCATCAGCAGTTTTCTGCCTGAAGTTACCGCTGTTACAGGGGTAGAGGCGGGCGATCGCTACAGATGCGATCGCCCTTGTTGCGTTTGCCAGGGGTTAAATTCGATGGGTTGAGCGGCGGGTTAGGATCGTGGATTTAATAACCTCCAAAATTTTTTGGAAGGTTCCCAAAGTGACCCCCTCATCCCCTAACC
>CAZXWR010000138.1:0-10151 GCA_964644325.1 uncultured bacterium
CTTTTCGCAACCCCTGGGGCCTGTTTTTACCAGCGGTAATTGAGAAATTGCTTCTACTTGATGTGAATGACTATAATATTCTATTGCCTTATTTAGAGAAAAATGAGGAGGGTCGAGAAAGATTTCCAGTCAATTTCTATGGGTTTCCTGTCCGAGAGTTTGGCACCTTTGATCCTTTAGCAAGTGATATCTTATTTTACAGATTAGCCTCAGAAAATGGATGATCTTATTGCGGAATTAAAGAGATTATATATTGAGCAGCTAACTAATACTTTAGCACCTCACAAGGTGTTGATATTTATTTTTGACTTACTAGGAATTATTGAATTACAGAACAATCAAAAAACAAGCATTGTGCTAGGGATTCTACATGCCGAAGTCGTGAGGATATTTGATATTGAATCAGGGCCACTATCGAAAGCATTAATAATGGATCTTTTGCTGTCGATAGGCCTTGCAATATTGACCTTGTTCTTCTACAAAATCTTAAGGAATTTCTTCTTTGGTAGATTGTCACAACAAAATAGATTTGGAGAATATGCAAAGAGGTTAACGGAGAATGCTAAGCGTGAAATGAATCCCGAAAAAATTGTTAACCTGCTGATAGTTAAAGACCTTGAGAAAGAAATTAAGAAAAAGAAAGCGGCAATAATTCAGATGCATTCATGGGGTGAAGTCTTCATGGCCTTTACATGGATTTCTTTTCTTGGTCTTGTTTTTAGAAAAGACTTGTTTGATTTTATTTCTTGTCTTGTCACTCTACTAGTTATTCTATGGCTTCAAAGAAGATCTTTTTTCTATTATATAAAGAGCCTAGTTCCACTAATTACTACAGAAAAGGCATTTCTTGACCAGGAGTTTAAATTTGAGGAAACTTTATAGCTAGCTCAGCAAAATATAAATCGATTACTGTTTCCTTGTCATGAAAAAACTGGATTTTGGCTTTCTTGATTTTTGGCTTAACTGAATCTGTACATTGTCTGGTGCTGTCGGGAATGGTGAGACTGGCAGCGGCTTTTGGTATGGCTTGCAAACGCTCTGGGTCTTCAATGCGCTTCATCGCAGCACCTATTGACAACTCCGCTGAGAGGTCATTTTGACGGTACACCATTATCACATTTACCACTGCCCCATACGCTGTATCTCCATTTAGGGAAACGATTGTTATTTATCAGATTTTGAAGGCAACAAACGCTCTAGCTGAGTAAGCAAAGGTGCAAGCTCTGAGGTCACCGTTTGCCAGATTGTCTGTTGGCGAATTTCGTCATAACGATGAATCAAGATATTGCGAAGTCCAATGATTCTACGCCAGTCAATTTCTGGATGAGCCTGTCGAAATTCATCCGATAGCCTGCGGGCAGATTCTCCTACAATTTCGAGCTGTCGTTCTACTGCACTTTGCACCAGAGCGCTGTCTAAATAGTCGCTCTCGGTCATATTTGCCGTAAATTTCTGCATCCTAAGAATGGCATTCACCATATCCCAAAGTGAGCTAATGTCACGATTGTTGACGGCCATAGATCACCTGCTGGGTCTGTAAGATTTCATATCGTCGATAGGGATTTTTCAGTCCTTCTTTATCAGCAACATCAACCTTGCGTTCAAATAACGTCTCCAGCTCATCCTTCATATCGACCCAATCAAACAGGCTCCATCTAGCGTCAGGGTCAAAAGTCAGCAGTACATCAATGTCGCTATCGGGGCGAAAATCGTCTCGCAGAACAGAACCGAAGAGGGCAAATTCCGTGACTTTCCAGCGTTGACAGAACGCTGAAATTTGCGCCGCCGATGCTGAAAGGCGTTGACTGATAGGTGGTTTCAGTTCGGCAATCATGGTTCTTCTTCCCTCTGATGATGGGCACCGTGAAGCTCCAGCAGTCTTCATCCTTATGATGCCTCAATGCTTTGGAGTTGTCGTGATTGAGAGGTTTCACATTAGCGTTTGCATTCCCGAAGAATGAGGAAAACCAGATGAAACGGCAGCGACTCCGATAGAATTGGCTTCGTAGTGGATAGCTCCGGTGCCATGTGCGTGCTGCTAGTAGAAAAGGAACCAACATGAGCCTGACCCTATATTTTCTGCGCCATGGTGAAACCACCCATAGCCAGGATGATGCCTTCTGCGGCACCACAGACCCCCACCTCACCGCAACGGGCCAGCAGATGGCGATCGCCTTTGCCGAAGCCTATCAACCACTGAACTGGACAGCGGTTTATGCTAGCCCGCTGCAGCGCACCCGTGAAACCGCTCAACCCTTTTGTGCAGCGGTGGGGCTAGAACCCCAGCTGCGGGAGGGCCTGCAAGAGATGAACTTTGGCCAGTGGGAAGGCCAAAACCGCGACTGGGTGCAGCAGCACGACATGGCCAAATACGTAGAATGGCTCACCGAACCCGCCTGGAATCCGCCACCTGGGGGCGAAACCGCCGTGCAGGTGGCCAGCCGCGCAGCCCTCGTGGTTGCCGAAATTCAAGAGCGCTACACCAGCGGCAACGTGCTCATTGTGTCCCATAAATCCACGATTCGGATCTTGCTCTGTAGCTTGCTGGGCATTGACCTAGGGCGCTACCGCGATCGCATTGCTATGCCCGTCGCAGCGGTCAGCGTGGTCAAGTTTGACGTCCATGGCCCCATGCTTCAGGTGTTAGGCGATCGCACCTATCTGTCAGACAACATTGCCCTTGATTAGCCCTGGCATCAAGGATTCCCTATTCAAGGTGTGGCATTCTCGCTGGGGGTCGGATCCCCGGATGGTGCCGGAGCGTCTGCCCCATTGGGGTTAGGGGTGAGTTCATCCAGAAGCTGATCGAGTTCTGGCACGGCTCCCCGCAATGATTGCAAACGCGATCGCATCTGCTTCATTTGAGCAGCCAGGTCTTTAAGGCGGGTTTGATTATTTTGCAGCTCTTGTTCGAGAGTATCTGGCAAACGCTGACTCAAGTCCTGGATTTGGGTTTCCAGTTCCTGGATACGGGCCGCGACTTCCGGCGCGACTGCATCTGAAGACGCTGCCTCAGCCGCCTGCTGTTGCTGTTGCTCTAGGGTCTGAAAGCGGATACTAAACCAGGCCACTGCCCCCCCAAACAGCAAAACCGTCAGGACTAGGATGCCAATCAATAGGCTGGAGCGTTCCTGCAATCGCGCCACATCCTGGCTCAGGCGCAGAACCTCAGAGCGCTGCTCCCGTTCCGGCCCCGCCAATTCCGAACGATTGGATGGGGTAGCCTCCGGGGTATTGGAGAACTGATGGGTATCATTGGGAGTTGGCGATTGGTTCATGAGACTTAACCCTGAAACATTGATACAGCAAAGCAGACCTTGCCGCCGCTACCAGTGTAGCGAACCCAGTCTTGACCCTCGCTGTTCCCTGGTGCAGATGTTGGCCCGTAGCCAAACGCGGGTACCCTAAGGCTGTTTGTTCTGTGCAATGCGATCGCCTTCAGGAGTCATGTATGGGTCTTTTCGACAAAATTCGCAGTGAATTTATCGACATTATTGAATGGCTCGATGACTCCAACGATACGATTGCCTATCGCTTTGAGCGCTTCCAAAACGAAATTAAAATGGGAGCGCAGCTCACCGTGCGCCCCGGCCAGAAAGCCGTCTTTGTCAATGAAGGCCAGGTGGCCGATGCCTTTGGCCCCGGTCGCTACCAGCTGAGTACCCAAAACCTGCCGCTCCTGAGTACGCTGCAAGGCTGGAAGTTTGGCTTCAACTCTCCCTTCAAGGCAGAAGTTTATTTCTTTAGCACGCGCATATTTACCAACCTGAAGTGGGGCACCGCCAACCCGGTTCTGATGCGAGACGCAGAACTTGGCCCCATCCGCCTGCGGGCCTTTGGCTCCTATAACATGCGGGTCAAAGAGCCGACACAGCTTTTGCAGGAGCTGATCAGTACCGACGGTCTATTCCTGGTGGACGAGGTCAGCGATCAAATCCGCAACATGATCATGACGGCCTTTGCCAACACCCTGGGGGCCAACCCAGTGCCGCTGCTAGACCTAGCCCCCGCTACGGCGAACTCGGCGATCGCATTCGGCAGGCCATGCAGCCAGAAGTCGCTCACTTTGGTCTAGATCTGACCCAGCTGCTCATCGAAAATATTTCCCTGCCCCCAGAGGTCGAAACTGCCCTCGATAAACGCACCTCCATGGGTATTGTCGGCAACATGCAGCAGTACGCTCAGTTCCAGGCTGCCAATGCCATTGAAGCCTCAGCCCAGAATCCTGGCGGCGGTACCCCAGCCTTAGACTTTGGCGTTGGATTAGCCATGGGTCAACAGCTCATGACCGCCTTTAGCCCTGCAACCCCAGCGACCAGTGCTTCCCCAGCGAGCATGATGCCGCCGCCGCCCCCTGTACAGTCCTCAGCCGTCCAGTGGCACCTGTCCCGAGACGGTCAAACCCTTGGGCCAATGACCCTTGAGCAGCTCTTGCAAACTGGCATGACCGCCGACACCTACCTCTGGTGTCCCGGCATGGCCGAATGGCAACGGGCCGCAGCGATTCCAGAAGTGGCGGCACGCCTAGGGCAAATACCGCCCCCGCCCCCCGTCAGCTAGCCTGACCCGTTCGCTAGCCAGATCTGTCCTTTGTTCCTGCCAGAACCATGCCGTCTGCCCCCCTCGACCAACAGCAGTTTCCCTGTGTGAGCTGCGGCGCCAAGCTAGAGTTCAATCCGTTGCTTGGGGATTTAGCCTGCCCCTACTGTGGTCATACAGAAGCAGTCCCAGAAGCGGACCAAGACGCCCCCGAGCAAGCCTTTGACAAACATGACCTCTCTGATTCAGTCGAACTGGCGCGGCTGTCAGAGCAGTCCTTAGAAGTGGCCTGTCCCGGTTGTCGGGCCAGAGTTGTGTTCGAGCCGCCGGATGTGGCTGGAAAATGTCCGTTTTGCGGCACGGGTCTGGTGTCCCAGGCGGAACCATCGAAGCCCGTTGCCAAGCCGGATGGTGTTTTACCCTGTAAGGTCACCGCCAAGGAAGCGACGACGTTTCTGCGGCAGTGGCTCGGGAGTAACTGGTTTTTACCCAGTGACCTCCAAAAGCTGGCCCGGTCTGAATCGGTGCAGGGCGTTTACTTGCCCTACTGGACCTTTGATGCCAATACCTGGACAACCTATGACGGCGAACGGGGTGAGCGCCATACCACCCGCTCCCATTCCGGCACAACCACGACCCAAACCCACTGGTACCCGATTAGCGGGGAATTTGAGTGCTTCTTTGACGACATGCTGGTGCCTGCCACCAAGCAGCTGCCTCCCAAGCGGCTGCGGCAGCTTACTGACTGGGACTTAGATGATGTGGTGGCCTACACGCCGTCTTTTTTGGCCGGGTTTAAGGCCCAGCGCTATCAGGTTCCAGTTCAGGACGGGTGGCAGCAGGCCCAGTCCGACATGAAGGCGTATTTAGAAAAGGATGCGAAGGCCGCTATCGGCGGTGATGATCAACGGCTGAATGCCCTCAATACAGACTATTCCGAGGTGACCTACAAGCATGTGCTGCTGCCCGTCTGGCTCTGTGTTTACCGCTATCAGCAACAGCGCTATCAGGTGGTTGTCAATGGCCAGACGGGCCAAGTGATCGGCGATCGCCCCTACAGCAAGGGCAAAATTGCCGCAGCAGTCGTGGCGGGGGTAGCCGTAGCGGGCACGGCACTGTTGGCCTTCAGCGTCCTGGCCCAGAATATGCAGCCCATCATTAGCACCGAGGAGGGAACGCCGAGTCGCATCTATCGCCGACCGACCAGCGGTCTGGGGTTTCCCGATCGCTCCCCCGTATACCATGGTGCACCGCGCAAAGCCCCGACCCCACAGAAACGGGTGCGTTCTCCCTTCAAGGGGTCAGGCGGTGCCATCCGACATTCCCGGACAAAAAGGCGGTAAACATTGCCTTCCCTGGCCCCATCCCTGCCCCCCACCCGCCAACTTCCCCCAGGGAACTGGGTAACCTAGAAGCGTAATGTCAGCCGCTGCCCATCCCAGAGTCCTATTCCGTCATGACCTTTTCTTTTCTGCCGCAGCAGGTACAGCAGTGGTCGCAACGCTGGAAAACCCTTAGCCCTAAGGGTCAATCTTCCTCTCAAGTTCTAACCATCGAAGATTCAGTTTGGCTGCGGATTTTTGTGCAGGCCCTGGTGAGTGTCGGTATCCTGTCTACGGATGTTGCAGCGGGGTCGATGAATTTTCTGTGGGCGGTGCCCCTGAGCGTGGCGGGTGCGACCTGGAGCTGGTACAGTCGCCGACGCCGCAACATTGTGGCAAAGTTTGGCATTGCCTTAGGCATGCTGGTGGTGTTGGGGTTCTTTTTGTCGCGCCTGCTGGGGAATGCTGGCGACTCCCGACTGCTGCTTGCAGAGCTGCTGATTCAGCTTCAGGTGCTGCATACCTTTGACCTACCCCGTCGTAAGGATCTGGGCTACTCGGTGGTGATTGGGTTGATTTTGCTGGGGGTTGCGGCCACCATCAGTGAAACCATGGCATTTGGTGGTTTTCTGGTGCTGTTTTTGGCGATCGCCCTGCCGGTCTTGCTCCTGGACTATCGCTCGCGGCTGGGGCTGGGCACCCCTTCCCTGCGGGCAGCGGCCCTACCGGGGCCGAAACGAAGCGCTGTCCTGCTCCTGAGCATTATGGGGCTGGGACTGCTGGTCTTTGCCCTTACCCCTCGCCTCCCCGGCTATCAATTTCGCACGTTCCCGGTCAGTGGGGACGTGCAGATGGAAGATCGTTTTGATGCCCGACAGGTGATCAATCCAGGCTATCCCAACTCAGGCCAAGGACTGAAGCCAAATGAGCAGGCTGCCAGTGGCAATATTGCCGGGGTTGGCGAAGGGTTTAACTCGCGGTTTTACTATGGCTTCAACCAAGAGATGGATCAGAACCTGCGCGGCACCCTGGAACCCGAAGTAGTGATGCGGGTGCGATCGCAGTCGGAAGGCTTTTGGCGGATGATGGCCTTTGATTACTACACGGGCCAAGGCTGGAAAGTCTCCCGTAACGAAGACTCCCGCATCCTGCGGCGATCGCCCTGGAGCTATCGCTTTATTGTGCCGCCCTCTCAGTCCCTAGGATCCACCAAGGAAGTGGTGCAAACCTACTCCATCCTGACGGAATTCCCGAACCTGATTCCGGCCTTAAACCAGGCCCGCGAGATCTATTTCCCGACCCGAGAGCTGGCCTTTGATACTGAAGGAGGGCTGCGGGCACCGGGACAGCTGGATCAAGGGTTAACCTACTCCGTGGTGTCGGATGTTCCCTACCGCGATCGCGATCGCCTGAACCAGGCTCCCCCGGAATACACCCAACAAATCAAGACCCACTACCTGCAAATCCCCGCCGAGATTGCTCCGGCTGTCCGTCAGCAGACGGAAGCGCTCCTGGCTAAAGCTGAGCGCCCCCTCACCACCCCCTACGAACAGGCACTCTATTTAACTCAGAGTCTGAAACAAACCTATCGGCTGCAGGGTGATATGCTGCCCCTCGCTGACGACCAAGATCTGGTGGAAACCTTCTTGACCGACTGGCAAGGGGGCTATAGCGACCACTTTTCGACCGTATTAACCGTCATGCTGCGATCCATCGGCATTCCAGCCCGACTGGTGACGGGCTTTGCCCCCGGAGAATTCAATCCCTTCACGGGTATGCATGTGGTCAAAAACACTGACGCCTATGCCCTCACAGAGGTCTTCTTTCCAGGCCAGGGCTGGTTTGCTTTTGACCCCATTCCAGGTCACGATCTCTATCCGCCATCGGTGGAAGTCAGCCAGGCCTTTTCGGTGCTGCGTCAATTTTGGCACTGGGTAGCGGGCTGGCTCCCTTCCCCCATTGTGGGCTGGATTGATGGTGTGTTTGCCCTGTTGGGTGACATTCTGTCCCGCTTCATTGGCCTCTTTTCACGGGGTTGGACGGGCATCATTATGGCGTTTCTGGCCCTATGTGGGGCTGGGGTGGTGCTCTGGGGGATCTGGCAAGGGATAGGCCTGTGGCGATCGCAGCAGCGCCTGCGTCAACTGCCGCCCATGGCGCGACTCTACCAAAAAATGCTCCTGCTCTTGGCCGAGCAGGGCCTCCAGAAACATCCCACCGAGACACCCCTGGAATATACCCGTCAGGTTAGCCGGGTTTATCCAGTGGCGGCCGCCGAGATTGTGGCTGAGATCTCAGATGCCTACATGCGCTGGCGCTACAGCGGTCAGGCTCCCGATATGTCTTTGCTAGAGCAACGTTGGCACAGCCTGCAAAAAACGCGATTTCGCACCTGAAGGGGCGGCTGATTTCTTGGGTCAGCCCATCGTTAGCGCATTATTTAGGAGTTCAGGCAGGGGTTGAGGCAGGTTCAGCCACAATATCTCCCGTCCCGTCGAGGATTCATGACATGATGAGGAATGGCACCCTTGCGATCGCCGATGTCCCAGGCCAGTTCCGCCGTCTCAATTTTAGGCTTTGACCCCGGTCGTGATAAATGCGGGGTTGCAGTGGTAACCCCCAATCGTCAGCTCCAGTTTCATGAGGTGGTTGCCGCAGAAACGGCGATCGCCACTTTACAACAGCTGCTGGCGCAATTTCCGATCCAGACCCTCGTGATTGGGGATCAAACCACCTCAAGGCAGTGGCAACAAACCCTGCGGCAGCACCTTGACCCTTCCTTGCCGATCGTGGCGGTGAACGAGCGCTACAGTACCCTAGAAGCCCGCGATCGCTACTGGACGATGTACCCGCCCCAAGGGCTCACCCGCCTCATTCCCCAAGGCATGCGAGATGTCCCCCGTCCCATTGACGACATCGTGGCGATTATTTTAGTGGAGCGTTACCTCGAAGAACGTCAGCTCTAGGCTTGCCCTCAGCCTGCGACCGTCCATCACAGGTGGTGCTGTGCAAACACCTGATTGGCTGCACGAAACAAAAGGGAATGCCGATACACCAGATCCTGCATCGAGTGGCCATAGCCGCCGCCAATCACACAGGCCACTGGATAGCCTCCTGCCACGCAGGTACTGAGCACCTGCATATCCCGTCGGAAAATACCGGTATCGGTCAGCGCTAGTTTCCCCAGACGATCATCGAAATGGGGATCAACCCCAGCATCATAGAGCACTAAGTCCGGCTTGATCTCTGAGAGGAGGTCTGGCAAGTAAGCCGCCAGGGTTTGTAAATAGGCGTCATCCTCCATGCCTTCTGGCAAGGGCACGTCTAGGTCACTGTGCTGCTTCCGGCTGGGAAAATTCACCTCACAATGCATGGAAAAAGTGAAGACTGAAGGGTCGCGCTGAAAAATATAGGCGGTGCCATCGCCCTGGTGCACGTCTAAGTCGACAATGAGAATGCGCTGCACCCGCTGCTGGAGCTGCAAGACCCGAGCCGCGATCGCCAGGTCATTAAAAATACAGAACCCCGACCCATAGTCGGGAAATGCATGGTGGGTGCCGCCCGCTGTATTACAGGCAATCCCTTTCTCCAGAGCCAATTGGGCCGTCAAAATGGTTCCTCCGACGGCCGTGCAGGTTCGTCGTACCAGCGCTGGACTCCAGGGCAAGCCAATCCGACGTTGGGCTTTAGGATCGAGGGTTCCCTGGCAATAGTCCGCCACATAGGCGGGCACATGCACCAGCTCCAGCCAGTCTGGGGTGGGTATCCTGGGCAGATGGAACTGCGCCGGAACGGCAACGCGATCGCGCAGTAGCTCATTGTAAAGCAGCTGGAACTTGGGCATCGGGAAGCGATGCTCAGGGGGCAACGGCACTACATAGTCCGGATGGTAAACAAACGGTAGCGTCATCCCCGCCGCTGCCAGCCGTAATCGAATGTCAGCACCTTACAGCAGCCGTTGGAGCGCTGCTGCCGCCGCCGCTGCCGATTCAAACCGATCTTCTGGCTTTGGCGCCGTCATTTTTTCAAGAAGCGCTGACAGTTCAGGGCTAACCTGGGGCAAGTTTTGGAGGTGCAGCCGAAACTCATCATTGCCGAGCCGATAGAACGCATCTGGCTCCTGACCCGTCAGGAGAAAAATCAGGGTCGCCCCCAGCCCGTAGAGATCTGAAAGGGGCTGAACTTCCCCCACCTGTTGCTCCGGTGACGTATAGCCCACGGCGCCCACCACGGTGCCAGACTCTGAACTAAACCCGTAGAGTTCACCAAAATTAACCAGTACGACCTGGC
>CAZXWR010000139.1:0-10124 GCA_964644325.1 uncultured bacterium
TCCTTGGTCTCCTGTAACTTTAATGTACCTCGACCAATCGGCAACCGCTATAGTAGAGCAAGTGTAATAGCGCTACAGATCGTAACTGTCCCTGGCATCTGACGAAGATTGGTTGTTTCAGCCATTTCAGGTCTAAAGACCGCTCAAAGTAGAAGCTGAAACCCTATTAAACTCGTTGAACACTAAGCTCAATATGAGTTCCAGGGACGGTTACTACAGATCTAATGCCTCATGAAAGATTTACCTCTAATCATAAGTCCTGCCTCCGTGACCATCCTGAAGGTAGGATTCCCTCAGTATTATGCAAAAATAACAAGCTTACCTGAATAGATTTGATTGCGTCCGTGCATCTAAGATCATTGTCAAACAAAGAGGCGGTCTAACCTTTGTTGCATCCTGAAGGTGCGAAGCGCTGAAGATTGCTTACTATTAAACAAAGAGCATCTGAACCGTGCGATCGCCAAGACCTACATTCAAGGGACTCAGTCAATGGGAGAAGCAAAACGTCGGAAAGAAGCGCTCGGGGACAAATATGGCAAGGAAGAACCCATCTTGCCCTGGCTACCCGTGACCAAAAAACAATCAGAAAACTTTGTCCGCTGGACCACCAAAGGCAGCTGGATTGGTATTTTTCTACTCGTAGGGGCTTGGCTCGTCATCCGGTTCGTCGGGCCAAGCTTTGGCTGGTGGCAAGTGGAATAGCGTCTTTGCACGCCACCAAACCAGACAATAAAATTAGGGGAACAGCGGGGGTTTGACCTTCGCCACCTTGACCTTTGCCACGGCGCGGGGTGCGAACAAATGCACCAGCACCAGCACCCCCCCCAGCAAACCTGCGACCCCGGCAATCTCAGTGCGGTCTAGATTCCGAATGGCGATCGCCACCAAAGCCCACAGGTAAACCCCCACAAAGGCACTGTCACGATGGCGCACACTGATGGCGATCGCTAAGCCCGTCGCAATCACCAGCATCACAATAGTCCACAGCGCTGGGGGTAGCCCCCAGCGATCGCCATTGATTGCGTAGAGTGCCGTCGCCACATTCACGATTGTGGCTACGCTAATCCAGGCAAAGTACACACTCATCGGAAACTGCACATACCAGTATTGCGATCGCCCAACCGCTGCCCTCCCCACTCTGAGCTGCCAGTACCCCACCGCCAGCGGCAGCAGAATCAGCAACATCGCCAGCACCGAGAGCGTAAACAACTGCAGCTGAAACAGAATAATCCAGATCGTTTGGGCCACACTGGCCATCACCAGCAGATAGCCAATGCGATCAAGCTGGGAATTTTGGCGCTGGGCAGGCAATAGCTGATAAACCCCAAACGCAAACAAACTGAGATAAATCAGTCCCCAGATCGCAAAGGCATAATTTGCGGGCGTAATCAGCACATTCGCAAATAGCGTGTTGGATAGCTCTCCGACATTCTGCCCCCCGATCGGAGCAACGTTGGAAAGCGTATTAACTACAAACGCCAAAATAATGGCCAAGAGCGTGACAATGGGTCTCAAGTTCATGGGGCCTTCAATGTAGGTGCGATTTCACCTTGCCAGCTGGCCGATGCTCAGACCCTGGTTTGCGGCACTAGTTAGCCTCAACGGCATGCGACCCCATCCCATCCCGGTCACTGGGCATAAAATCGCTGTACTTATCTTGATTGTAAAAATAGAGTGTGCGAATCGGATAGGGAATATTAATATCAGCCCGATCAAAGCACTGTTTGATACTCAAGATAGCCTGGGTTTGAGTCTGCCGGACGCTTTTCTGCTCTGGCTGCGTCCAGTAGCGCACAATCAAGTCAATTGAACTATCCCCAAAACTCACCAAGTCAATTTCTGGCTCTGGATCTGCAAGGACACCATCTACAGCCTGAATAGCCTGCTCCAATATCTGTCGCGCCTTAGGCAGCGGCGTATTGTAATCCACGCCAACGGCTAAATCAGTCCGCCGACAATCAAAAGCAGTGCGCACCTGCACCGCGCTGGTAAAAACAGTCGCATTGGGTACCAGAATTCGCTCGCCCTGATAGGTTCGAATTTGTGTCGTGCGGAAGTTAATGACCTCCACGGTACCCTCATAGCTCTCAACGATGATTTGGTCGCCAATCTTAAATGGCTCTTGTAACAGCAGTAAAATACCGGCTAAAAAGTTCTTAAAAATATCCTGAAATGCAAAACCAATCGCAACCGAACCTAGCCCCAGTGCGGCAATAATATCGCCGGGATTTAGTCCTGGAAAGGCGACCACTGAAGCAACCAGGCCCCCTAAAATCCACGTGCCGATATAGCCTGTCTTCTCTAGCAGCAGCCGGAGCGAATAGCTTTTAAACGTACTTTCCCCAACTTTTTTGGCCAGTTTTGTCACAACTTGAGCCAAATATCGGGTTGCCAAGATGATAATAATCGCGATGACAAGTCCTGGGAGTGCTTTGATCCCCCCACTTAAAATGTCCTGAAGACTATTTATCACTGTTTCTGAAAGCTTAGACATACTTCAACCCATTACCCCGTACCTGTACTCATAGTTTGGGCATGCTACACCATTTTGGGGATGAGCAACTGGTTCCCAGCTACACTCCAGCTAAAAAGCGGAGCAGCATTGGCTGCTCCTGCAAATCCGGTATCACCCATGGGTTAAAGTCCTGTTTGTAGCCGATTAACCGCAGCATCAAACGCACGTTGCAGCTCAGAGCAGGCGGCGTCTAGGCCCTGTTGGACTTCCTGCCACGCATCTTCACTGGCTCTCTGCAATTCTTCTAGCTTTAGCTGTGCGGCATCACGCTTCGCGTACAGTTCTTCTAACTGACTGTTAAAAGCGACAGAAGCATCAGCTTTGGCCTGGTCTCCTTTGGCTTTCATCTCAGCGATTTGGGCGTTCAACTTATCAAACTGAGCGCGTACTTTTTCTTCGTAAGCCTGTCTGGTTTCCGTAGGCATCGCCATAGATTGACTCCTTTTGCGAATGGTCAATGAGACAAAATGGCAGCTGGCAATGGCAGCTGGCGCTGCTGAAACTGTCCAGTTTCAGGCAAAGATCACGCGATACTCCAAATCATCGGTACTGGAGTTGCCATTGGGGCAGCAGATCATGCACTTCGTCTATCTGTACTTTAGACAAACAGATTGACCTAACACATCCCTCTAGAGTGCAGCGGCCACCAGTCACAGATCTCTCTAAAGTTAGAAATTTGCCTTGTTGTATTGATGGGATCGTCCAGCCAACGGCAGCCGACCACAGCCAACGGTAGCTGACTGCAACCAACGAGAGCTATCCGCCTCCGCAACTTGGGCTGCCAACCCCGACCTCACGGGCTAACTCGTCAAAGGCAGTCGATTGACCAAAGGGTCTTGAATCATGGTTAACCCCAGAGACTTGTAGGGCGCGAGTAAATCTTGAGAGACCCTCGGAGAGGTGACCAAGTAGGTCAGGGCATGGAGGGACTCCACCACATAGGGGGCTGCGGTATCCAGTTTTTTGGCAGTGACTAGGCCCACCACTTCCGCAGCACTCATAATCATGGCGCGCTTAACGTGGGCTTCGTCTAAGTTGGGTACACTTAGCCCCACTTCAGGATGGACGCTGCATACACCCAACATACAAAGGTCGGCCCGAATCATCCGCAGGGCTTCGATGGTCGCTGCCCCCACGTTGACCAGGGCACTCTTATAGAGCTGCCCCCCTAACATAATGACTTCAACATCAGGGTGCTCGGCTAAGGCAACGGCAATTGGAGGGCTATTGGTGACGATGGTGGCCTGGAGGTCAAAGGGCAGTTGCCGCGCCACCTGGAGCGTTGTGGTGCCGCCGTCTAAAATGACGACTTGGCCAGGACTCACGAGCTGGGCTGCGGCTCGGGCGATCGCCTCTTTCTCGCGGGGGGCCTGCTTCTGGCGATCGCTGTAGCTGGCGACTGCCGGGGAGGTCAACAGCGCGCCGCCATGTACCCGCTGCAGCAGACCCGACTCAGCCAACTCGCGCAAATCTCGGCGGATTGTATCCTCAGAAACCTGGAGGGCGGCGCTGAGTTCAGAGGACAGCACCTTTTTCTCGCGGCGCAGAATGCCCAGAATATATTGCCGTCGCTCCGCCGTTAGCATGGGCTGATTTCCTGTTCTTGCAGATTTGCTCATGAAGATGCCTGTTCATGGCTCTATATTGCACCTTGATGCAGGTTTATGCCAGTTTAATCTGAAGTTAAATGAAGAACGCGCACAAACATGCAAGAATGAAGTAAGCAAAATTGCTTAGCTATTGCAAGCGGTTACGCTCGCCTTCCCAGATGAACGACCCGTTTTTCCGGTGTTTTTGCAAGAGACTTACGAGATTTAAGGGATAAACCATGACGATGACGGCAAACGCATTTCCCATTGACCTGAGCGCCTACCAAAGCGTTAAGCTCGACCCAACTCAGCCCACTCTGACTGACGAGCAGCGGGCGGCACTGACTGCCAACATTCAGCTTTGTCGGGATGCAATCGTGCTCTTTACGGCCACGGGTGCTGCCAAAGGGGTTGGGGGTCACACGGGTGGCCCCTTTGATACCGTGCCGGAAGTGGTGATTTTGGATGCGCTGTTTCGCGGCGCTGCCGAGCAGTTTGTCCCGGTCTTTTTTGATGAAGCAGGCCACCGCGTCGCCACCCAGTACTTGATGGCCACCCTGCATGGGGAGTTACCCGCTGAGCAGCTTCTGCACTATCGTGAAGCCAACTCGACCCTGCCCGGTCACCCAGAACTGGGTCTGACCCCCGGCGTTAAGTTTAGCTCCGGTCGCTTGGGGCACATGTGGCCCTTCGTAAACGGCGTGGCCATGGCTAACCCCGGTAAAACGGTCTTTTGTCTCGGCTCCGATGGGTCGCAGCAGGAAGGGAACGACGCCGAAGCCGCTCGACTGGCGATCGCCCAGCATCTGAACGTGAAGCTGATCATCGACGACAACGACGTCACGATTGCCGGACATCCTTCGGACTACCTGCCCGGTTTCAGCACCGCCAAAACATTGGAAGGCCACGGCATCAAAGTCCTGGAAGGCAACGGCGAAGATATTGACGATCTGTACCGCCGCATCTGTGAAGCCATCAGTACTCCCGGCCCCGTGGCTCTGATCAACAAGCGGCCCATGTGTCCCGGTATCGAAGGGCTAGAAGGCTCCAACCACGGCCATGACGTGATTTCGGTAGATTTGGCCCTGAAGTATCTAGAAGCAAAGGGCCATACCGCCGCCGTTGAACACCTCAAAAGTATCCAGAAGCCCAAGCAAGACTACGCCTTCTTAGGATCGGGCACGCAAATCGGAGCCAATCGGAATGTGTTTGGCGATGCCGTGGTCGGCATTCTCAGCCGGATGAGCGAAACCGAACGCAAAGAGACGGTCAAGGTCATTGACAGCGACCTAGAGGGATCCTGCGGCCTCAAGCAAATCCATGACGCCTACCCAGAAGTCTTTATTCCCTCCGGGATTATGGAGCGCGGGAATTTCTCGGCGGCAGCAGGCTTTGGCATGGAACCCGGTAAACAGGGCATCTTTGCCACCTTTAGCGCCTTCCTAGAGATGTGCATCTCAGAAATTACGATGGCGCGGCTGAACTACGCCAACGTCCTGTGTCACTTCTCCCACTCGGGGATTGACGACATGGCCGACAACACCTGCCACTTTGGCCTCAACAACATGTTTGCCGACAACGGGTTAGAGGACGGTCATGAAACCCGGCTCTACTTCCCCGCCGACCCCAGCCAAATGAAAGCCTGCGTCGAAAAAGTCTTCAACGACCCTGGCCTGCGGTTTATTTTCTCGACCCGTGCCAAGGTCCCCAACATCTTAGATGCCAGCGGCAATGATTTCTTTGGTGGCGACTACCAGTTCACGCCCGGTAAAGATGAGGTGATCCGCGAAGGCACCCAGGGCTACGTCGTTAGCTTTGGGGCTGCACTGTATCGGGCGCTGGATGCCGTGGAGCGTCTGAAGCAGGAGGGCATTGATGTCGGCCTGATCAACAAGCCCACCCTGAATGTGGTGGATGAAGCGATGATGGCCAAAATCGGCAGTGCCCCCTTTGTGCTGGTCACGGAAGCCTTCAACCGCCGCACTGGACTCGGCAGCCGCTTTGGTTCCTGGCTCCTGGAGCGCGGCTTGACGCCGAAATATGCTCACTTGGGTACCTACCACGAAGGCTGCGGGGGTCTGTGGGAACAGTTCCCCCATCAGGGCATTGACCCAGCGGGCATCATCGCGAAGGTGAAGGAGCTGGTCAAATAAAGCGACTCGATTATCTTTAGCTGAATCACCTTTGGCATCAAACAATCTAGCGTTCTATTGAACAACTAGCAGTGCCATCCCGTCTGGGGTGGCACGGTCTGTTTTGACGCAGCCAGGAGAACGCGCTCTGCCACAATAGAAATGATGGATAGTTTTACACACTTTGGCTAAACAGCGGCTCGATCAAACCCTCGTCGAACAGGGCCACTGCCCGTCTCGGCAGGTTGCCCAGCGCCTGATTCGGGCCGGTGAGGTGATGGTGAATCGCCAAGTTGTGGACAAGCCAGGAACCCTCATTGCCAATGATGCTGAGCTGACGGTCAAGGTGCGATCGCCCTATGTGTCACGGGGGGGCGAAAAGTTAGCCCAAGCACTCCAGATGTTTCCGATTGAAGTGGGCGATCGCGTTTGTTTAGATGGCGGTATTTCCACGGGTGGCTTCACCGACTGCTTACTCCAGGCTGGGGCGGCGTTGGTCTACGGGATCGATGTGGGCTATGGCCAGGTGGCCTGGAAGCTCCGCAGTGACCCAAGGGTGATCTTGCGGGAGCGCACGAACCTGCGCCATCTAACCCCTGAAGCACTTTATAAAGCAGGCGATCGCTGGCCGGATTTAGGGGTGATGGATGTTTCATTTATCTCCTTAGCAAAGGTGCTACCTGCTTTTTGGGCCTTGCTAGCTCCCACCCGCGAAGCCATTTTGCTGGTCAAACCTCAATTTGAGGTGGGCAAAGACCGGATTGGCAAAAAAGGGGTCGTGCGAGATCCAGCCGTTCAGGCTGAGGCGATCGCCCAGGTTTTAGAAGCCGCGATCGCCCTAGGCTGGCACTATCGAGGTGTCACCTGGTCGCCAGCCCCTGGCCCAGCAGGCAACATTGAATTCTTGCTCTGGCTCCATACCGCTTCTGGTAATGACCCTCCTGACCTAGACGCATTGCGACAGCTCACCCAGCACGCGCAACAAACCCTGACATCAAATCTCTAGCCTGTGTTTGCAACACACCTTGGAGCAATGCCGCACTCAAAACTTAAAACTTGAAACTTAAAACGCAACAAACCCTATTCTGCATTGTATTTGGACGTTGCCGGAAGAAGATTCGGATTATTCGATGCGCTGGCGTCTGATTAAATCGTTTTTTTCGCGGCGGTGTGGGGAGGCGTTACGAGGGAAGGTTTCGGTATCACGACGGCATAAGAAGGAGCAGGCGGTTTGGCAGCGTCGGTTTTGGGAGCACTGTATTCGGGATGAGCAAGATTGGGTGAGGCATGTGGATTATATCCATTACAATCCGGTGCGGCATGGGTTGGTAAAGGCACCGAAGGATTGGAAATATTCTAGTTTTCATCGGTATGTACAGGAAGGGAAGTATGACGTGATGTGGGGGGCGAATACTTCTCTTAATGTGGAAGATGAGTTTGAGTGAATCGTTGGGGGGTATGGGTTTCGTTCCTCAACCCAACCTACCATTGCTGCGATAGGCAATCGCTTCTTCTTCCAGGATTGCCGCTAGCCTCGACGGCGGCAGTATGTCGCTCCAGGGCATGCCCAGACTTTTGGAAAATTGATGCTTGAGAATCTCGGCTGGGTTTGACGTATTGGGAGGTAGAATCTGAACGGCATGCAAGGTATTGATCCTATACCTATCAAGTCTTGCAGCCATTTTCTACTTTCTTAAGTCAGTGCCATTGAGGTATAGGTGGTGGTAAACCCATCCGGCCCTGAGCGGTCTGAGATGATGGTTTCGGTTAGAACATCATTGTTGTCGTTATAGGTGCGCTTAGTGACCAGCCCTTCAGCATCAATTTCCGTGAGGATATTGCCGCGCTCGTCATACTCATAGAGGGTTTCATTGCCCAGGGCATCCTTCACCTTCTGGATGGAATTATCTGGGTCATAGATCATCTCGACGGGATTGCCATTGGCATCAAAGACCTTCTGCAATCGCCCTTGGTCGTCATATTCATTGCGAACGCCCGTCCTGCCCAACGGGTCAATGATTTCATCGAGGTAGTGGGCTTGCTCCTCTGAGTACTCATAGCGAGTGGTATTGCCCTGGCGATCGCTGACGGCCACGAGGTCACCCAACTCGTCATATTCATAGACCACTTTGTTGCCCATGGGGTCAATGACAGCGGTGATGCGGTTTTGGGCATCGCGCACAAGTGAACGCTAGACGCCAGGGTCACTTGTGCGTCACACTGAGCGATGTTCTCTGCTGCCCAATCCTCCATGTCCTTTGATAACATCTGTAAGTTTCTGGCAGAAAACTTCACCGCTGACATTGCCACTTGGCTGCTGGGAGAACCGATCGCCCTAACCAAGCTGGAACCCTCCGAACTGGTGGCTGACCCGATTCGGGCCGATACGATGATTTTCCTGGAGTCAGCAGACCTACTGCTCCAGGTCGAGTTTCAAACAGACCCAGACCCAGATATGGGGTCAAGAATGGCCGACTATAGGCTGAGAGGATTTCGGCGCTATCCCCAGAAACAAATGCGACAGATTGTGGTGTATCTGAGACCCACCCAATCTCAGCGCGTTTATCAAACCACCTTTGAAATACCGGGTTTGCGGGGAGAATTTGAAGTGGTGCGATTGTGGGAGCAGCCGACGGAGCTATTTTGGTCGGCACCGGGCTTATGGCCGTTTGCAGCGTTGAGCCAGACGACAAACCGGGCCGAGGTGCTGCGGGATGTAGCACATCGAGTAGAGGCAATCCCAGACCGAACAGTGCGGAGTGATGTGTTGGCCGCCAGTGGGATTTTGGCTGGTTTATTATTGGAGAAGGAGACAATTCATCGGATATTGCGGAGAGACATCATGCGCGAGTCTGTTATTTATCAAGAGATTGAGTCGGAAGCTGAAGCCAGAGGTGAGACCAAAGGTGAGGTCAGGGGCAAACTCGAAGGAGAACGATCGCTCATTCTCCGCCTCCTCAACCGTCGCATCGGATCGATCTCCCCTGCCCAAGAAACGACCATCCGCAATCTCTCTCTAGAACAACTGGAAGAATTGGGCGAGGCCCTGCTGGACTTCACGGCTGCCCAAGATCTGGAAAACTGGCTGAAGCATCATGCATAAGAGCGATCGCTTTTGCAATGATAACCAGGGCGATCGCCCTTTCCCAAACACCATGCTCTGGACGATCGCCTGGTACTCGACCCACAAGATGTTTTGATGCAAAGGTGGTGGTATGAGTTCAAAATTTTTCTGCACAGATAAATTTGCTGCGGCAATACTTCATTGATTTGATTCTAGGTCATTGGCAAAACTAATCAGTTCATCTTGTGACATTTCAAACTCTTCACCCATGTGCATAACGGCTACTTTTTGGATGACTAGGTACACTTCTGGTGTAATTTCTTCATGCTTGTCTATGCTAATTAAGCTAGCCCATTGAGAAATTTCTTGTATGTCATATCCCTTTTTGATTTTCTGCTTCAAATCCTTTGCGAAATCATTCTTTGTGTAAGTCATTTTCCTAATTCTTTGCCAGTGGGAGGATAGTGTTGAGAAGTGAGTGGAAAACCATTGAACGACTCTGGATGAAGGGAGCACATCATCCGCTGGAGAGAGAATAAAGGTCAAGCTTGCGGTTGATGTAGGCGCACCGTAAAGCCAGCATCTGTGGTACCCGAGGCGGCTTCCAAGACGCTCCGACAATCTTGAGACGCTGGTCAATCTGCTTCACGAGAGATTCAACTGAGCCCGAGCCAATGGGAATCCCTTCGCTTTGGTAATAGGCGTAGTTGGGAATCCGAGCCCGATGCTCGCTCAGGTAATTACGAAACTTACGAGCTTGCTCCTTTCCAAGGGGAGCATCCCACTTTGGCGAAAGTATTGACTCAAGAGGAGTTGAGGGAGCC
>CAZXWR010000140.1:0-10007 GCA_964644325.1 uncultured bacterium
GGCAACGGGCCAAGTGGGAAGTGCCCGCCCTGCACTGGGCCGACTTAACGGCTGAGGCAGAATCGACGGGCACCCCCTACGGCGTCAGCCTCCTCAACGACTGCAAGTATGGCTACGATGCCCAGCCCAGTCAGCTCCGCCTCACTCTATTGCGCAGTCCACAATGGCCTGACCCCACCTGCGATCGCGGCAGCCATCGATTTACCTATGCCCTCTATCCCCATGCCGGGTCTTGGACAACGGCCCAGACTGTGCGGCGGGGTTATGCCCTCAATCGACCGTTGGTGGCAGTGATGGCCGAACCCAAGGGGCGATCGCGGCCCATCTCTCTGCCCCCCTCTCTGCCCCCTACAGCTAGTTTTTGGGCGACTGAAGCCCCAAACTTGGTGCTGATGGCCTTCAAGCAATCCGAAGATCATCCACAGCACTGGGTGTTACGGTGGCATGAATGCCACGGAGAGACCGCTGCGGCTGACTGGCAGCCCAATCTGCCAATTCAGGAGTTAGGTGCAGTGGATGGATTGGAACAGCAGATAGAAGCCTCTCTGGCGATCACCCAGCCTTGGCAAATCCAGGCTTCGCTTTGGCAAAGTTCTGAACTGTAGCCATTCCCCAACCCTCTAGCCCAGTGCCTGACTGGAGTTAAGCTCATTGATTCCGTGACACCTCGACGGTCAGGTATACATACAGCCGTCATCTTTGAGTTAGAAATGGCACAGGTAGCGAGCCTTTTGTTAAACAATGGGGGTATGGAGACCCCAGGCCGCACCATCCCCTCCTGACAAACTGCTGTGGATCAGCAGCGACCCATCGGTATGAGCGATCGCGCAATTGAGAGAAATCTGTCAGCCAACAGGGTTGAGCTCGCCTGCCTGCCCTACGGTGTGGGTCATGCTGACGAAGGGGTTTGTCTATTACTCAAGCTGGGTCCCTATCGCATCCTGTGTGACTGTGGCCTGCAAGGGCTCACCCCTCTAGAATCTGCACCCACGCCGCCATGGCCCGTCGAACCGAGCCTGCATCCAGACTGGCCCGCCGATATTGTGTTCTGCTCCCATGCCCATGCCGACCATGCCCGCAGTTTATTGGCCCTGCATCAGCGGTTCCCCGACTTGCCGATTTACGGCAGTGAAGCCACCGCCCACCTCCTGCCGCTGAACTGGCCAGCCGCCCCAGACTCTGAAACCCACAACCTTTGTCAGGCACTGCCCTGGCGACAGCCCATACCGCTTGCCCCTGGCTTAACCGCAGAGCTTTATCCAGCGGGCCATGTCCCAGGCGCAGCCCTAGTCGTTTTTAGCTATGACCCAGACCCAAACGAGGCTAGCCCCTCCCGTGCCTCTCGCGTGGTTTATACCGGGGATTTCTTACTGTCCAACAGTCGTTTGGTTGAGGGACTTCCCCTAAACGAACTGCGAGAGCTGAGCCCCGATGTGCTGATTGTTGAGGGCACGATGGGCACAGTGCGCCATCCCCATCGCCGGCAACAAGAAACCCACCTGGCCCAGCGGATTGTTCAGCTCATTGACCAAGGAATTTCGATTCTAATGCCCGTCCCGCGCATCGGTACTGGCCAAGAACTTCTCATGCTGTTACGCAGCCACCATTACTTCACGGGCAAAGAGCTCGATGTTTGGGTGGAAGAGGATATTGCGATCGCCTGTGATGCCTACCTAGACATTGTGGATCAGCTCCCCGCCCCGGTGCAAAACTTTGCCCAGCACCAACCCCTGTTTTGGGATGAACGCATTCGGCCCCGCGTGAGACGACTCCCCCTTCCGCTAGGCGTAACGCTAAATGCCAAGCCTGTCATTGTCCTAGTTTCCAAAACCACCCAGCTTGCGACCTTTCTCAAAAACTTCCCGCCGCGACCCTGGCAAGTGCTGCGGCCTGAGCATCAAAAAGCCGAGGGGTTAGGAACCACTATCACTGGCTCCAGATTGCGCCCGCCTCAACCGCCAACAGGAGCTGACTTAGCCGGGGAGCCTGCACCGCTACCTACAGAGACTTATCTTCTCTCTGCGCATTGTGATGGCGCGGGTACCACCCAGCTCATCCATAACCTCAGGCCCCAACATGTGGTCTTTATCCACGGGGCCCCCCATCACCTCGCCGATCTGATCAGCCTAGATGAACTTGCCAATCGTTACCATCTTCACTTGCCCGGTATCGGCAAATGCTTAGACTTTCCCATTGGGGATGGTCTCATTCAACCTCCCTTGCCAACCCTGCCCGATGGTCGCTATAGCGGCGAACTCGATGAGCAAGATCAAGCCACCCTCCTGTATTTACCGCAGCAGCTCCGGGATGACCCACGCTGGCCGCAGCTGGCCGATACTGGTCTGGTGGAGGTGACCTGGCAAGGCAATAGCCTGGTCATTCGCGGCATCCCCCAAGCAGAAATACTGGCAGAGCAGGCGCAGCAACGATTGACGACAGCGCAAACTTGTTCTAGCTGCCGCCACTATCGCAGTCATCACTGCTGGAATGCAGCCTCCTCCCTCTACCGCCTTAAGGTGTCGCCCAACGGCAGCTGTCCCCGCTATGACCCTAAAACGCTATGACCCTAAAACTTAGCCCTTTCCCGTCAGCCCAGGCACCCACAGATTAACCCTCTAACAACCAGCCGTTCCCTTGTTGGACAAGAGAACGGCTGGGTCAAGCGGCGGATTTAGCAGCGTGAAGCGCTTACTGAGGTGCTCAATCGTGATTGGTGTCAGGATGCGGCTTGTGAATGCGCTCAGACTCTGGACAATCTTCCGAAACTATCGGTTCAAAATCGCCGCGTGCTACGGATGCGAGCTTACGCGTGACGGCCCCGATGCTTTCTAAGCGCACCATTTCTTCCCAGGCACAGACCTCATCCTCTTCATCGGTTTCATAGCGCAGAGTGACGAGATCCCCTTCCATATCGGTAATCCGGGCGCGCTCAAGCCACCGCTGTTGATCCCGCAAGAAAACCCATACCTCATGCCCCTCACTATAAAGTTGGTAGATTTTGCGGTGTAGCATCGGTTGCCTCTCCTAAACAAAGTCTTTCAGCGGCTTGAGAGCGGATGCTTTATAAGCGGCAATAGCTTAAATTTGCTATCTACTGAAGATACCTGCTAACTCCAGTGTATTCCTTCTCAAGCGAAAATGTCGTTGGGGTAAGCTGGCTTAGATTGCGATCGCAAACCTTCCTGCATCCAAAGTATCGGCGAAGTTCCCAAGAGTGTAGCAACAATATGGCACTTCTGGGAGAGAACACCACAAAGAAATTCTAAGTGCCAAAATATGGCATATCAGTCGATTCATTTGCCTAAATCATTTATATTCGTCGATTTAAATCCGGTTACGCCGCTGATAGCCTATGGTGCATGGCAATCTTTGTTAAAGGCATCCCATTAAACAGTACGATTGACTACATTTTTCTCGGTTTAGGTCTGCTACTAACTAAGGTATCGAGCCCTATCCTTCAGGGGTCAGTAGACTTCTGCTGCAAAATGTAGAACACTCAAAAAACAAACCAAAATTAGATTTGCTTCTAGGGTTCCGACTTGAGCGTTGCCGTCAAGGAAAGCATTGCTTAGGTGTCTGGTCCAAGAGAAGCAGCCCGATTTTTCAAGCTCCGGTTCCTGTTGGGACATGAGGTTGCTAGATCTGGTGACACGGCGGGATAAAAGCCCGGGAGATTCTGAACAGTGTAGGAGCACACCCTATACGTTCGTGCATCTCCTGGGCTTTGCTATTGGGATGAGTGTGAACTGTTATTCGTTTTGAGTTGAACTATGACTGAATCTCCTGAATTTAGGCCCCCTGGAACTGAAACGGGTAAAACCCAGGCTCAGCAGGCCGTCGAGCGAGAAGCAACGCTGCCCCTGACGGGCTGGCAGCAGGAAGTGACCCAGGGACTGGAATATGGCTTGGAAGCCGCCGCTAGCATTCGCGATCGCACCATTCCCACCTTCTCGCGGGGGGAACTGCCCCACTACGCGGGCATCAATACCTTCATGAAGGCTCCCTACCTCGAGGATGTGCGCAAAGTCGGCGAATACGATGTCGCCATTGTGGGTGTCCCCCACGACTCCGGCACCACCTACCGTCCTGGTACCCGCTTCGGCCCCCAGGGCATCCGGCGCATTTCAGCCCTGTATACCCCCTACAACTTTGAATTGGGGGTCGATCTGCGGGAGCAAATAACCCTCTGTGACGTGGGCGATGTGTTTACCATCCCCGCTAACAACGAAAAATCCTTTGATCAAATCTCCAAAGGAGTTGCCCATATTTTTAGCTCAGGCGCGTTCCCGATCATTCTGGGTGGCGACCATTCCATTGGGTTCCCCACCGTGCGCGGCATTTGTCGGCACCTAGGGGATAAAAAAGTGGGCATTATCCACTTCGATCGCCATGTCGATACCCAGGAGACCGACCTAGACGAGCGGATGCACACCTGCCCCTGGTTCCACGCCACTAACATGAAAAATGCTCCGGCCCAAAACCTGGTGCAGCTGGGTATTGGCGGCTGGCAGGTGCCTCGTCAAGGGGTCAAGGTCTGTCGAGAGCGAGCCACCAATATCTTGACCGTGACGGACATTACCGAAATGGGCCTGGATGCCGCTGCGGATTTTGCCCTGGAGCGGGCCTTGGATGGCACCGACTGTGTGTGGATTAGCTTCGACATTGACTGTATCGATGCCGGGTTTGTCCCTGGCACTGGCTGGCCCGAACCGGGTGGTCTGCTGCCCCGCGAAGCTCTCTATCTGCTGGGCAAAATCATCCAAAACGCGCCAGTTTGTGGCATGGAAGTCGTGGAAGTTTCGCCGCCCTACGACATCAGCGACATGACCTCCCTGATGGCGACCCGCGTGATCTGTGATGCGATGGCCCATCTGGTGGTTTCGGGGCAGCTGCCCCGACAAAATCGACCCAGTTATATTCACCCAGAAGCGAACATGGACGTTGGTTCGGAGTGGCTCTAAATGCATGAGACAGACATGACAAAAGCGCTGATTCTGACCATTCAGGATTGGTACCAAGAACAGCCCCCCGAGACCCAAGTCCAGCGGGTGCATTTAACGGTGGGACAGTTCACCTGTGTTGAGCCTGCCAGTCTGCAGTTTGCGTTCTCGGTTCAAACCCGCGACACCTTTCTAGCGGGGGCTGAATTGGTCATCCGAGAAACGCCGCTGGTTGCCTTTTGTCATCGCTGTCAGCAGGACTATCGCCCTGAAATTGGCATGCAGTACACTTGCCCCACCTGCCAATCTCCCATGGAAGACATCCGCTCCGGTCGAGAGCTAAAAATTGACCGTTTGGAGTGTAGCGGCGCGGATGCCAGGATGGTGCCTCAGGAAACCCATTGAAACTCTCGCTACCGGTGAAAACATCCGCCAATTTCTAGGATCAATACAAGGAATCACGGGTTCATGGCTGGCGCTTACGACGAAGCTGATCATCAGCAACTGAAAACGACGCTGATCAAGCAGGGGGTGAAATATGCCCTGGCCAGTTTTGTGGATGTGCACGGCATCTGTAAAGGGAAAGTGGTTCCCCTGAGTCACCTGAGCCAGATGATGCAGGGGTCGGAACTCTTTACCGGGGCGGCGTTGGATGGTGTGCCCCAAGCGATCAATGATGAAGAAGTTTCGGCGCACCCAGACCTTGATTCGGCGACAGTGTTGCCCTGGAATCCGAGTGTGGTCTGGTTTGCCAGCGATTTATATTTGCAGGGTCAGCCTTTTGAGGCCTGCTGTCGCGGTATTTTGCAGCGAGTGCTCCACCAGGCAGCGGCCATGGGCTACGGCTTTAACCTGGGCATTGAGACGGAGTTTTTTATGCTCAGAGATACGGAGGATGGCGGCTATGCCCCCGTGAGCGATCGCGATACTTTAGCCAAGCCTTGCTACGACCTGACTGGACTCCTGGATAATTTGCCCTGGGTCACGGAAATTGTCGAGGCCATGAACAGCCTAGGCTGGGACGTATATTCCTTTGACCACGAAGATGCCAACGGTCAGTTTGAGGTAGATTTTGCCTACTGCGATGCTCTGAAAATGGCCGATCGCCTCACGTTTTTCCGGATGATGGTCAAGGAAATCGCTCGGAAATACGGGTATTTTGCCAGCTTTATGCCCAAGCCCTTTGCTGAACGCACGGGCAGTGGTGCCCACTTCAATATGTCCCTGTTTGATCTGAATTCCCAGCAAAATCTGTTCCAGGCCGATGACGATCCGCGCGGTTGTGGGCTATCACAGTTGGGGTATCAGTTCATTGCGGGGATTCTCAAGCACGCACCCTCGGTTTGTGCTGCGATCGCCCCGACGGTCAACAGCTATAAGCGTCTAGTCGCCCGTGGTAGCATGTCGGGCTTCACCTGGGCGCCAGTTTACATTTGCTACGGCAACAATAACCGCACCAACATGGTGCGAATTCCACTGGCGGGGGGGCGAGTGGAATGTCGCGCTGCCGATATTGCCTGTAACCCTTACCTGGGGGCTGCAATGATTTTGGCGGCTGGCCTCGAAGGTATCCGCGAGAACCTCGATCCAGGGGTTCCCCACACCGAGAACATGTATGACTACAGCCCGTCAGAACTGCACGCCCTGGGTATTCAGGTTTTACCGCGCACCCTAGGAGAAGCCATTGAGGCTTTCGCCGCTGACCCCCTCAGTAAAACCGTGATGGGTTCACTCATGTATAACACCTATGTCCAGTACAAGACCCAGGAGTGGCAGGCGTATCACAACCATGTTTCAGACTGGGAGCGGCAGCGCTACCTCAAATTTTTCTAGATTTTTGTCCTCTATAACCGCTTGACGCACAAGGTAAATCACCATGCACCAGACGTTTGATGCAGCCTTAGAGCTAAACCTACTTCACGCCAATCAAGCGGGTGCCGATCACAATCGGGCTCACTTTGACGAGTGGGGGATTACCTGCCTAAACGTGATGAGCAGTCCAGGGGCTGGCAAAACTCAGCTCCTAGAACGAACCCTACAGGCGTTAAATAAGACCCTCAAAATGGCCGTCATTGAGGGAGATATGACCACGCAGCTCGATGCTGAACGTCTGCGTCAGCATGGGGTGCCAGTCGTTGCTATCAATACTGGGCGCGCTTGCCATCTCGACTCCAAGATGGTGGCAGGGGGTATCCACCAGCTCTTTCAGGAGGTATCTCCTGAAAATCTAGAGCTGGTCTGGGTAGAGAATGTGGGCAATTTGGTCTGTCCAGCGGAGTTTGAGGTGGGGGAACATGCCAAGGTGGCGCTTCTCAGCGTCACCGAAGGCGAAGATAAGCCCTTGAAATATCCGGTGATGTTTCAGGAAGCCGATTGTTTACTGATCACGAAAACTGACTTAGCCCCTTACCTGGAGGTGGATCTCGATCGCATTGCCGCCAATGTCCGTCAGATGAATCCCCAGGTTGACATTCTGCCCATTTCAGCTAAAACAGGGGAGGGTCTGGCGGACTGGTTCGCCTGGGTGCGATCGCAAGTGCAGCAGCGCCAGCATCTGGCCTCTGGCTGCTAGCGGCTGGACTCGAAAACGGGCATTACCACTGTTGCCATTGCATAAAACAGCGGGTTCGGGGGGATCGAAACTTAAATTTACTGCTCCTGGGACATTTACCCTCTCAGGGAGCATCAAACCAGAAAAAAGTACCAGATTAATTGATATTCAAAGGTTACTGATGAAGTTAAACAGAGTAGTTTCCCTCGGACTGGCATTTTTATGTTCAATGGCCCTCACCGTGGGCTGTCAGCAGGCTCCTGACACTGGCCAGCCCGCAGCCGATGCCGGTGCCCCCGTCGTGATTGGCTACAGTAACTGGGCCGGGTGGTGGCCCTGGGCGATCGCCGAACAAGAGGGACTGTTCGAGAAAAACGGTGCCAATGTCGAGATGAAATGGTTTGACGGCTATGTTGAATCGATGGAAGCCTTTGCCGCAGGCCAGCTAGACGGTAACTCCCAGACCCTCAACGACACCATTTCCTTCGCTGCCGATGCCGTCAACGGCGAAGTTGCGGTGCTGGTCAACGATAACTCTGAAGGGAACGACAAAATTATCGTCGCCTCCGGCATTGAAAAAATTGAAGACCTCCAGGGCAAAAAGGTGGCGGTGGAAGAAGGCGTGGTCGGCGATTTCTTGCTCACCCTCGCTTTGGAAGAGAAAGGCATGAAGCGCTCCGACGTTGAAATTGTGCCGCTAGAGACCGGAAAAGCTGCTGCCGCCTTCGCTGCGGGACAGGTTGATGCCGTGGGAGCATTCCCACCCTTTTGGCTCACAGCCCTCGAACGTGAAGGGAGTAAAGAACTCGTGAGTTCCAAGGAATTTCCGGGGGCTATTCCTGACCTCCTTGTGGTTAGCCAGAAGCTGATTGATGAACGTCCCGACCAGGTGCAGGCCTTAATTGATACCTGGTTTGACGTTTTGGCGTTTATGAAAGAGAACCCGGAAAAATCCGATCAGATTATGGCGGATCGAGCTGGGGTGACCGTAGAAGAATTCCAGCAGTTCAAAGAAGGCACTCGCATCTTTACCCTCGAGGAAAATCTGGAGGCCTTTACCCCCGGTGACAGCATGAAGCACATGCCCTTCGCCGCCGAGCGGATGGCTAAATTCATGACCGAAGTTGGATTCATTGATGAAGCGCCCGACCTCACCCAAATTTTTGATGATCAGTTTGTCAAAGCCTATGCAGAAAAAAATGCCGGGTAGATGTATGGTCTTGTCTTGATGCATCCAGACCCTTGGACACTAACAGTGGGCTGAGGGTCTGAGTTCCTCGTCTTCGTTACTCAGCACTTTTTCTGCCCCAATCACAGTTCTGCCCCAATCACCATGAAAGCAACTGCCCCTCTGCCAGATACCCTGGCACCCAGCCCCGCTCGTCCCAAGGTTCAAGGTCTCAAGCCGACCGTATTCTGGCGCATCGGCGAAGACATCCCCCCACAGCTCCATTGGGGCCTCGTGGCCCTATCGATTCTGGTTCCTTTCGCCTTCTGGTGGTTTGTTTCCTCCCTGGAGATGGTGAACCCTAAGTTCTTGCCCTCTCCTGTGGATGTATTGGCAGCCCTGGGCCGACTGTGGGACAAAGGCGTGCTGCCAGAAGACACCCTGCTGAGCTGCTTTCGAGTTGGCGTAGGCTTTTTGCTGGCAGCGGTGGTCTCCATTCCCCTGGGGATTTCCATGGGCACTTTCGCGAGCATTCGGTCTCTGTTTGAGCCGATTGTGGGTATTGTGCGGTACATGCCAGCACCTGCCTTTATTCCCCTCCTGATCATCTATCTGGGGTTGGATGAACCGCCGAAGATTGCCCTGATTTTCATCGGTACGGTGTTTTTTAACGTTCTGATGATTATGGATGCGGTTAAGTTTGTGCCCAAGGAACTGATCGAAACCGCCTATACCCTAGGAGGGCTGCGCCAACAGGTGCTGTTTCGCGTCATCACTCCCTATGTTGTCCCCAGCATCATCGATACGCTGCGGGTGAATGTTGCCACGTCCTGGAATTTGGTCGTTGTGGCAGAATTGATCGCCGCGAACGCAGGCCTTGGGAAACGCATTGAGCTAGCGCAGCGCTTTTTCAAAACGGATGAGATATTCGCCTGCTTAATTATTTTGGGACTGATTGGCTTTGCCATTGACCTGACGTTCCGCTTGGTTCTCCGCAAAACCTGTCGGTGGGCCGTTGAGTAAGTTTAGCCAGCAGACTGGCAACATCGTAATCAGCAAGCGATAGGGGTTCCCATGCACCTAGAAGTATCTGGTTTATTTAAGCGATTTTCCACCCGTCAAGGGGCGCTTCTGGTTCTCAAGGATATCAACCTCCATGTGGAGACGGGGGAGTTTGTCTGTGCTGTCGGGGCTTCCGGCTCGGGGAAATCTACGCTGCTGCGTCTGATTGCGGGGTTGGACACCCCTACATCCGGAGAGATTACCGTAGACGGTGCCCAAGTCATTGGGCCAGGGTCAGATCGCGGCATGGTTTTTCAGCGCTATACCCTCTACCCCTGGATGACGG
>CAZXWR010000141.1:0-9982 GCA_964644325.1 uncultured bacterium
AATTGACCGTCTCAATATTTTGCAGGCCAGTTTACTGGCCATGCGCCGTGCCATCTCCGGACTCAACCTCACCCCCTCTCTGTGTTTAATTGACGGGAATCGGCCCATTCCTCAGTTTCACCTCCCCCAGCGAACCGTGATCAAAGGAGACCAGTCCGAACTGGAAATTGCCGCAGCGAGTATTTTGGCGAAGGTCTGGCGCGATCGCCTGATCATCCGCCTTGATAAACGCTACCCTGGCTACGACCTAGCCGCGAACAAAGGGTACGGGAGTGCAAAGCATCGCAAAGCCCTGACGGAATTAGGGCCAACGCGACAACATCGGCTATCCTTTGCCCCTTGTCAGCGTATGTTACCGCTGTGAGCCCCAACATAAGACTCAGACCTGAAAAAACTACGGCAAGCAATTCGTCCCATCATAGGTACCCAATCGTCGCAGCCCAATGCCATAGGAAATCACGATACATTTCTGGGGCACTGAACTCAGAGCACTAGAAATCACAACGGTTCCCGTATCGGCCACATCCGAATTGCGACCCTTGAAGTCAAACTCAATGGACCAGGGGGCTGGCTTGGTATAGCTGAGGGTCACATCCTTCAGGACGCGATCGCCCGTTACTAAACAGTCTCCGGTCACCGTGGGGTCAGTCCCCTGGGGAATCGTCAGCTGGCAGGTGCGACTGCGTTTGACCGCCTCGGCCTGACTTTCCTGGAGGGCGTTGTCTACTTCAATGATGGCCCGCTCTACTTTCTTCGCGTTGAGCCAGCTCACGAAGCTAGGTGCTGCGATCGCCGCTAACGCGCCAATAATCAACAAGATGACGGCGATTTCAACCAGGGTAAAGCCGCCAATCCGCTGCTGGCTGCTCATATAACCAGAGCTTGAGACTGCCTGCGGCTGACCAGCCAAAGGACAGGTTTCGGGCCTGATGGCGCTGCCATTAGCTCGATACACGTAAAAACACCCGATTTTCAACCTCAATCTCGCTCTTGCCATCATAATTCCGCCGCAGGCAAAACTTCAGAGTGCGGGTATCTTCCGGGAAAATTTTCATCCCTTGCACCATTGTCGGGGTTACCGGAGGAGTTACGTTTGACGTGCAGCTAGGAGACGCACTGACAATGCCATCAATGAGTAAGGTCTCGTGACTGGGTGGCGTCGGAGTAGCAGCAGGATTGGCCTTGGTTAACCGATAGAGAGAATAGGGGCCTTCCCACACCGAGTTGCTCGGGCACACATAGTAACCAATCTCAGCAGATGAAGTGGTTTGCAGGTAAAAAGCAGGGTTACAAGTCCCAACGCTAACCACCCAGGGCGTCGGGGGACTCGCGCTATCGGTATAGAAGCTGGCTTCTCGAATATCATCGGCAATGATCGCCGCCGCCCGCCGCAGGTCAACCGTGGCGCGACCCGCCTCCTCGCTAGTCTGATTGGCGCTGACCATATGAATAAGACCATAGCCCGCAACCAGCGCGATGATACCGGAGATCAGGGTTGCGATCATCAACTCAGCGAGGGTAAAGCCTCGCTGGAGTTGGGGGGTCTGAATCAGTAGCGGCTCTTTCAGAGATGCGCACGACTTAGCCATAGAGAAACATGCGAACAAGACTCGCTAAAAAACGCTCGCCGAATGGACGAGTTTTGCGCCCGCAGAGACATTCACAACTATAGCCCACACCATAGCCCGGTTCTTTGCTCCGAGTTCTTAGGGTACTCCTGATCCACCAGCCCCAGCCATCGCTAGGTTCAGGGTTGTCAGGCAAGTTGACTAGCTGGTTTCAACTTGCCTGAGCCATACGGGATCGGATGCGCGCACGGTACCGCTCTGCAAAACGGACATCCGAATTCCCGCAATGACGTTGTTATGCTGAGCCGCTGTGCGGAGAATTTGCAAGTCTTGCGGCAAACCCAATTGAGCCAGAGTGGTCACGACACAGCGCGGGCAGGCAGTGTCAATCTTAAAGGTAACGGTATCCCCAACCTCAAGGATGTGACCCACCCAGTCATTCTCGATAAATCCAGACTGATCGGGCTGGGTTTCGATGAGGAAGTTCGGTCGGAATCGACAGGGCTCAAAAGCCCCCGTGGGGTAAAGCAGCTGAAGCTGTTCTAGGGTTGCCGTGGTCACTGCATGTACGGAGCAGGAATCAAAAAATGTGCCGGAGGGCATCAACAGCTCGGTCACGGTATCTCGGTGCGCTGTACCTTCGACATCGGGCCAGTATTGATCCAGACTCGGTTTCTCCGGCACGGTTGCCAGAAACTGCACCTCGCGTCCCACCCACTGAGACAGCTGGCTGTGAACATTGGACTGTTGACTGGTCACCGTTGTGCCGTTTGGCAAATCGATCTGTACGGCGGGCAAGGGCTGATCGGCCTGGGGGGCCTGCAAGAATCGAGCCTGACAGTCGAGGAGGGTGGCCCATTTCTTAGGGTTTTTAGCACTGGCAACTCGGTTGGTCTGATGATCCCAGAGGGCATGGGCGCGATCGCCCAGTAATCCTTGCGGCCCGACGACCGAAGCTTCTAGGGCTTCTCCCTGCATGGACTTAACGGGATAGCGCCAGAGATGCTTGAGGTGGCCGACCAGGATACGCCCCATAGGTAAAAGGTCACTCGTAAAACAGCGTTTTAAGTTAAGTAATATAACGCTACCACAGCAGTTTGACACAAGCGGTAGCTAGCCATACGAATCGCTAACCTGAATACCGGTTGGCATTTAATCAACGGCTCCCATTCAGGAGCACAAGCACCTGAAGTTTCATTAATTTAAAATCATCAATCCATTAATCTGTAAGGGTTGCTACAGTTTTTTTGTCTTTATCGGTTTGAAATGAACCTTGAGTTCTCTTAAATACTGGAATTTACATTTTCCTCTGTTTCTCTGAACAGTAAAATCTAGATTTTTTCATGTTTTCGCTCAGGAGCGTTTCAGGTCTGCATGTACCTTGCACCCCACGAATTAGATCGTTTGACAATATTCACGGCTGCTGAAATGGCACGCCGCCGCAAAGAGAAGGGGCTGAAGCTGAATGTGC
Source organism: uncultured bacterium (assembly GCA_964644325.1). GTDB lineage: Bacteria > Cyanobacteriota > Cyanobacteriia > Thermosynechococcales > Thermosynechococcaceae > CAZXWR01. The sequence goes on from CAZXWR010000141.1 coordinate 3,040, forward strand.
CGGAGGCGATCGCCTACATTTCGGACTACATCCTGGAAGGCGCTCGGGAGGATCGGTCAGTTGCCGAGTTAATGGCAGCGGGCGCCACACTCCTGACCGCTGATGATGTGTTACCGGGTGTGCCTGACCTAATTCCGTTGATTCAGGTGGAAGGTCACTTTTTAGATGGCACCAAGCTGGTGAGCATTCACAATCCGATTCGAATGCCGGAACAGGCGGCACCCTAACCTTTCCCTAAACTCGATGTGCCCCCTGTCATGTCTGCTTGCTTGTATCCTGGCTAGACCTTGGAGAAATGCCTGTGTCTGAAATCTCGAAACCCATTTCCCCTGGGGCAATTCTCTGGGAACCCGGTACCCTTCAGCTGAACGCGGGTCGGCTGGCGAAATCCCTGACCGTTGCCAATGTTGGCGATCGCCCGATTCAGGTTGGGTCCCACTACCACTTCTTTGAGGTCAACAAAGCCCTCCAGTTTGAACGGGCCCAAGCCTACGGGTTCCGCCTCGATATTCCAGCGGGGACAGCCGTCCGGTTTGAGCCGGGGGATACTAAAACCATCACTCTGGTGGCCCTGGGGGGCGATCGCACGGTGTATGGCCTGCATGGTTGGGTCAATGGCAGCCTCGATCAGCCGACAGTGCAGCAAACCGCCCTGGAGCGCCTCACCCAATTTGGTTTTACGGAGGCGTCCACCCGCGATGGAAATTAATCGAGACCGCTATGCGGAACTGTTTGGCCCCACAACGGGCGATCGCATTCGCCTAGCCGACACCTCCCTGATCGTGGAAGTAGAGCGAGACACTACAGTCTACGGCGATGAATGTGTCTTTGGCGGAGGCAAAACCCTGCGGGATGGCCTGGGCATGGCTCCTGGGGTAACCGCAGCGGCAGGCGCCCTAGATCTCGTGATTACCAACGTGGTGCTGATGGATCCGATTCAGGGCATCCTCAAAACCGACATTGGCATCAAAAACGGGCGGATTGTGGGCCTGGGCAAAGCGGGCAACCCCGGCATTATGGACGGCGTCTCTCCAGACTTAATCATCAGTGCCAACACCGATGTTCGGGCCGGGGAAGGGCTGATTGCCACCCCTGGTGGGCTGGATTGTCACGTACACTTTGACAGTGCTGGACTCTGTGCCGAAGCCCTGTCTAGCGGGTTGACAACTTTACTGGGTGGGGGGCTAGGCCCGGTCACCGTAGGGATTTGCTCTAGCGGCGCCCATAACCTGAGCCTGATGCTAAGGGCCGCTGAAGCCTTTCCGCTGAACTTTGGCTTCTTGGGTAAAGGCAGCTCCAGCCTGCCAGAGAGTCTGGTGGAGCAGGTAGAAAATGGGGCCTATGGCCTCAAGATTCACGAGGACTGGGGGGCAATGCCAGCCCTGATTGACACCTGCCTCAACGTGGCGGATGCCTACGATTTTCAGGTGCAGATTCACACGGACACCTTGAATGAATCGGGGTACGTGGAAGACACCCTGGCCGCGATTAACGGCCGTACCATTCACATGTATCACACAGAAGGGGCGGGCGGTGGCCATGCCCCTGACATCATCAAGGTGGCCGCCTACTCCCACTGCTTGCCCTCTTCGACCAATCCCACCAACCCCTACACGGTCAACACCTTCGACGAACATCTGGATATGGTGATGGTCTGTCATCACCTCAACCCCAGGGTGCCCGAAGATGTCGCCTTCGCCGAATCTCGGATTCGGGCCGAAACCATTGCCGCTGAGGATATCCTCCACGATATGGGGGCCATTAGCATGCTGGGTTCCGACAGTCAGGGCATGGGCCGCATTGGGGAGGTGATTCGCCGCACCTGGCAGCTGGCTTCCAAGATGAAGGATCAGCGCGGCTCACTGCCGGAAGATACCGCCCGCAACGACAATCAGCGAGCCCTTCGCTACCTGGCCAAGTACACCATTAATCCCGCGAAAGCGGGCGGCATTGATCGGTATGTCGGCTCGATTGAACCGGGCAAGCTGGCGGATATTGTGCTGTGGCAGCCGGGATTCTTTGGGATTAAGCCAGAACTGGTGCTCAAAAATGGCTTTATCGCCTGGTCTGTGATGGGAGAATCCAACGCCTCATTGATGACCTGCGAACCGATGCTGTATCGACCCCAGTGGGGCAGCTTTGGCAGCGCCCCCGCCGCAACCTCAGTTGGTTTCGTTACCCAGGCCGCTATCGACAACGGTCTAGCCGAACGGCTGAGCCTCCACAAGGAGCTATTGCCCGTCACGGGTACGCGATCGCTCACCAAGCAAGATATGGTGCACAACGATGCCTGCCCTGACATTGACGTTGACCCCGACACATTTCAGGTACGGGTCAATGGTGAGATTGCCACCTGCGACCCCATCTCAGAAGTCCCCCTGGGGCGGCTGTACGTATTTCGCTAGAAGAGGGTGAAGCGATGACAAAACCCGCAGCACGACTCGGGGTGGGAGGGCCAGTGGGCAGCGGCAAGACCGCCCTGATTGAACGGCTGGTGCCCCTCCTGATGCAGCGGCAGATTGAGGTGGCGGTGGTCACCAATGATTTACTCACCCAGGAGGATGCTGAGCGTCTGAGGCGGAAGGCCCTCTTGCCGCCAGAGCGGATTGTTGGGGTGGAAACCGGAAGCTGTCCCCACACGGCGATTCGCGAGGATCCGACCATGAACCTACTGGCAGTGCAGGACTTAGAACGGCTCTATCCGCAGCTGGATCTAGTGTTTGTCGAAAGTGGCGGAGATAATCTGGCCTCAACGTTCAGCTACGACTTGATTGATGCCTTTATTTTTGTGATTGACGTGGGAGCAGGGGATGACATTCCCCGCAAGAACGGGCCTGGGTTTATGCAGGCCGACTTGGTGGTGATCAACAAGATTGATATTGCCCCCTATGTGGGGGCAGACCTGGATCTGATCCGGCAGGAGGCGGGCGATCGCCGAGGGGCTAAGCCGATCGCCTACACCAACTGTAAGACTGGCGAGGGATTATCGGAGGTGCTGCACTTTATTGATGAGCGGCTGTTGTTTTCTGCTGCCCCCTCCCCTGCTGCCCCTTCCCATGCTGCCAGTCGCGGAGGGAACCATGAGTCCTGATCTGCTCATTTCAGACTGTGAACAACCCGAAGCACCCAGTTTTGCGTCCGCGCCTCCCCGCGAACAGCTGGCCCTGCGCCTTGCCTGCGATCGCCAGCAGCAGACCTTTGTGGCCCAGCAATACGCAACCTACCCGTTTCGGCTGTCGAACGTATTTCGTCTGGAGGGGGCAGCATCCCGCCGCGCCTACCTGTACCTGATGAATATTTCACCGGGGCTATTGGCTGGCGATCGCCTCAAGATTGGCGTCCGCCTCGGCCAGCGGGCGCATTTGTACCTCACGGATCAAGCGGCGACCAAGGTGCACTGTATGGCAGCCGGGACGGATGCTAGGGTGCAGTATGCCTTCCAGGTAGAGGCGGAGGCCCGGTTAGAGTTCATCCCCGAGCCGCTGATCCTGTATGCCGATGCAACCCTGCATCAAACCGTTGACATTACCCTGCATTCAACCGCGAGCTTGGTCTACGGCGAGATCATTGTGCCGGGGCGGATTGCCAGGGGCGAACAGTACGCCTTTGATGATTTCTGGAACCGTTTACGGGTGTTTACCCCCGGTGGCGACCTCCTATTCGCTGATCAGATGCGTCTAACGGGTCAGCACAATCCGTTTCGTCAGAGCCACTACTGCGCCACCTACCCGCTCCAGTCGACCCTTGTGGCGGTGCTGCCCACCGTTAATCTGGCTGAACTGGCCGAACAGCTCCAGACCTTACCCCCCTCTGATGCCCGTCACCTGATCGCTGGCTGCTCGCCACTCCCCAACTGCAACGGGCTGCTGGTGCGCGCCATGGCGGACAATCTCCAAGGGTTGCAGCGCTATACCCGCGAATTCCTGAACCGGGTGCGGGAGATGCAGGCACAGTCCCCGCTCCCGGATATTCCGAAATGACTGCGATCGCCCAAACCTATCTGGGGAACTCCCGCCAGGATGCAGCCCTACAGCAGCGAATTGCCGAGGCCCAAGCCCAGCAAATGTGCTTTGAGGTCGATATTTTGCCCACAGACTGCCCGAAAAGCCGTATTTTCGCGACCGCTCAGAATGGAACCCCAATTGGCATCATCAAAGAGCGGGGCTGGCAGCTCACGGAAGGCGACGTGTTTGTGACGGGGCAGGGACAGCTCGTCGTCGTTCACCTAGCGGCGCAGACGGTGATGGTGATTCAGCTGACTGAGGCCGTGGGTTACCCAGAGGCGATCGCCCTCGTGCAGTTGGGGCATGCCCTGGGGAATCACCACTATCCCATGACCGTGGCTAACCATAAGATCTACCTGCCGCTGCCCGCCGATACTGCCCCCCTAGACGCGATCATTGCCCAATTTCAAGTTCCGGGCCTGTGCATTCACTATGAATCGGTCGCGGCTGAACTAAACCTGCCCTGGCCCTCCCCGGCATCCTCCCCTCTACCCAACGCAAACCATACCCATGACTGATGATTCCCGATCGCTAGACCGCAGGCTGGCCCTGATGCAGCTAGCGGACTCCTTCTTCCCCTCAGGCTCCTATACCTTGTCCCACGGACTTGAGTTTCTCGTGCAGTCAGGACAGATCACCTCGGCGATCGCCCTCCAAGAATTTGCCAGCTGTTTGCTGCAGAACAAAGTCAGTCCAACGGATGGAGTGGCGTTGATTCATAGCTATCGGGCCAGTCAGTCAGGTCAGCTTGCTGAAGTTCAGCGCATCGATCGCCAGCTATTTGCGTGTACGTTAGTTGAGATCACCCGCACAGCCCAACAAAAGAGCGGGCGGGCGTTGTTGATGGTGGCCCGTTCCACCTGGCCCTCTGTGGAGCTAGAGGGTCTTGAGGAGGCAATTCTGGCAGGGAACCTGTGGGGGATGCATCCGGTGATCTTTGGGGTTGTCGGTCGAGTCGCCCTGCTTAATGAAGGCGATGTGGTGTTTGCTTATTTGCATAGCTGGCTGACGGGGCTACTGGGGGCAGCCCTGCGGCTGGGCATTGTGGGTCACTTAAAGGTGCAGCAAATCCTGCGCGAGTTAGCCCCTCAAGTTGAGACTGCGGCACAGCAAGCAGCACAGACAGAAATGGAGAACCTATGGGCCTGTACACCCTTGATTGATATTGCCCAGATGGGCCATCCTGGTCTGGCTCAACATCTTTTTTTGACGTAGCTGCTTGCGATCGCGCCTACTGATTCACGTAAAATACACCCCACATATTAATGCCGCCTCCACCGCGGCTCTCTAGAAATTTAACGCTGGGTGCAAGGACGGCCCCGGCCTTACCAGCAGCGGGAAAAATCAGGCTCGCAGCTTCAACACCCCTTAAAAGAGTTGAGAGTGATTGGGCGACCGATGCTTTAACACAGGCAGTCGGTCGATTGAAGTAAACCCCACCCACCTTTGCTGGGGTTCTAGCGCAGGTCTTCTCCCAGCTTTGACCGAAAGGGATGCCCCACAGAACCGCCTGATAAACTTTGACGTTTCGGTAAACACCATTCACCTTGAGGGTTTGAACGCCATCATATCGGAATTCTCCCCGTAACTGTCCCTGGCATCTGACGAAGATTGGTTGTTTCAGCCATTTCAGGTCTAAAGACCGCTCAAAGTAGAAGCTGAAACCCTATTAAACTCGTTGAACACTAAGCTCAATATGAGTTCCAGGGACGGTTACTTCTCCCCAGTGGGGGGCTGCCGAAGCGGGCGTGGGACTGGCCGATAGGATTGCTGTGGCAGCAAGGAGTGGGGCCAGCAGTCCTGTCATTGCTTTGGCAGATGAAAATTGACGATTCATTTTTGAGGATCTCCTAAGTTCTAAGGTTATGGACACAGCACAAATTGATAGGCTGTACCTGACCGCTAAATCCATACAGAAGACAACGAAATAATCAGTATGGCGTTGATTTAGATCAATGCTTGAAGCGTCTTTACCTCCCCACAAAAAACCGCATTACCCATTCAAATGGGGGCTAATTAGATGAGGGGTTGCATTCCTTCAAAGCTGATGAACACAGCATGGCACTACAGCAAGGATTGCAAAATAGGAATTTATGGGGTGATCTTGAAAATCGATATTCCCAAGCAACCAGACTAAAGCAATACCTTGAGTGATGCAGCTGAAATCTGCGGGTGTCGCTGTGCCGCACCGCAATTACCTAAACCGCTGTAGCCTCGCAGCGTAAAGGCCACAGCACCCTTGCGGCTCGACCCCACAGGCAATATTTTGATGAAGCCTTTGGGAACGACTGCTTAGAATTCAAAGAAGAGTTTTGACCTAAATCTGGTTCTCAAGTTGAGAGATATGTCAGAGCTGGCCCCCTTGAGCCCCTGCAAGATTGGATAAAGTTTGAAAAAATTGGATAGTGCTTGGACTGAACTAAGACCAACGTTATGATGAGCCCATGCGACATGAATGACTCCTAACAATTTCCCAAGAGTCCTCAGCGGATCAGTTTTTTCAGGACTCATTGTGCTGCACGAAGTCGTCTTGACCTGGATCGTTTGCTGGGTCATTTCATGTCATTGCATGCAACCGCAGGAAAAGAATAATTTCTTGTATCTATTCATCTAACTTGTCCTATGGCCTCTGATTTTACTGCACCCTATCGCCACCTGGGGGGGAGCCTACCGGTATCGGATCCGACCTATGTGGTTCGCCCTGCGGATCAGGAACTTTATCAGGCTCTCCAGAACGGTGAATTCTGCTATGTGCTGAATTCACGGCAGATGGGAAAGTCTAGCCTGAGGGTCAGAGTCATGCAGCGTCTTCAGGCCGCAGGTATTGCCTGTGGCGTGATTGATCTCTCTGCTATGGGAACAGAGAGTACAGAAGGGGTCTGGTATAAAGGGGTGGCCTATCGCCTGCTGCGGAATTTCCCATCAACCCAATCTTTTGG
>CAZXWR010000142.1:0-9923 GCA_964644325.1 uncultured bacterium
TAAAGGTGATTATGACCTAGAGCGTTTTACATTTAATTCCGCCTAGCTACTTAGGAACCCATCTTTGCCGATGTAACACTGGGTTGAGAACGACTGCTTGCTGCCGGGGGTCTGTTCTGGAGAATTACCGTCGTAACTGAGTTTCAATTGCATGGAATTTGAGCGATCGCAAACGCTATACAACTTGAAGTGTCTGAGGCTCAGGTAATGTCTTACCTTCCTGTTGGTGCCAGAGGATCAGTGATTCGATACATTCTTCACCATTACTGGCAGCCTCTGCATAGGTCTTGCCGTCAGTACAGGGCTGCATCACATTTGGGAAATCAGGGAGTGAGACAACATAACAACTATCTTCGTCTGACCACTGAATGAGCATTTGATATTTGTGCTTATCCATTGCCGTTTTCCCTCAGCGTCTTGAGTATCTGCTGGACTTGCTTTTCGAGATATTTAGGAGCATCATCGCCATCTTTCCTGGCAATCACAATGTAATCGGCGATCGCAGGGTGTTTCCATTTGGCATGACTCCCTTTGCCAGCGACTTCAGAGAAGCCAGCTTTTTGCAGCATAGCTTTGATGTCTCGAATTTTCTTGGGCACGGAAACGGTCAGCCAGGAAAGGGTTTCAAAGCCTAATCATATCACGTCATTTTTTAACGTAATTTTTAATGTAATACAGATATTGATTAGATATCCGTAATTGAAGCAATGGGTAAATGGGTATTTCCCTCAAATTTGTGTGACAATATGGATATTGAACGCACTCCAGTAAGGGTGGCCAGGTGACAAACGAAGACTTTCAGCTTGTCAAAGACATCGTGCAACCCGATAGCCGTGGACGGTTAAGCATTGGGTCAATCGGGAAAGGCAAGAGTTACCGTGTCCTAGTGAATGATGCCGGGCAGATCTTGCTCGACCCTGTGGTAGCAGTTCCCGAACGAGAGCTATGGCTGTGGAAGAATTCCGAGGCGATCGCCTCAGTTCGGCAAGGGCTATCAGAGTCGGCCACAGGTGAAACAGTGGAGCTGGGGTCATTTGCGGCCTATGCCAATCTAGAGCTTGAGGATAAATGAAGTTTCAGCTGAAGTTTACCCCTAGTGCGGTGCGATCGCTGGAGGAACTGGAACAGCAAGATCCCAAGAAACACAAGAAGGTGCTAAAAACGCTGGGTTTAATGGAAGTCAATTTGCGGCACCCCGGACTAAAAACTCACAAGTACAGCTCCTTACAAGGGCCAAAGGGGGAAGCGGTGTTTGAAGCCTATGTTGAGAATCGAACACCAGGTGCCTTCAGAGTCTTCTGGATGTACGGGCCAAGTCAAGCAGAAATCACCATTATTGCGATTACCCCTCACCCATAAGGAGGCCACAGATGACTAACGCACCTGTCCCAGCCGTCCATCTGGTTGAACTGACTGATGACCAGCAGCCCCCCAGAAACAATCGCCCACAACCCTCACATTCTGAAACGAATCAGTCCGACAAAGTGGTGGCGATCACCCAGGTGCAGCCGGATGCCGCGAAGCATTTCCGGTATCGGCAGATTGAGCAGTTCTTGCAGGCTAGAGCCTTTGCGGAGAATACCTGCCGGAACTATCGGCGGCAGCTGCGGGCTTTCATTGATTGGGCGGGCAAGGACTGGAGCCGTGTGGAACTATCTGACTTGACGAGCTATCAGCTTTTGCTGGAGAAGCGATCGCTCAAGAAAACATCCAAGGCAGCGGCCCTGATTGCCATCAAGAGCATCTATTCCTGGTTGTTGAAGACGGGCCAAGTGGCCCAGAATCCGGCCAAGGGGGTGACCATCCCAGCACTGCCTGAACCCCAGTCTAAGCATCTAGAACCCAATGAAGTTGAGAGACTGTTTCAGGCGATTGAAGGACGCAAGACTGAGACCCGCGATCGCGCGATATTGCTGCTGTGGTTCAATGCGGGCCTACGAGCAGAAGAGGTGGTGCGCCTCAATGTCGGGGACTACAACAATGTAGAGGTGATGGTCAGGGATGCCAAACATGGGTCGGATGGCCCCGTTCCGACCGATGATGAAACCCATGCAGCGCTGGTGGAATACCTGGTGGTGCGATCGCTTGAGAAGGGAGCAGACCTGACGGAGGAAGACCCGCTGTTTGTGTCCTACAGTAACCGGAACTGGGGACAGCGCATCAGCTATGAAGGAGTCTACAAGCTCATCAAAGACATTGCGGAGTCAGCGGGGCTAGAGAATGTTCATCCCCACCGGGGCCGTCATACCTACAGTAGCCGCCTGGTCGAAGATGAGGTGGATTCTTACCTGGCCATGACCCTGACAAGACAGCGATCGCTGAAGGCATTTCAGACCTATAACAATCGAGTGAGACGGAAAGCCGCGAGAACAGCTTTCTGTAAGGCGAAGGGCATTGAGGAGCGATCGCCTTTGTCAGTTGGGCAGATGATGGAAGATTGGGGGAAGGAGGGGTGATCGGGGGGCTAAGGTCAAGAAGCCCCATTACCTTGAGGGACAGTATACGGTGTCCACTAAGATGGGAGCTCTCCTGACCTTCCAAAACCCCAGTTGGATCCACTTCGGTTCCAATCTTTTTCTACCCCTAACTTAAGAACCGTGGCCTTATCCCGTAACCCTTTCTCCGTTTATAGGCACCGAGGAAAGCTGAGTTTGCAAGGACTGCGATCGCAGCAAGTTCAGCACATCATCCAGCTTGGTGGCGAGGGCCAGGTTATTCTCCTCCAGCAGGGCAATTTTGGCCTGCAAATCAGCTTCTGCATCCTGATTGCCAGCGATGCGCCGCAGGTCACGGCCCAAGCCTAGGAGAGCTGGACGCTCTACATAGGTGACCCGGTGCAGCACCCGCCAGGTTTTATTGGGATGGCCAGCCATGGTTTGCCGGAGGGCACGGGCTTCCTCGTCGTTGCTCTGCAACCATTCGGGGTCTACCACAGTATCGAAGAAATCGTGGAAGTGGTTGGTGTGACCTTCCAGGTAGAAACTCTTGAACCGATAGCGGTCTACTTTTTCTCCGGGCAGCAGCGGCCGATCCTGGTTGTCGGTGATACCACGACTCTCCACGCCGCCCAGATCCACGTTGAGGGCAAATCCCCGGCTACGATTTTCGGTTTTGGTCAGGGTCTGGGAGAGGGTACCCGTCGCTAAAACGGTTAGTTCACCCGCTGGGCCACCGGAGCCCTCAGCGGCAATGCCAATCCCCCCTTCGGTCACCAGTGAACCCCCAATGGTGTGCTCCACCGCATTGGCAAATTCCTGGGTCTCAGCGCGCAGTCCACCATCTGCATCCCATACATAGGTGTTGACGATGTTACGCTTCGCGGCCCGCACCAGCAGTCCTTCCATTTTGCGCTGCCAGCTATCGATGCCTGCCAACGCCTGCACCTTGGCTTCCTGGCTTTCCTGCCGCGCTGCAATTTCAGCCCGGCGCTGGTCGGCGAGCTGCTCCACCTGTTCGGCATTCTGTGCACCTTGATCTTGGGTTTGGCGACGGCGCTGTTCTTCCTGGGCCTGTCGTTCCGCTTCCGTTTGGGGTTGGGCAGCGCTATCGCTGGAGCCAACGGTAATGGGCGCGGGCTCTAATTCAATGGGGCCAATGGTGCTGTTCAGGGCTGAGGCTTCCACTGCCCGCGCGTTAAAGTTTTGGAAGTAGGACTCCCGTTCTTTATCCTGTTGTTCAATTTGGGCCTCAATGTCGTAGGCTTCCTGGACTCGGAAATAGCTGGCCGGATACAGTGACCCATACTGCGATCGCATTTCTGGCACATGACGATGGAATCGATCGGTCGCGGCAGCGGTGCCCGTTTGGCCATCTAAACTCCCGTTCATCGTGTAAGCCGGGTTCATTAAGAACGTGATTGTGTTCACGTCAAAGGGTAGATCCGGGTTGGGCAGGAGCTGATAGCCAATCATGCGCTGACTGCGCTTGAGACGGGTAATGTACAGGTCAGCTAGACCCGACACAACCAGCGCATAGCCCACATTTTTGGGCACATAGCGTTGACCCAGATGGAGGAACTGAGGGGACTGCTCCGAGCTACCGCGCAGCTCCAGGCGATCTGTCATGCTGAGCCCGACCGAAGTTGAGATATTGCTTTCGTTGAGGTCAGTGCGCTGGGAACTCAGTTCGCCCTTCACACCTGCCTTGTACTCAAACTCCTGTTCAGCCCCAAGTCCGACACTGGTGGTCCCCCCAACCCCCACGAAAAATTCTGTGGAAACGCCGCCGCCAGATTCTTGAGCGCGGTTCCAACTAAATTCCAAATCATCGGTGACGGTCAATTCAACGGAGGTGGCCCCGTTATAGTCATCTTCTTCCGTGAGGTTTTCACTGGGGACGGGGGGTGCGCCCTCAATATAGCCCAATAGGGTGGGGGCAAACTGGGCATTGCCCACCCATTTCAACTCCAGCATTTCGACCCGCTGATCGGCGAAGAGTTTTGCCCCTTGTCGAGTAGGCAACCCCAGGAGGCGGCGCATGATAGCTGCTTTTTGCTGGGTGCCGGGTTCAATACCAATGGTGCTGTATTCAGTAACAACCAGTGCGGACTCACTCAGGGGCAGCATGTTATCCATAACCAGCACGGCCTGGTCTACTTGCCCCGTTTGGGTTCCAGTCATATCCTTGACGGTGGCGGGGGTCGCCATATTGTCTACGAAGTCCAGCGGCCAGTATCCCACCAGGTTCGCTTCTGATCCAGTCAAGTGCTGGTGCCTTGTTACTTGAATTTCGGCAGGCGATCGCGCGACATTCCACAAACGCACCTCGGCAATCCGCCCCGCAAAGGCTTCCGTGCCACTGGCATTGGCCCCAATCAGCAGCGGATTATTGTGGGCATACTGAATCTGGGAAACATCGGTCGCTTCAGAGCCAACGGGTTCACCATTGATCAAAAAGGTGATGGTTGCCCCGTCCCAGGTCAGGGCAACATGGTGCCAAGATTGTGGCGTTACCTGACCTGCCCCGTAAGTCTGGGTGGGGACACCATCAATGCGGGTATGGAGTCCACCTGACTGCGAGAGCACGAGACTATAGTCACAGAACGGGCTGGTATGGGTCGCAGCGTGGGGGTATTGGACAATCGACTGCCAAGTTTGGTCTAAGCGATCTGGCTTAATCCAGGCTTCCAGCGTGAGGGCAGACGTGACCTTAAAGGCTGCGCGGTAGGGAATTGTGATCCGATTCTCGCTGTTGCCAAACTGCATCACAGTATGGCCAGGGTTCCCAATCGGTGCAGCACAGGCCCACCAAAGGGCACTTTGAGCTTCGGCGTGACGATTATTCCCGGAGCGATCGCGGATGACCGTACCCGTCGCTTCGTTCGTGGGATAGTAGGCCACTAACCCCGGTTCATTGCCACTGAGCATTGTTTTACTGTTGACTTCAACTTCCGCTGCACTTAAGGCCAAAGACCAGAGGCGCACTTCGGTAATTTTGCCAAAGGGTTGGGTATTCCCGGTACTGTTGCCAACCACAATGATGTTGGTCGTACTTTTATGGTGGGCTTCCCCTACCTTCTGGCCATCAATATAAAATACCGTTCTGGCATCGTCTCCTTCTCCAGTACCCACGGCAGCTAAATGGTGCCAACCGGGGGTTAGTGCTTCCAGACTGAAGTCCATCGGTTCTTCCCCTTCCATACCGTACTGGGCCGGAAAGAATTTTTGGGGACTGTTGCCGATGTAAGTGCCAAGATATTTACCATTCCGGACAATGACTTGGTGGTCGGGCGTTTCACCACGCAAGAGGGTATTCCACTGATTGGTTTTCGGTAAGGGGTAGGAAAACCAGGTTTCGACGGTCCACTCTGGTGTGAGTTGGAGCGGTTCTTCAAGCAGGAGCTTACTATCCGCCTGTTGTAGGTTGAGGCAGGCTTTTAAGCCGTCGGGTAGCCACTGCTCATAGGCTGCATTTAGGCGATCAGCTGTGGCGTCATATTTTGTTTGCCGCATCTGACCGCGCTGATCAAAGTAGTTAAGCTGCACATTACCTTCACTCCCAGCCAGACTCGTGAGGCGACTGGCCGACTGGATGAAGTCTAGTAAGGCTCCCTGGGTGACCATGCCCCGAGCATCTGTATGGAGAATATCCATTGTTTGGGCGTCCTGAGAATTAGATTGGACACTCTCTAAAATGGCTGTATTGAGCTGATTGAGGACAGTTTGCACATCCACTAATTTTGCAGTGACAGTCTCTAGAAGCTGGCGCAGGCGTTGAAGTTCTGTGGTTCGGTTAGCCAACATTGCACGGTGAGCCGCGAGATCTGCCGTAATTCGCTGGTAGTCCGCTAAATACTGCTGATATCGCTGATGGATCTTTGGAATCGTGTCATTTGCCTGGTCTGAGGTTGGCTGAATAAACCAGCGCTGTGACGTGTGGCTACCTCTGGCATATTGTCCCAGTAGCGCACCATCAGCCTTAGAAAAGCTCTGCACATCTATCGCTAAATTAGTGCTGCGGTTGGTGATTTGATAGGTGCCCCCTGCCTGTTGAACCACACTCCATTGTTGTCTGTTGGCATAGCCCAAAGGATTTTGAACGATTGCAGCTCCGACAGAGAGCCCTTCAATTTCCATCGCTTTTTGGCTATTGCGGTTGACGATGATGTAAAAGGCTCCATGGGGCTGGAAGTACCATTGTTGGTGATAGTGATTCCCAGGTGTATATTGCCCTAGCCTCGCACCATTGGCACTGGAAAAGTTCTGCACGTCAATGCCTCGTCCACTGTTTTGATTGATCAGGCGGCAATAGTAGTTAAAGGGATTATTCACTTCCCGGCGATAGGCTTGGAGTTGGTTATCTCGTAAACTCGCTGTGCGGCTGAGCAACGCTTCTAAACGACCCACTTCAGCCTGTAGGGCAGATACGTTGTCTAGCAGGGCAATTTCGGCTTCTAGCTTTTGCTTTTGAACCAGCAGGTCAGCTTCGGTCAGTTCCTTGGCCGTCAGTTCATTGAGCTGCGCGTCTGGTGTTTGGTTGGTCAGTGCATGGAGTTCCAGGCGATCGCGGTACTGAGCGGCGGTCACGGCATTGGAAATGGAGCGGATGCGGTGCTTGCGAATTTCCAGGGTTTGCCATTCGCCCGTTACGTCCACTAGGCCAAAGGCACGCACCAGTCGCACCTCATCCGGCACTGTAAACCGAGCGGTGGCTTTGTACCAACCTTCAGCAATGGGCTCAAGGGCTGCTTGTTCCCCGGCAAATTCAATCCCGTCATCGGTGCTGCGATTGGCCTGCCCCCAATAGGCGATCGCAAACAGGGGGGTGCCGTTGCCATCGATATCGTTGGGGTTAAGGCTAGCGTCATCCAGCTTGAACTCAAAGCACTCTTCATAGGTGGTCCGCTGACTGACGGCAAATAGCTCATCATTGCGGTACTGCACGATGGGTGTCGTGCCATCCCCGAGGGTGCGGGATAGGGTAGCAGCACTCACAAAGGCATCGCCGTAGACCCTGCCATCCTTCTCATGGATGGAGAAATCAACCACATGGCGCTCGCGATCTGCCATAATCGCGCCGAGCCGCCAGTAGCCCGCTAGCCCAACTTCACGACCCGTAAGCTGGAGGTACATGCTGTTTTTGATGTCCTGGGGCGATCGCCCTTGATCCCAAATCTGAACATCGGCCAGCTTCCCAGCAAAGTAATGATCGCTGTCAGAGCCGCCCAGCCAAAACTTAGGTTCCCACTCGGCATCGGGCGCTAAAGTTGCCGGAGAAGCATCAAAAACTTCAGTTGCGATCGCGGTTCCGTTACGGCAGAGTGTGAGCGTTGTAGATGCTGTTTTGGGATCGTAGGCAAAGGTGCTGGCGTAGTGAACCCATTGATTCTCAGGGAGCACATCCGGATCGATGACTTGGCCTAGTTCAGCAAGCTGCGCCATCATGCGGCTATTGCTCATGCCCAGCCACATCAGGCTGTTCTGATCGCTCACACAGAGCTGCTTGCGCCGACTGCGATCGCTCACATACACCCAGACGGAGTAGGTTTGACCATAGGCGTAGTCGGTAGAGGGACGCTTTAGTTCCAGTCCAGGAATCTCGATGTAGTCCTGTTCTCCATCAAAGGAAATACCGCGGCGCTTCCGGGATTCCAGCTTCAGATTGATGGCTTCCCCCGCGTGCCAGGGCAGGTCAATGCTAAAGCGATCGGGTTCAATTTCGGTAACAGCATAGGTGCCGTTATAGTCCTGGGTATCGGCGACCTGCACTTCATCGCCAGACTCTAGGCCGTGATTGGGGCTGGTGATCCGTAGTTTGCCGTCTGGGGTTGGCTCATAGGCAGTAATAATGCCGTCAAAAATCAAGCCTGTTTCTGCTTCTGGAATGACGGCCCAATTCCCGGCTTCAGCAGCGACCCACTGGGTTTCGATCTCAAAGGTCTGATCGTCAATTTTGTGGGCAATGTAGTGGCCGTTGTAGTGCTGGGTGTTGGCAATTTCCACCTGATCGCCATACTGGAGCTGCTGTGCCTGGGGCGACAGAATTCGCACCTGGTCGTTTTCGCCCCGTTCCATGCCAGCGATCGCCCCTTGGGGGGGTGAATTCCCTTGGCCGATGCCTTTGATTTCATCCAGGGTGTTCAGGGGCAACAGTACATCGCGGGCATCGCTGCGCAGGGTTTGAAACTGGGGCTGCTCGTCAATTTGGGCCAGAGTGCCATCGGCGGCGGTGGCAAAGCTCAATGCCGCAACGCCCCCCGCTTGCAACGGAATCGCCAGCATCACCTTCGTGGCGGTTTTCAAAAGCTGCGGGCCGACCTGAGTTTCACGTTCTTCCTGGAGGTCGTAGGTTGTGGCTGTCAAACCATTGCTAACTGACAGGGGGAGATCTTCAGAATTGCGCAGGTCGAGGGTGCGATGAATGATGCCCGGAATGCTGCGGGGAATCAGGATGCTCGGTTCACCAGGTTTGGGTTCGAATACGGTATCGTCTTTGATCTCAAATAAGCCCGCAGCCGAAGCCCGAATCGAGGTCAGTTCCACGGCTTGGCTTTGGGCATTATAGGCAAAGATATGCCAGCGGTATTTTTCTGGTTCCGTGGTTGGCAGGAGCACCACGTCAAACCATCCCTGCTCTAGGTTTTGAATCAGGCTAAGTTCGGTGGTGGGTTCATAGAAGGGCTGGTTGTTGGCGTCGCGGTAGTCCAGGGCATCGAAGGTCTGGCTGCGACTACCGTTGGGGTTTTCCAGAGGGGCATACTTTTGCCGACTGCGCTTAAAGCGCACGTCTAGTTTCCGCACCAGGGTGTTGGTTAACCCGTCCAGGACAAAGCGATCCACCAGCAGGGTGCCCGTCTTAGACTGCCGAAAGACGTAGAGATGTCCCAGGCCAGAAACCAGCTGTACCGGGGCAACAGCGGTTTGATCGGCGGTATTAAACTGCGATCGCAGGATGTAGCGCTGGGCATCTGCATCGTCTGGGTAGGTGAGGGTTTCCTGTTCTTGCTCCAGAATAGATGGGTCATCTGCCTCCTGCGATAGGGGCAGTGCTTGCCAATTCTCCCAGCCGGTCACCGCAGTATTGCCATAGCTATCTTCAAAGCCATCCTGGCGAATGGTATACAGCAGCTTGCCTTGGGGGTCGGTCGCCATGATGACCACTTTCCCCTCATGGGTAACGCTATTGAGATGCGCTAGGTTCGCATTAGAAAGCAACATGAACTTGACTCCGTTTTTGAAGGGGTAAAAGCGCACTCGTCCGTCTGGGTCAATGCGCTCTAGCCTTACAACGGCTTGTCAACCGGATGTGTGAAGAGTCAGGAAGAGCAGTTGTTGTTTTGATGCGGTGAGCGATCGCCCACCGTCCAGGGTAGAAAAGACCGTGATGTTGCAACAAGCGTCACGAGCTAAGGAAAACGGGAGATAGGAACTATAGCACTACGGGTATACGTTAGGACAACTTTTGAAGGCAGCATCTACACATTC
>CAZXWR010000143.1:0-9891 GCA_964644325.1 uncultured bacterium
GCGGTCAGCTGCTCCCGGATGATGCGGGCATTGTCCATGTAAAAACTGACCAGCGACTGAATCTGAGCTTGACCTTCTGGCGAATAGACCGCTTCCGCGCCGCGCTGCACAATATAGGACACGCCGTTAAATTTCGTAGACTGCCGCCGATTCCACAGCTGCCAGAGATCTACATCCGAGCCATCAGCGGCTTTGCCCGTTAGCGTTTTCGGCACCACGGTCAGCGCACAGCGAGTGCCTGTAAAGCCCGCATTCTTGGAGAAGGAGCGAAATTCAATGGCGCAGTCTCTGGCTCCTTCTACTTCATAGATGGAGTGGGGAATTTCAGGGTCGGTAATGAAGGCTTCGTAGGCGGCATCAAATAAAATAATTGAGCCGTTGGCTTTCGCGTAGTCTACCCAGGCTTTCAGGTGGGCTTTGCTGGCTACCGCACCCGTGGGGTTATTGGGGAAACATAGATAGATGAGGTCTACTTTCTCACTCGGAATTTGAGCCGTAAAGTTATTCTCGGCGGTGATCGGTAAATAGAACAGGCCGTCATATTCACCCCGATCATTCACATCTCCGGTATGGCCTGCCATGACATTGGTATCGACATAGACGGGATACACGGGGTCGGTGACGGCAATGGTGTTGCTGTCACCAAAAATATCGAGGATGTTTCCACAGTCGCATTTAGAGCCATCCGAAATGAAAATTTCGGCAGCGTCAACCTCGCAGCCCCGTGCTTGGAAGTCCTGGGCCGCAATTTTTTCGCGGAGCCACAGGTAGCCTTGCTCCGGGCCATAGCCCTTAAAAGAACTGCGATCGCCCATGTCGTGAACTGCGGCAATCATGGCAGTGCGGCAGGCTTCCGGTAAGGGTTCGGTAACATCCCCAATGCCCAGCTTGATAATGGGAGCCGTTGGGTTGGCGGTCGCAAAGGCCGTCACCCGTCGGGCAATTTCTGGAAAGAGGTAGCCTGCTTTGAGTTTCAGATAGTTGTCGTTAATCGTTGCCATGATGACTTACTGTGAACGCCCTCAACCAGCTTACTGTTCTGCTGCCGCAACGATAAAGAGAATTGATGCTGCGCCCCTTGATCGCTCTCTTGATTGTGCCGCATGACTGGCAAAGTAACTGTAGATGAACCTCAGCTGCCCGGAGGGTTACGGGTCGCGGCCCGTGACCCTGAGTGTCCGAAACGAGTCCATGCGCCCAAATATAAATAATCCGTAGCCTGAGCCGATAAACTAAGTCTGGACAGGGTTTTGAGGCAGGATGAATGGCAGGCGCGACGGCAACACTCTTGATTTCTTGCCCTGACCAGCAGGGGCTAGTGGCGAAGATTTCTAACTTTATCTATGCCAATGGGGGCAATATTGTCCATGCAGACCACCATACCGATTTTGATGCGGGCCTATTTCTGACTCGGATTGAGTGGCAGGTGGATGGCTTTAAGCTACCTCGCGACATTATTGGCCCAGCCTTCCAGGCGATCGCCGATCCCTTGCAGGCCACCTGGAAGCTCCAGTTTTCGGATGCGGTGCCGCGTCTGGCAATTTGGGTGAGCCGTCAAGATCACTGCTTGTTTGACCTCCTCTGGCGACAGCAGGCCAAAGAACTGCCCTGTACGATCCCCCTGATCATCAGTAATCACGAAAAATTAAGGGCGATCGCCGAGCAGTTTAGCATTGACTACCACTGTCTGCCCATCACCCAAGCGACCAAAGCAGATCAAGAAGCCCAGGAACTGTCGCTATTGCAGGAGTACAAGATTGATCTGGTGGTGCTAGCCAAGTACATGCAGATCCTAAGCCCCGACTTTGTGGCCCAGTATCCCCAGGTCATCAACATCCATCACTCGTTTTTGCCCGCCTTTGCTGGGGCCAACCCCTACCAGCGTGCCCATGAACGCGGCGTCAAAATTATTGGGGCTACTGCCCACTACGTAACGGCTGACCTGGATGAAGGCCCAATTATTGAACAGGACGTGGTGCGAGTCAGCCATCGAGATGAAACCACTGACCTCATTCGCAAAGGCAAAGACCTAGAGCGGATGGTTCTGGCCCGTGCCGTGCGGCTGCACCTTCAAAACCGCATCTTAGTCTACGGAAATCGCACCGTTGTTTTTGCCTGAAGAGCACATCGATTAATTCAATTTAATTGAGGATACAGCCACGTTACCGAGAGTAGACCACAAGAGAATAGTGGTTCTGAGCGATCTAATTCTTAAGAAAACCTATTTTTCGAGGTGCCCTGAAGTACGTCCGCATACGGGAGTAGAGACTATTCAATAAGACGCGATCTTTGAAATTGCTTTTGAGACGAAGTCTCCCTGAATTAAGATGCCAACGGTGGAGGAATAAGTTTAGTCGCAGATGCAGCCAGTTTAAGGGCGATCGCCTTTTGATCCTCTTTCGCGGTCGGCCAACCTTCAATATCGGCGTGATTGGGATTATCAGGAAAGGGCTTGGCTGTCACTTGCAGAGAGTCTATCAGGCAATCCTGGGTCAAAATATCCGATCGCCCATAAAGCGTTTTCTGTTGTTGCGTTGCTACGTTAAATCCTGCCTGCCAAATTTCTGCTTCAGTTGCACCGCGATGGCGAGTGACGGACAGCTCCTGGTAGGGATGGGGGATGAACAGGTTGGGCTTTATGGTGCGATCGCTCCGAAAAAGACTACTCTGCATCACATATCGGGCAAGTAACTCAGTTTCCTCAACGGGGGGAATATTCTCTGGATCGAGCATGAACTTTTAATTCTTAGATAGAGCGACTTCCTGAATTAAGATGAGAAGCCGTTGAGGAATTTCCCCTAGAAATGGCTCTGAACCACGCGGGTCGCTGTTTCCTAAAAGAGCTGCGTAATAGAGGACACCTTCAGGACTGACACTGACTGAGATAGTCCAGTGGGGACTGCGATACCACTCAAGTGTTAAATGACCGTCGGGTTCGGCCCCCACAGATGGCAAGGGAAACCCCAAAGGTAACGCCTGAATCACAGCGTAGGCGTAATTCAAGGTTGACTCTTTCACAGGGAACGCAGCATAACCATCCCAATTAGGGGTTCTACACTCTGCCCAGGTTGTGGCCAGTTCTTCAATAGCAGGTTGCTTGCTTAAAGCAGCGCTCTGAGCAAAATAATTTTGATTATTTTGGCTAATTTGATCGATATAAGCCGCTGTTGGGCTATTTCCTCTGGACAGGCTCGTAATAGTCATGGTGTGGCTCCAAATCGCTCAAGGACGTCTTGGGTGATGCTGCTGAAGAAAACTTTATTTTTAAGCCAGCGCATTTCCTGAAGTCGTTGGGTTAGGGTGTCTTGATCTAATTGAAGCAACTCACGGGTAAAAACGTCGATATCAGTAATCAAAGCACGGCCATCGATCGGATCTGCTCCAGCGGGTTGAATGGTTCTGACCCAGTTGATTTGGTAAGGATGACCGGGGACTTGATAGGTGTCTTGGTGGAAGAATGAGTCTGTAGGCAGGTCTAGCCCTGGTGGGGCAGAGGGAACGGTCTTGAGATAATGGGAGGGCTGTTCGTTATTGTCCAGGGAAATACGGGCAATATAGCGAACGCCTAAGCGTTGGATGACCGTTGGCTCAGCTAGTTCCAGAAAAATACTCCAGAAGCGAAGGGCTTCAGTTTGGAAGCTGTTCCAGCCTGCGTAGGGTTGTAGGCGGCTGAAAACGACCCCCGTGGGGGTGAACTGAGCTACATGGTGGTTTTGCTCATCCTGAAGGCGAAAGCCATTCCATTGGGTACGGTGGAAGATTTCAGAAGACCCATCGACTGCTCCGGTTGCAGAGATTTCCATATCATGCTGAACCTGAAGGATGGGATAGTCAGGTAATCGCTCGGTTAGTTTGGCTTTGAGGGGTTCGGGTTCAAGCGTTTTGCCAGCATGAGCTTGCCAATGAATGACGGCCTCAATGATGGGCGCGTCTTTCAGGGTAGGGAATTCCTCATCGAGGTTGATGCAGAATTTGGGCAGCGGACTCATGGCGGTTAGCTAGGGTTCTAATTGTGGATTGTAGCGGTTAGCCTAATCCCTGAGTAGAGCTTTGTGCGGTGATATTTGCCGGGTCATCGAAGCCGGGGAGATCAATGTTGTGAACCCGGATTTGAGCGGTTATGCGTTGGTGAAGTAGCGTACGGGAGAAATCGCCGAGGAAATTCTGCTTTGCGACTGAGCCTTCAAGTTTCTTAATACTAGCCAATGGACATAACTGGACTCGAACCAGTGACCCCCACGATGTCAACGTGGGTTCAACATTAGCTAGGATGCTTAGATTTCAGGGATCCTCAGTAATACTGTGGACAGTGTGTGGACAAGCAACATCTCCACACAAGTTCTACCCGTCATGCAGCACCTGTTAAAAAAGCTCGAACAGTGGGGGCGATCGCCTGCAAAACTGGAGCCAAAAGAGTGACGGTTCCTGCTGTAATGAGGATGGTAGTGGCCAGTCGCTCGACTTTCTCAGAAGCTTTGACGTAAGTATCAAAACGAGCTTCTGCCTTATCCAAGCCCAATTCCAGCTTATCTAAGCGGGTGTTGACCCCAGAAATGCCCCCATCAATTTTGTCCAAGCGCTCTAAGACAAGCCGCTGAAAGTCGTTTGCCATTGCTGGGGTCATGGCGCTTACACCCTCTCGGAGGGGAGGTACTCTAGTAGATCCCCTAACTGCACAGTCGTCAGTCTGGATAGTTGGCTCTTAGTGAGGATAAGTCTTTAGACAATGCAGCTGAAATAAGCATTCTCAGTGTGTTGCGACCCCCTAGCCAATGGACGTAACTGGACTCGAACCAGTGACCCCCACGATGTCAACGTGGTGCTCTAACCAACTGAGCTATACGTCCGCAGATCTTTAAGCTAGCACAACCCGTTTCCGGTTGTAAACCTGAATCCCTTCAACTTCAACTGTGGCATAACCCCTGACCCTAGGGGATTACAGACGTGAGCCAAGGATCATCCCCAGCAGTAGGATAAAGCCCACCCAAACATTCTCGCGGAACAGGGCGCTGTAGGCATTGCTCGGCAAACGCGGCTGCTTGAGGTACCAGATCTCCCGCCCCCAGAGCAATGTTGTGATCGCACAGGTAATCCAGTAGCTCCAGTGTAGATTTAACGCATGGCCCAAAAAGCCCAGCAGTACCAGCGCCCCGAGATAGAAAATCGCGATCGCCCCTTCCACTGCTGGCCCAAAAAACAGGGCGCTGGAGTTAATCCCCAGCCGTTGGTCATCCCGTCGATCGGCCAGTGCATAGATAGTATCGAAGGCCAGTGTCCAGAGCACGGTTGCCCCCCACAGCAGCCAGCTGCCCTGTTCAAACTGTCCGGTTACCGCCGTCCAGCTGATCAGCACGGCAAACCCCCAGGCAATCGACAAGACGAGCTGCGGAATCGGAAATACTCGCTTCGCCAGGGGATACAAGATAATGACAGGCACTGCTGCCACACAGAGCCAAAAGCTCAGGGGCGTTAAGTAGAGGGCTAACCCAAACGCGCACAATAGGGCGATCGCCAGTACCCCCAAGCCCACCTGCACTGTCAGGCTTTTGGCCGCTAGGGGTCGGGTGCGGGTGCGTTCCACCTGGGGGTCAATGTTGCGGTCCCAGAGGTCATTGACCACACAGCCTGCGGCACTGGTGGTGATGCTGCCCGTCACGATGACCAGCACCAAGAGCGCTGGCGGGGCACCCTTGCTGGCGAGTACCACCGCCCACAGGGCTGGAATCATCAGAATTAGGCGACCTTCCGGCTTGTCCCAGCGCAGCAGGCGGATAATTTCAGTCCAGGTAGAGGTCGGTTTGTAATCCGAGGGCGTGGATGTCATTGTTAAAGGACGATGATACTCTTACTCATCATGCCAAAGTTTGATCCGTCTCTAGGGTGCAGCGTAAATGTGGGTTGATGTGGAGGCCGTGGTGGAGGGCTATCGCCAGGGCTATTTTTTGATGGCGGAAGATGTGGATGGGCTCCTGGGCTGGTATAGCTGCCCGTCCCGCACCCTGATGCCCCTGGATGAACGGTTTCACATGCCGCGATCGCTGCGCCGAGCCCTCAATCAAAACTGGTTTCGCGTGGCGATCAATACTGATTTTATGGCGGTGGTGGAGGGCTGCGCCAATCGTGAGAGTACCTGGATTTCAGCAGAGC
The DNA here is from genome assembly GCA_964644325.1 of uncultured bacterium. GTDB lineage: Bacteria > Cyanobacteriota > Cyanobacteriia > Thermosynechococcales > Thermosynechococcaceae > CAZXWR01. The sequence continues at coordinate 6,148 of CAZXWR010000143.1, forward strand.
TGAAGTCTATCTATCGGGCGCTGTACGAAACGGGCTGGGCCTTTAGCTTCGAAACCTGGCAGGGCGATCGCTTGGCTGGGGGTATCTTGGGTATCAGTATTGGCGGCTTGTTTATTGGCGAATCGATGTTCTACACCATCTCAGAGGGGTCAAAGGTAGCAATGGTGAAGCTGGTGGAACATCTGCGATCGCGGAGGTATAGGCTCTTTGATGTGCAGCTGATGAATCCACATCTAGCCCGGTTTGGTGCCTACTCGCTCAACGACCGGGACTATCAGCTGCTGCGGGAGACCGCCGTGGCCCAACCCTGTCATTTTCTCAGCCCGCTGGCATCAGGGGTTGGTCTCCAATCTGACTAAACTCGCGATCGCCAAAAATGGCTGATGCATGGCGATAGTACTTGAACTCCATCAGATTGTGGAACGGATCTGCAAGGAAGAAGGTGCGATGTTCTAGGGGCAGCCCCGAAAATCGCAGTTTTGGCGGCAGGTGGAACAGCAAGTGTTGGGCGATGACGCGATCGTGCAGGGCTTCCCAATCGGCTTCTGCGGTAAACACTAGGCCGAAATGGCGGGGGTAGATACCCTTTTGGGGAGTCAGGGGTTCCTGGACGACATGGGCAACCAGCTGATGGCCGTAGAATTCTAGAATGACCGACGACTCATTTTCGCGCCCGACCTGACAGCCTAGGCAATCTGCATAGTACGCTTTAGTGTCAGGGATGTTGGCAACGGGAAAGGCTAAATGAAACAGCACTGTGCCCTGTGTCGGGAGGTGAGCATCCATAGCGTTTTGGCCCTTGATTCCGAACTTGACTGCATCCTAGCAAGTCTGCTGGCCGTCGTTTTGTTGCCGTTTTAGCACTGGGGTATGATGACTTCGCTCTCTTCTCTCCTGACCGTCCTCCAAACCGGGAATCCCTGGCTGATTGGGATTGGGCTTAACCTAGGGCTGGGCCTGCTCACCTGGCCGCTGTTACAGAAGCTGCTCACCCCAGCCGGTTTAGTGCATGCGTTTGTTCTCGGTGTGTTGGTGTTTGGCACCCTGTCTTGGCCGGGATATGGGGTCGTGCTGTTTTACTTTCTAGTGGGGTCTGGGGTCACTAAAATTGGCATGGCGGAGAAAGAGGCAGCTGGTATTGCCGAAAAGCGTTCTGGGGCACGTGGCCCCGAGAATGTGTGGGGGTCGGCGCTGGTGGGAACCCTGTGTGGCTTGGGCACTCTGGTGCTGGCAGAACCCTGGGGGTCGCTGCTGGTACTGGGCTATGTGTCTAGCTTCAGCACCAAGCTTTCAGATACGGCGGCCAGTGAAGTTGGCAAAGCCTATGGCCAGCAGACGTTTTTGATTACGACGCTCAAACCTGTCCCGCGCGGAACGGAAGGGGCCGTGAGTTTAGAAGGAACGCTGGCTGGTTTGGTTGGCTCAGGGGCGATCGCCCTTGTGGGGTGGTCGGTGGGCCTCATCACACCGTTAGATATTTTGTGGTGCGGCATTGCGGCATTTGTTGCTACCAACATTGAAAGTGTGATCGGGGCCACCTTGCAAAGTCGCTATAGCTGGCTCACCAATGAAGTGGTCAATATGGTCAATACTTTGATTGGGGCAGTAGTAGCGATTGGTTTGGCTCTACTGAGCCGGAGTTTCAGTCTGTTTGCGGTCTAAGGTTTTTCGCCGCCCGCCGCCCGTCTTGCCATCATCAGCTATTTCTGGGGCCAGTAGCGCTGACGGGAACGATGGCGCAAACGAGGACGGTGACGATGGCGATGGCGCAGGTGATCGACAAGCCAGCGACCCCCAAAGTAACTGACACTGCTGACCAGGCTACCCATCACGAAGGAACCGATAAATAATGTCCGGGCGACATCGGTACTAAATTCCAGGAGCGTCGGCAGCTGAAGTAGATCTTGCTGCGAGGCATTCAAGGCTGGGTTGGGGAACAGCCACTGACCCACCTTAAAGTTGAAGGCGAACAGCGGTACATAGGTGAACGGGTTACTAAGCCAGGTCGCAGCAGCAGCGGCCAATCGGTTGCCCCGAACCAGGGTCGCCAACACTACCCCCACCAGTATCTGAAAGCCAAAAATAGGGAACATCCCCGCAAAAGCGCCAGCGGCTAAACCTCGGGCGATCGCTTCGGAGCTCCCTTGCAGTCGAACGAGCCGTAGATACCAGTACCGCATGCGCCGTCGCCAGGGATGCTTCAGGCGGATTGATGGGGCAGCGACGGGTCGATGGGACAAAACAGAGGGCGATGAACGACGGGGGCGGCTAGGCTCAGGCAAGGGGCGAACGGGCATAATCGTCTGGTAGATGCGGTCGGCGATCGGAACGGGATGCCACCCCACTGCTACAGCCTTTCTAGCATTCCCATGATCCAGAGGGATGGTAACCAAGGGGGCACCCCCCCAACCTCAGCAGCGAAATGGTAAAAAGCATTACCTCTTTACAGTGTACAGCGGCTCCAGGGATAGCGAGGGCCTTACTTGAGCGGACTGTATTGGATGATCCTAAAGATGGAGAATAGGGGATTCGAACCCCTGACCTCTGCGGTGCGATCGCAGCACTCTACCAACTGAGCTAATTCCCCGTTTTGCTCAATTATAGGTTTTAGCGGCAACCTCGCCACCCACTGATTGCTAAAAATTTCCAGCCGCAGACTAAACCTTGTCCTGGGCGGGTGGCGTAATGCCACGCCGATTCAGGCCCGCCTCAATCCTCCGCAGCAGCTGAAAATCCGCTGCGTTGAGCGGGGTGCGATCGCTATTCACAAAGCCATGACCCACAAGAGCGGGCTGTTTTTCCAAGAACGTGAACGCCCGGCGAAAGTCTTGGGGGTTGGCCTCAACTGGAGCGCTAAAGTGGCACGGAATCAACCGTCGAAATTCCCAGCTTGCCACAAGATTGGCCCAGTTAATTGTCTCGGATGGCCCACGATTTAGAATCAGGGTTTGCAGAATCGGGGCCACAAACAACCGACCCTCCCCCTGCACCGCAGCAAATGAAAGCGACCAGTCGGGTTGCCACCGAAAGGGAAACAATCCAAAGTAAGCCTTCTTGGAGCGATCGGTCGCCCGCCAAGCTTCCCGGAAAACCTCCCCCCAAGGGGGAACCTGAAGGGAACTGGGGCTGAAGTACAGCGAAAACAACACAATGCGCTGCCAGCCCTTACGACGCATCTCAGGGGTATCCAGAATCGGGTCTGCAGCGCGATCGCGGGCATGGAACAGCAGCGGATAGGGATCGAGGGTTACCACGGCAGGTGGATCGACCGGAACCGAAATCACCGAATCGGTTACCAGCAGCGTCTGGGAGGATTTATGGAAGAAAGCAACCTCTAAAAACGGCCCCAGCCCCAGTTCAATGGGGCCGAGGATCGCATAGTCAAACTCAGGGGCGAAGGGGCTGGCTTCACAGCGCGGGGGCAAAATATGAGTGCGCCCCAGCGGCAGCCCTAGCCAGCTGAGGGGTAAATTGACAGGATAGCTCCACTGGTGAGGGGCGACCCAAACCTGAGCTTGCGGGAAGCACCGGGCAAATGGCCCGACGAACACCTTATGCTCAATGCCAGAAACCGTTGGCAACACAATAAAGCGCACCTGACCGTACTGCGCCTCTAGCTCATTGACCAAAGCAATGCACTCTTGGGTTGGCGCAACCGGAGCATAGACCAGCAAACCGCCCGCCGCTAGGCGCACAACGGTCATCCGAATCGGCGTGACCACGTAGAAAATGCCCTGGATTTGC
>CAZXWR010000144.1:0-9833 GCA_964644325.1 uncultured bacterium
TGGATGCAGCCACGCGATCGTCAAAACCGGCTCGGGACCAAGAGCCGCGAAAACGCCCGCCTTCAAATGGGTCAACACCGCCCTCGGCAACATCAAAGCCGCGATCACCGGAACTTTCCGCTCGATTAGCGCCAAGCACGTGCCCCGCTACCTCGCCGAGTTTGAATACCGCTTCAATCGCCGATACGACCTCGCGGCGATGATCCCGCGCTTGACCTGGGCCAGCGTCCGAACCCCGCCCATGCCCTATCGCCTGCTGAAACTCGCTGAGGTTCATACGTAATCAGGAATTTTAATGAACCTCCTTTGCTCGCGGCGCTCCGGGTCATGAGTACGTGCCCGTAAGCAGCTGATGCTCCATGACCTATCATGTGCTACTCGTCTTCGAAGTCGTTCTCGGCGCCGTCATCCCGGATAGTCGATGCAAATACACTTGGCGCCGCACTGGCTGGCGCGAACAGGACCGGCCACCAGAAGGGCGCCCCGCGCCATCCGTCTTCCTCACGCCCTTCCTGCTGTGAGAGCACAAGAATGGGCTGATGGCCGGCGATCCCTCGAACGGCGGCGCGATCTTGCATGGTGTGGGGGGCGTCCGAAAAACGCCCTCCGGCACGCTGCCGGCTCAACTGCCGCCCCGTGCCGCCCAGGACCAGACATTCACCCTTCTCGGCGGGTGGCGGTACGATGGTCGAAAAATACTCGATCGCGGCACGACATGCCTCCCAGTCAAAATTATACCCTGGTTCAAAATTGAAGCAGCTCTCGATCAACGTTACGATCTCGATCGCAGTTTCGGTTTTGATCGTGGCAACCTCTCCGGCATCCAGCTTCTTTTTCGGGATAAGCTTTTCCAGCTTCTGCATGATCGGCGCCAAGGTGGACTTTGATTTGGTCTGAAAACCGATCGGCAAGTGCGCGCCGCCTGGGCGGAGGGCGACAATATCCGACACCAGGATCTTGTTCGGGGCGCAGGGAATGACCCGGTTAGCCTGATCCTTCACGACGAAGGCGACGCCGCGGTCATGCGCTCCCGTCTCAAAGGCGTGGCGCAGAGCAGAATCGAACTGGTGGATCGAGCGCAGGGCCTGGAAGTTGTGAGCGGTGGTGTAGAATCGCGTCACAGCGAGGTCCTCTCGCGGACGGGCACCGTACATGCGGGCGTGCTGCAAGACAGTGTCCTGCTGCATCCGCTTCGGCGACCTGCCGTAATAGAAGCCGATCAGATGCGGAACCGTTATGCCCCGATCGAGAATCTGGCCGCCAATGAATACGTTGCAGGGAGTGCGGAGTTTGAGTTCGGCATTGTCGTCCAGGAGCTTCTGGATCTCGTTGTCCGAGTTGACCTTCTCGGTCGCCACTGCGCCTTTCTTGAAAAAATTCCGGACCTCATCAAGTATCTTCTTGTGGTGCGGCATCGTTAGGCCACCAGCAGTGACTGAACGAGTTAGGTCTTCGATCGCCGCGTTCACCAAGTTGGCGAATACCGGCAACTGCTTCTCAATCGCCTCCTGAAGCGCCTCGATCAACTCTCCGACCACGGTATGCTGCCAAGCGTGGGCCACGCGTGAAGTTTCGACATGGACGATCATCGCGTAGCGATCCGGCCGATGGCCGGCCATCTTTTGCTGAAGCCGGCGAATTGCTGTCGCGGTTACGAAAGTGATCAAAGCCTGACGAATGCCGGCGATATTGGCATGGGTTAGAACTTGATCCTTCCTGACCCGCCGCCGATCTTCCTTGCGCAGTGCCAGCAGCTCATTGTTGGCGACTGGGTGCCAGAGATAGTACTCTAGCTTGTCCTCGGTGTGCTCGCCGAAATAGTGATCTCCACCGACGTAGCCGCCGTGGATCGGCACGAGCTTGGTGAAGGCGGGTCGCTTGGGTTCGAAGGTAAAGTTGGCCCCAGGCTGAACGGGATAGTCCTCGGGCTGGAGGTAAAGGGAATAAGGCGTTGCGGTCACCTGGAGGAAGGCACAGCCTGCCAGTTCGCGCCGCAGTTCATCGATGCGGTCGGCAATGCGCCCCTGCTCGACATCCGGCTCCCCCTTCTTCTTGGTGAACCGGATGCTGGCGAAATCCGCCTCATCGTCGATGATCAATACGCGCTTGGCTAGCAGCGCCCGGTGCGTCTCCTGAAACAGTTTCAGGAGGCGCTTCATGTTGTTCGCCTCCTTTTTGGCCACAAAGATCAGCTTCTGCTCGTCAATCTCCCAAGCCGAGAGGTCGGGCACAGCCATGATGTCGTAGACTTCCAGTTCCTCACCGGCCCGAAACGTCTGAAAATCTTTCTGGATACGGCGAACGGTTTGTTGCGAGAGAGTGCGTGTCCCCTTGGTCAACACGATTGCGACATCGAAGCCACGATCGAAGGCCTCGGCTATGATGCCGAGGAATGCCCTAGTCTTGCCCGACTGGATCTTGCCCAGCAACATCCCCGGGCGGTTCTCGTCGGTGACCTGAGCGGTTAGCCCGTCTGCCGTTTCCGTCACCACACTTACCAAATCGGCACTGTCTTTCCGTTCTTTGGATAGTCGTGCATAGAATCCATCGTCACTCATGTTGCCCCCTGTGCATCGCGTACGTCGTAGATCTTCATCACCTCATCGCCAAAATGATTGATAACCTTGACCGCAATCTTCCCAGTAGATGGCGCATCGAAGGTACGTGAAGTGGCTGAGTAGAGGACGGACCATGCGTTTTCGTCGATCTCCGCCTTCAAGGCGATCTTCAGCCTCTCATAAGGGTCCTTGCCGCCAAGAAAATATGCTTGGCGGACGAAGAAACTGGTTTCATTGTAATCGTCGTCGATGAACCAGCAGGCGACGTCTTCCTCGACTTTGCCTGAAGACTTCTGTTCGCCGGAATTCGGGTTGAAGATATCGACGCCTAGGATTTCTACTTCGTAGGCCCCGTCCGCCCGTTTGCGGAAATCCACGTCCGGCTCGCCAAAAACGACGAACAGATTGCCTTGGTCGGCCGACTTGAGGCGATCTCCCATGCGAAGGTCCTGGTTCATATTGACCTTAAGCACGGTGAGGCGGCCGAGGTTCATGGTGTCGGCCGTGGCATGCGCCTCGAAGGCAAAACCACAGACGACGAGTACGTCGAACAGGTCGGCTGCCTCCCGCGCCGCTGCGATGATCATCGCCCGGGTGACGGTCCCATATTCGGGGCCGATGAAGATGGCCGCCTTGCGTTCCGGCGCCCCCTCAGTATAGCCCTCCGTGTACCGTCCCTCGGCGTTGACATAGCGGCCCGGAAACGGACGCAGCGCAGTAAAGCGCAGGCGCTCGTTCTTCTTCGTATTGCCGACGCCAGCGGTCTTCAGGTTGTCCAGCACGACGCGCACGAAGTCGTCGCTATCCACAGCCTCCACCTCGGCTGGGCGGGCGGCAAGTCGAGCCGTGGAAATCGTCTCGCCCTCGTCCTCGGCCGCATCGAGTTGGGCCAAAAAGAACGGATCATCCTCGTCGGCCGGCAGCACGCGATGGGGTGACAGACTATCGACCGTGAAGGGGCCCGACACCCGAACCACGTTCTTCACCACGATCGGCCGATCGACCATGAACTCAACATCAGCGTTTCGGGCGATCGAGTCATCCATCTCGGCCTGGCGTTTGCGGCGCGCCGTCCACCATGACTCATGGATGGGCACGGCCTCGACCGGCAAGGGATCGCCGGCATGCTCGGGCAGAGTTTCCAAGGTGTAGCTGCGCTTCAACGTCGCGTTCAAATCTTTCAACGACTTGGCGATCTTTCGGTCGTGCTTGACCAGATTGGCGTCCTCATCGTCCGCAAGGTCCTCGCGTTCGGCCAGCAGGTCGAGAATCCTGGTGTGCAGTTTGGTGGCCTTGTCCTCCCAGCGATAGACCGGCGCGGTCGGAACCTGCCATTCTTCCCACGACACCCTGGCGGCGGCATTAAGACTTTCTCGAAGCGGTTCAAGTGTCGCCTGCCACGTCTCCCAGATGACGTCGATCTCGGCATTGCCGGCGATCGACTTCAAGGTGATGTGCGGCACCCGCTCGTAGACGAAACCCTGGGAAACATCATCGGTGAACACCCCCTCCTCGGGCACTCGACCGGCCAAGCGCGCCTCTTCGTGCGCGCCGATCTCGCTGTCCCTCAGAGCGTAAAACGGATAACGAGCCCCCATCAAGCGGGACCTGGCCAAGGTGAGTGCCACCCGCGACGTGTCGATGGTGATCCAGCGTCGCCCCCATTGCTCGGCGACATAGGCTGTGGTGCCCGAGCCGCAGGTGGGGTCGAGGACGAGGTCACCGGGATCGGTTGCAAAGAGCAAGCACCGCTCGATTACCTTAGGGGATGTCTCAACTACATATTGCTTGTCTGACGCGAACCCGGCTATGACTGTGTCGTTCCATATGTTATCAATGGAAAACGCCTTAAAATCATCTATGTACCTTACATAATACAATCCGGATTCTGTTGCCGAGAGCCTAGCTGCCCGCTTGAGTCTAAGCATACCCGTCTCATTTGTCTTCCAGCGAACTTTGTCGCCTGGCTTTATCACGCGCCCCTCGAAATCGACCCCGAACCACGACGCGGCACCTTCACCTTTCTCTCGTCCGACGCTTTGGCTTGTCAGATTATCGATACGAAAGATTCGCCAGTCCTGCGGGATAGTCTCTGGACGGGATTTATGAGCCTTGGTCAGAGAGCGAACACGCCCTGAAGGAACCAACGCCCGCCCATACGCCGAGGCTCCCTGGCCGCCGACAGCCTTGATCCGATATAGCTGTCGATATTTTAGCTTGGCTCGATCTTTCACGTACCAAATTATGACGTCATAGACGCCTGGAACGTATTCGGCTGTCGAGCCGGCGGTCTTGTTGAATACGAACGTTGTGATGTGATTGCCCGAGCCAAACACCTCATCGAGAATCGATCTGATCAGATGATTATTCTCCTCACCTATCTGAAAAAATATGCTGCCCGAATCATTGAGGAGATCGCGCGCAACGACGATTCTGTCGCGAATGTAATCAAGGTACGAGTGGATGCCATTTATCCATGTATCACGAAACGCTCTTACAACGTCTGGCTCTCTACTTTCGAATGGCTTCTTCCCATCCTTAACATCTCGGTCACGGGTGGACACCTGCCAGTTTGAATTGAACTTGATCCCATAGGGCGGGTCCATGAAGACGCACTGGACCTTGCCGCGCAGGCTTTCCTTCTCCGCTAGGCTGGCCATGACCTGGAGGCTATCGCCTAGGATCATGCGGTTGGTCCAGTGCTGATCATGCTGGTAGAAGTCGAGGCGATCCTCTTCGTCGATACCGTTGAAGTCGGCGAAGAGGTCCGGCTGGTCATCGGCGGCGCCTTTGCCCGATGCCGCCCGGCGAACGATGTCGTCGATAATGGCCTTGGGATGGATTTTCTCGGCCGTGTAGATCGGCACCGCCTCAACTGTTAGCGGGTCGCGGTCTTCCTCATCCTTGCCTTTCCACGCTAAGTGCACGTTGCCTTCTCCGTTCGGGCTGCTGGCCCACACCAACTGGGGATCGAGGTCCGTGTTGCGCGCGTATAGATCCGGCGCCTCGTCAGGCGAGAACCGGCGGTCATAAGTCAGGGTGACGGGCTTGGCTTCGTCCTCGCCGACGAAGCTCTGCAATTCCATCGTCGGGATGTTGCGGCGCGCTGCGATGTCGTGGCGCAACGTTTCCACCGCGATTGATTGCGGTTCGCGTGGCTTCCTGGCCATCCCTTCCCCCTCACGCCGCGTCGGCAGCAAACTGGGTGACGGCTGCCACGGATTCGAAAGCAGCCACCATCGCCGTGAATGCTTTGTCCATGTCGAAGGGTTCGGTAATCTCGACCGGAGGTCCCCAACGACCGAACCGGCCGTCGTTGTTCACGGCCGGCACCCAAAGCGAGCCCAGCGTGTCTTTTTTGGCTTGGGCGTCCGGCCCTCGAAATCCCTTGATCTCGACGATCATCTGCAGGGGGTCGGGGTGGCCGTCATCCCAATGCACGATGAAGTCTGGGCGATAAGCTCGCTCGTCACCCATGAAGACGTAAGGCACATCGAATCCAAGTCCGTGGTTCTTCACATAGCCCCTGACCTTGTCGATCCGTTCCAAGCGTTCAGCGAACCCGGCCTCCCAATCGCTGTCAAAGACGACGTAGTTGACCTGACATTTGGCGGGATCAGTCTCCAGCAGAGCCTGCTTGGTGGTATAGAAGTCCACATAGCGGCTGGACCCTTTTGGATTGTAGGCGTTCATTACCGGGCGAATGTCCTCGCGGTCGGCGGTGGTCAGGCTCTTGGCGCAAGCACGGACGACACGCTCGACCGCCTCTTCCCGGTAGCCGGCGAGTGAAAGATAACCCACCGTCCGGCCATCCCGCAGGTCTAAGCATTCGGCCAGCCAGCGCCGCGCCACGGTCAGGAACTGTGGGAAGAGAAAGAGTGGCTCACCCTCCTGGTTCTCGACCATGCGCGCCCACTTTTCCAAGGCTCGCTTCGCCAACATATACGCGATGGTCTGGGCGCGGATGGCATCCAGTTCCGACAAATCGAGAACGTTCTGCATCCCAACCAAGGGATCGACCTCCGTTTCCTTGGGGATGGGAACGTCGGCGCCTAAGTGGTATCGGCTATCTTCGGTGAAGGTGGCTTTCAAGCGGCCTTTCGGGAAGGTGATACGGTACCCCTCTACGCGGGGAAAGTGGATCTCAGGCGCCGGCCGCTCCCCGTCGGCGAACACACGCGTACGCGGCCTGGGCGGAGTGTAATCCTTGGCCGAGTTGGCCGGCATGAAGGTGAAGGGGACGCCGAGCACGTCGGCGTATTCCGGCCGGAACATGCCGTTCTCGTCCGGCTCATAGGACACGCGGCGGAGAGCCCGGCCTACCACCTGCTCGCACAGAAGCTGAGTTCCGAAAGCGCGGCAGCCCAGCACATGGGTGACGGTGTTGGCGTCCCAGCCTTCGGTCAGCATTGACACAGAGACCACGCACCGCACCTGCTCGCCCAACCGCCCCTTGCGGCCGACGGTGTTCATCACCTCGCGCAGCAATTCTGCATCGTCTATCTTATCAATGTCGCGGGAAAGGTCGCGTTGACGCAGTTCCTTCTTAAATGCCTCGATCTCCGCACCGGCGATCTTCTTGAAGTCGGCGGAGATGGCTTCGCCGGAGTCAAGCTGCTCGGAATCGATCAGGATCGTTCGCGGTCGGTCCAGCGGCTCGCCATCTTCCACGTTGAGGAACAGGGCGAGGTTCCCCGTCTTCCACCGCTGCTTCTCCGCATCCTCCTCATCAGGATTCTCGCACCAGCCGGCGATCCAATCGTAGATCAGCTTCGAAGTGGCGGTGTTGTTGGCGACGACAATGAAGACCGGCGGTGTCTCCGCGCCCTTGGACATCCATTCCTGGTATCGCAGGTCATAATCCCGATAGAGCGCCTTCAGCGCCGCTTCCAGCGTCGGCGGCAATTCATCGGGGCTCATCTCTTTCTGTTTGGCCCTTCCCTTTTTCGGCAACTTCTCGCGCACATGCTTGTAGACGTGGCGGAAGATCGGCTCTTCGCGCGCCACCACGTCGTCGTGGGTTGGCACGCGCGGCACTTTGACGATGCCGGCCTCGATCGCGTCCATGAGCGAGAAGTCGGAAACCACCCAGCCAAACAGTTCACCCTCGCGGAACCCGGAACCTCGAAGGAAGAAGGGAGTGGCGGACAGGTCATAGACGACCTTGACGCCAACGATTTTCATCACGGTCCGGATTCCGTTGATCCAGACGCGGGCCGCCTTCCTGTTGCCCTCTGCCTCCGCCTTGGCCTCCGAGGCGGTTTCCTCTTCGGACCGCAGCACGACGCCCTCGCCGCCGGACCGTTCCTCGTAGCAGTGATGAGCCTCGTCATTGATGACGATGATCCCCTTGCGTCCCAACAGAGGCTGCATCACCCGCTGGAGCATTTCACCGTCAGTTTCAAGGAAGCGCGCGTCGAAAGATGCCTCGTCCTCCCGGCCTCGCAGGACTTCACGAGTGCCCTTGGCGATCTCTGCCTTGGTCCGCTTCTGGAAGACGTGGAAATTGGTGATGATGATCCGGACCTTCTTCAAATCATCAACCATGTCGCGGGGAACTATAGAGAGGCGGTCGTAGATCGAGTCCGGCGCTTCCGGCATTAGGACGCGCAGGCGATCGCGAATCGTGATCCCCGGAGCGATGATCAGGAAGGCGTCCGAGAAGAGCTTCGAATTCCGGCGCCGCGCCCTGTTGATGGAATGCCAGGCGATCAGCATTGCCATCACGGTCGTCTTGCCAGCACCTGTCGCTAACTTCATTGCAAGCCGGAACAGGCCAGGATTGGCGTCCTCGCACCGCTCTTTCACGATCTCTAGGAAGCGGGAATGTTGGGCACTCTTGGATGCCACCTCGGCGAGCCAGATAATGGTTTCTACTGCTTCGAGTTGGCAGAAGAATAGTGGCCGCTCGCGTGACTGATCACGCCAGTGCATGATGAGGCGCGCCGTCTCGTGGGAGACACCGGCCGGTACACTGGACGCCTTGCGCCAAGCATCAACATTTGCCCGAATCTCATTGACCGTATCGTTGGCACGAGTGGCCGACGTGCCTTCAATGTCACCGAAAATTAGCTCTTCCTGCCCGCCCTTCTTCCTCTTCGAGCTGGCGATCGGCACGATATACTCCGACCGTCGCCGCCCCGAAATGATTGCTCCGGTTGGCTTGCCGCTATCGTCGAGAGCCCAATGCTGGTCCGGCGGGGAAAATGGGCTATTCAGGATAGGGTTGTCGATGGATGCCATTATCTTCTCCAGTATGACGCTCAGATTCAGGATCGCCTAGTACTTCTCCTCTGGCCACCGAAGCCCTATTTTACACAATCGACAGATATTGAAAGCAATTTGATTAGCATTGGCTACTCGGCTGAACATGCTCGTTGCCTGAGGTAGCCCCTGCTGCTCAATTGGTTGAACCGGGCGAGAAGAGCGATGTAAGGTGACGCTGGCTTCGTTCATGCAATCCTGGTACTGAATGGCATCCGTGCCGCCTTAAAGGCTTGTCGCACGAAGCACATATCGAGGAATAGAGATCGGATTTCTTGATCGCCACTTCAGGTGTCTCACTTGTTCCGGGGAGATCGCGCCTGCCCTTCGACCGCTTTGAACCACTCGAACTCCTCTTCCGACATCACCTCGACGACCGGCCGCCCGTGCTCTGCCACCGCCACCGCTTGAGGCATACGAGATTAAACAGGCGACCAACGCCGAACTTGGTATCCCGCGCGCTAAGGTTTAAGTCTCGCGCCGTCCGTCTACCTCTTAGGGCACTCTTGGCCAACTTGGCCAAAGGCGCAAGATCAGCCTTGGGCGATGGGATGGCAACCGCTAGCGGTCATGGGACCAAGAAAGCGCCTCTCTGTTCGTTCCAACTGAGCGGTAATGGGTCCGTTAGGCTAGCCAGCGCGACCTCCGGCCCCTGCCGCCCGTCCAGAATCGCCTCCACGATGTCCGGCGCCAGGAGCGTCAGGCCGAGGATGCGGGTCAGGTAGGACACGGCAATCCCCTCGCGCTGGGCCAGCTCTGCCATGGTGGCGAACTCGCCCGAGTCGAGCATCCGCTTCCAGCGGAAGGCGCGGGCCAGCGCCTTGACGAGGGTGTTGTCGACCCGGGCTCGCTGGGTCGATGCGCCGGGAGGTAGCAGCATCTCCTTCCGGCCGCCACGCTTCACGACGCAAAACGGCACGTGCAGGGTGATGGTCTCGGGGATCGTCGTGGCCCGGGTCATGCTGCCCGCTCCAGATCGGCGGTCATCTCCTGCGCCAATGCCGCCAGCCC
>CAZXWR010000145.1:0-9772 GCA_964644325.1 uncultured bacterium
TTGGTCAATATTGGCAGCAGGCCGGCAGTGGTTTCCCAGGGGGAGCTGGGGGGCCAGGAGGCTTTGACGTTGACTTTGGTCAGTACGGCAGTTTTGATGAGTTTATTAATGAACTCCTAGGGCGATTCGGGGGCGGTTTTGGTCGCAGTCCTAGCGGGACAGGTGGCCCTGGCCGTCGAACCTACAGCTATCGCACCGCTACAGGCCCCACGGGGTTTGGTGGGTTTCAAGATATGGGTGGCTTTGGCGGTCAGCCGTCGAGCATCGCTGCCGATGCAGAGGCCGAGATTTCTCTGACTTTTAAAGAAGCACTTCACGGCACGGAAAAACGTTTGCTCCTGAGTACTCAAGAAGATCTGACTGTCCGGATTCCAGCGGGGGCCAAGCCCGGAAGCCGGATTCGCGTGCGTGGCAAGGGCAATATTAACCCCATGACCCAAAGCCGCGGTGATTTATACCTGACGGTGAAGCTGCAACCCCATGACTTTTTCAAGTTTGAAGGTGATCAGCTGGTGTGTGAAGTTCCTATTACCCCAGACGAAGCGGTCTTGGGCGCCAAAATTGAGGTGCCGACCCCAGATGGCATGGTGCAGGTGAGTATCCCCGCGGGTGTCAAGTCCGGGCAGTCGCTACGGCTGCGGGGCAAGGGATGGCCGAAGCCCAAAGGAGGCAGTGGCGATCAGCTGGTGAAGCTGCAAATTGTGCCGCCCAAGCAGCTGAATGCCCTGGAGCGAGAATGCTACGAAAAAATTGCTGCCCAGCGCAGCTTTAACCCGCGATCGCATTTTCAGGCTTTATGACACGGTACTTTAGAAGAGTAAGTATCCTGTTGGTTGCTGCCCAGAGCTAAGCGAAATTTCCTATGCAAACCCAAGACACCCCGGCCACTTTTTCGGTACCTGTCCTAGAGCCCCGCACCGCTACAGTCCGGCGTAAAACGGGTGAAACGGATGTTGCTGTTTCTCTCAATCTTGACGGTCAAGGCCAGAGTCAAAATCAGACTGGGGTGCCATTTCTAGACCACATGCTAGATCAAATCTGCTCCCATGGACTGATTGATCTCGACGTGCAGGCCACGGGTGACCTCCATATTGATGACCACCACACCAACGAAGATGTCGGGATTACCCTCGGGCAAGCCCTGGGTCAAGCCCTCGGCGATCGCAAAGGGATTCAGCGCTTTGGTCATTTTGTCGCCCCCCTCGACGAAGCTCTTGTGCAGGTGGCCCTGGACTTTTCGGGCCGGCCCCACCTCAGCTACGGCCTGGAAATCCCCACCCAGCGCGTGGGAACCTACGACACCCAGCTGGTGCGGGAATTTTTTGTGGCCGTGGTGAACCACAGTCAGATGACCCTCCATATTCGGCAGCTGGACGGCATTAACTCGCACCACATCATTGAAGCGACCTTCAAAGCCTTTGCTCGCGCCCTGCGGATGGCGATCGCCATTGATCCACGACGGCAGCACCATGTTCCGAGTTCTAAGGGTGTGCTGTAAAGAACGCAGCCCGACGCATGGCAGCTGCCGCGCGACCGTTGAAGCCCCAGTTCCAGGAAGACCAGTTCCAGAAAGACCAGTTCCAGAAAGATTAGAGTGACCGCCGCTGATACGGGAGGGTTTCTGATAAACTATTACAAAAGTTAAGATTTGTTATTTAACATCCCGCATGACTCTATTAATTGTTGGTGCTACCGGAACCCTTGGGCGACAGATTGCTCGTCGGGCATTGGATGAAGGTTATGAGGTTCGCTGCCTGGTTCGGAGTCCTAGGAAAGCATCTTTTTTAAAGGAGTGGGGTGCCCACTTGGTTAAGGGAGATCTGTGTCAGCCCGACACATTGCCTGCGGCCCTTGAAGGGGTGACGGCTGTGATTGACGCGGCCACGGCCCGTGCCACAGACTCTCTCAGTATTCGTAAGGTGGATTGGGAAGGCCAAGTGTCGCTGATTCAGGCGGCTAAGGCGGCAGGCGTAGAACGCTTTATCTTCTTCTCGATTATGGAGGCCGAGCGCTACCCGAATGTACCGCTGATGGATATCAAAGCCTGTACTGAAAAGTTTCTGAAAGAGTCGGGCTTAAACTACACGATCTTAAGGCCCTGCGGCTTCTTCCAGGGACTCATTGCCCAGTACGCCATTCCTATTCTTGAAAATCAATCGGTCTGGGTGATGGGAGAGGCGACCCCCACCGCCTTCATGGATACCCAGGACATTGCCCGATTTGCCACCAGTGCCCTGAAGCATGCTGCGACCGAGCATCAGTCCTTTGACATTGCTGGCCCTAAGGCTTGGACGGCGGCTGAAATCATTCAGCTTTGTGAGCAGCTCTCAGAGCGCACCGCAAAGATCTCTCGGCTTCCGGTGGGACTGCTCAAAGCTGTGCGGCGCATTGTCGGATTTTTTGAATGGGGCTGGAATATTGCCGACCGTCTGGCCTTTTCCGACGTCCTAACTTCCGGGCAAGCTATGAACGCACCTATGGCAGAGACCTACGCTGCCTTTGAGATTGACCCCGCCAGCATTGCCACCCTTGAGTCCTATATGCAAGACTATTTTAGTCGTATTCTCAAGAAGCTGAAGGAACTCGACTACGCTAAAAACAAGAAAAATTCTAAGAAACGGTCGCCCTTCAAATCATCCCAGTCTACTTAAACTCATTGTCCTTCAGACTCTTTTGATGGTTGCTCCCTGCACTAGACTGGTCTGTTGCAACCGTCAGCCAACATTAGCTCAATCATGAGGGTCGGAATAGCGTGGGTAAAGCGGGGATTGTTTATAACGATGGTAAGCACATTGCCTGTAGTACGGCCCAAGTTCTGAAAGCTCAACTTGAAGCAGCCGGCTGGGACGTTGTTGCAGCTACCGGAGTGGGTGGAATTTTAGGCTATTCCCGTCCAGAGATCCCGTCCTGCTACTCGGCGATCGCCAATTTAGTGCCGCCGGGGTTCGACTCAGACATGAAGTTTGCGGTGGTGTTGGGGGGCGATGGTACCGTGCTGTCTGCCTGTCGGCAGTTGGCCCCGGCTAATATTCCCATCCTGGCCGTGAACACGGGCCATATGGGCTTCCTCACGGAAACCTATCTCAACCAGCTGCCCCTGGCGATTGAAGCAATTCTGAGCGATGAGTACAGCATTGAAGATCGCGTCATGCTCACGGTGCAGGTCGTCCGCGACGGAGCGGTCGCCTGGGAAGCCTTATCCCTGAATGAAATGGTGCTGCACAAAGAACCCTTGACGGGCATGTGCCATTTTGAGGTGGAAGTAGGTGCCCATGCCCTCGTGGATATTGCCGCAGACGGCGTTATTATTTCCACGCCAACCGGTTCAACGGCCTACGCCCTGGCTGCGGGTGGCCCCGTCATTGCCCCAGGGGTATCGGTACTCCAGCTCATTCCCATTTGTCCCCATTCCCTCGCGTCACGGGCTTTAGTGTTTGCCGATAGTGAACCCGTGGAAATTTTCCCGGCTCACCACGAGCAGCTCATCCTGGTGGTGGATGGCAATGCGGGGTGCTATCTGACGCCGGATGATCGAGTACGGATTCACAAGTCCCCCTATCGCGCGCGGTTTATTCGCTTGGGTTCCCCAGAGTTTTTCAAGATTTTACGCGAGAAACTGGGCTGGGGTCTGCCCCACATCGCTAAACCCACTTCGGTCGAACTGCCCTAAGCGGGATACAGGAAGTTCAGAGCGTTCAGTTCTCAGCTGTGGTGATTGCTTGAGTTGAACGTGCCAAACTTCCTGCTACTTTTTATGCAGGCTGCATTTGCTGCTGCAGGAGTTGAAATACAGTTGCCTTTTCGAGCAGTCCGATCAGCGATCCGGACTCTTGGATCACAGCTAGCGTTGACAGCTTTTCTTGTTCCAGCAAGGTCAGAACCTCTAGGAGCGACTGGCTGGCCTGCACCGTTTTGGGCTGGCTGACGGTCTCCATGATATCGGCAACCGTTTGCAGTTCCCACTCCCTGGGGGGAATCGCTTTGAGGGTCTCCAGGTTCAGGATGCCGACTAGCTGACGGGCCTCATTGACGACGAGGTAGCGCTGCCACTGAGCCTGATTCAGTACGGCATGGTCGGCTACAGCGCGCAGGGTTTGCTGCGCCGGGACAATCGGGCTGTCGGGAGTGACGGCATCGGCGGCGGTAAAGCGACTTAATCGTTCCTGGATATTGGCAGACTGGGCGGCGCGGCCAGCGTTCTGCAACACAAATGACCCAATCAGGAGGTTCCAAATACTGCCCAGTTGACCATAGATCAGCAGGGGCACGATGAAGGACAAGATGGCGAGCCAGCCAAAGGCCTGTCCGACACGACCCGCAATTCGTGTTCCCTTGTAGGGGCTACCCGTTAGCTTCCAGATGATTGCCTTGAGGACGTTACCGCCATCTAAGGGCAGCCCTGGAATCAGATTAAACAGCCCTAAAAACAAGTTCAAAATGGCGAGCAAGCTCACAATGGCTGCGATTGGCCCAGAGAGCGGCAAGATGACCCCGCCAAGGGTCAGTAACCCCCACAGCCCTAGACTGACAGCGGGGCCAGCAATGGCGATCGCCAGAGCACCCCCGGGGGTACTGGCTTCTTTCTCTAAACTTGCCAGTCCGCCAAATAAAAATAACGTGATGGACTGCACGCCAATCCCTTGTCGCAGGGCGACTAAGCTATGTCCCAGTTCATGGGCGAGGACTGAACCAAAGAGCAGGAGTGCTGTGCCTAACCCTAAAATCCAGGGTGCAACTGGCCCCAACGCCGGAAACTGGGTCGCGAGTCCACTGCCATAGCGCCAAGTAATCAGCGCCAACACTAAAAACCAAGAGGCGTTGATTAAGAAGGGAATGCCAAATAAGCTACCCAACCGAAAATTGCCGTTCATGAATTGACCTCTGTGTGCATCCGGTGGATGATGCCTTGTTAAACCCCAAGCCTAACGACGGCTTCACCGTTCACCTTGTCCTAATTGTAACAATATGTAAATTGCCTCTCATTTTGTCGGGTGCCGGGATAACCGCCCCTGGGAGGACGGTTGGGTTAGTCGGTTCCGCCCCACGTCCAGCGCGGGTTGCCGTTGCGAAGGGTTTTATTCAGGATGACGGTGGTGTAGTCGTTGGCATCTCGCAGTCCGGTCATATCGAGGATGGCGCGGGCCTTGCCCTCCCAAAGCTGGAGCCGCAGGTAGGAATGGCCTGAGTAGGGTTCGCTGTCGAGGGTGGTCATGCCTGCGGTGGCCTCACAGTTGCGGAATTCCGGTTTGAGGGTGCCTGTCCAGGTGACGCTGAAGGGATTGGTTTGGGTAATGGCAATGTTGGTGGCGATCGCCTGAAGCTGAACCATGCCATCTGTAGCGTAGCCCCCTTCCTGATACGGTTGCGGGGTTTCGTAGGCAATGACCTTGGCTGGACAGTTTTGGGCTGGGCCATTGGTGGGGAGCAGCTTTAGCTCAATCGTTCTAGCCAGAGTGGGGCTGGCGAGGACTGTGATTGCACCACTCACCGAGAGACCGAGAGACAGCGATCGCCCAAACCTGTTCATAGGTAGTTTCCTTCCGTCCTTGCTGGGATATACCCACCAGACTATAGGTGAATTCCTGTTCCATCCTCTATCGGGATGGATGGCCTCAGGCACTCTCGTAATACTCTGTGACGAAATCCTTGTAGTTACAGGTGTAGCTATGGGGCAAGCAGTAGACCCTGTCGGCTGGGCTGATGCTCCGATCCGTGAGTGATCTGCCGGAACTAGATTTGGGGCCGTTGACTGTTGCACTGAAGTTGGACTGAAGTCGCACTGAAGCGGTGAGACATCCTGGATCCGGTTGAAGTGTACATCCTGTCCTGAGGTCACTCGGTTCAGCCCCAGAGGGCTCAATTCCGATGTTGATTAGTGCTAGGAAATCGCATCAACTTTGTAACTGTCCCTGGCATCTGACGAAGATTGGTTGTTTCAGCCATTTCAGGTCTAAAGACCGCTCAAAGTAGAAGCTGAAACCCTATTAAACTCGTTGAACACTAAGCTCAATATGAGTTCCAGGGACGGTTACTCAACTTTTAAGTGTTTGTATTGATGTAAATAAATCTTCAGGACAATCGGGCCTAAGACCCCAAAGTACTGGTTTAGTATTTGTTTCGGGGGAAGATTATTGGCAAGCTGCATACTATAAATGTTGCCTAGTTCAACGCCCAGAATCATTGTGGATGCACAGATGATGTTCCTGATAATCAGTAGGGCTAGGCTATTTTGTTTGCGGGGGGATTTGGCTTGCATAGACTTTCATCCTCAATGATATAGATGCATTTCCTACTCATCTCTAACCAACCCCGCAATCTGCTTTGAAATTTCTATGTAGAATAGCATCCTTTGCCAGTGAGAAAGTATTGGTTCGATACGGCATTCAGGCTGTATCCAGCGCGAATAGGTCAGGAGAGACCCGTGGTTTTAAGCTTGGCCTCCTTTCAAGGTTGGTTACAGAACTTAAATTTTGGGGCAAATATCGCGCCGCGATGTTTCGGTGAGGGGCAAAGTGGGAATCCTAGGCTCTTAAGGGGAAAAGACATTGAGTTTCCCACTTCTACACATCCCATCAAAACTTATGCCCTCATGTGCTTTCGGCGATGAGGGCTTTTATTATGCCGAGCTAGGGTGCGTTTATCGCACTGAGGTTGAAGAACGCAAGGGCCATTGCCTTCGGCTGCAACTTTCATTGACCCTTCACTGATCGCCATCTTAAGAAGTCCACAACTTTAGCCGTAACGATCCGATTAGCAGGCGGCATTTGGATAAATCCTAGAGACACGTCCGTTAGGCGATCACGCCCACCCAGCACGACGGCACAGGACTGGGTGGAGGTGACTGATAACCTACTGGAGGAAACCCTCATCCCTGGCTGCAATCAGCTGGATCAGTGCGACGAACAGACGACAAAGAGATGCTCTGTAAACTAATGTAAACATTTTGACGTCAAAACAGCATGCCAGCTTGACAGCACCGGGCAGCATCTGTAATGTTTAAGACCATACCCGGGTAAGTCGTACAAGTTTATGCAAGAGAAACAGAAAGTTACGTTATACATCCCGCCAGAGCTGCACCGTAAACTCAAAATCCAGGCTGCAGTTAAGGCTGAACCCATGTCTTCGATCGCCGAGAGAGCCCTAGCGTTCATGCTGGAGCATCCGGAGGTTGTTGAAGGTGTTGAGTCATCCTGTGGCGGTGTGCATCAGATTTATCAATGTCCGGAATGTTCGACAGCAACGGTTCTCCGTGCGGGGGAGCTTGTTGCACTCAAGCCGCAAGCTTCGGTTTTGGCTGAAGATGTGGTTCGGGCTGAGGCTGTTTCGTCGGAACCCCTAATCCCGGCTAGTGTCTAAATGTCCATCTGAACGTTTAAGTGCGGCTAAAGTTAGCAGCAATGCTTCCTGGGCTGAAATAGAATGTCAGTTCATTTGTTCAGTCCACCCGCTCTCCTATGAGGTGTAGGCAATGCGAGAAGAGCTACAGATCCTAATCAAAGCTCAATATCCCCTGCTCTATCTGGTCACTCCTGAAGAAGAGCGTGCAGAAGATGCTGTGGCGGCAGTCGCTCGCAAAGAATCTCCTCAACGGCGAGTGTTCACTTGGACAATGACCCATGGGCTTGTGGAGTACGGCCAGCCCCGCCATGTCGCTCATCACAGTACGGTTTCTCCCCAGATGGCGATTCAGGCTGTGATTCGAGAAAAGGATCCGGCGCTGTTTATCTTCAAGGATTTACACCCCTTTTTGGATACCCCTGAGGTGGTGCGCTTGCTCCGCGATGCGATCGCCAGTTTTAAAGGCGCGCCCAAAGCAATCATTCTCATGTCTCCCATCCGCACAATTCCGATCGAGCTGGAGAAAGACATTGTGGTCTTGGATTTCCCGCTGCCGACGATCAGCGAACTGGACGAGGTCTTAACTGAAAAGCTTATAGGGGTTTCGCAAAAAATTTCCCCCGAAGGTCGAGAAAAGCTTGTGAAAGCAGCACTGGGCCTCACGCGAGATGAGGCTGAAAAGGTTTACCAGAAAGCAAAGGTAACGGCAGGTCGCCTGAGCGATACCGAAGTCAGCATCATCCTGTCAGAAAAAAAGCAGCTGATCCGTCGCAATGGCATTCTCGAGTTTATTGAGGAAGACCAAACCATTGATGCGGTCGGGGGGCTAGAGGAGTTAAAGCGATGGCTACAGCAGCGATCTAACGCATTTACTGAGCGTGCGCGTGAATACGGATTGCCTCAGCCTAAAGGCATGTTGATTCTAGGGGTGCCAGGCTGTGGTAAATCATTGATTGCTAAGACGACCTCCCGCCTTTGGGGACTTCCCTTGCTTCGGCTCGACATGGGTCGGATTTATGACGGGTCAACGGTGGGTCGTTCTGAAGCTAACCTGCGAGGTGCCCTACAAACGGCCGAGTCTATTTCACCCGCTATTCTTTTCATTGATGAGATGGATAAAGCCTTTGCTGGGGGATCTGGATCTTCCGACTCAGATGGCGGTACCTCCAGTCGCATTTTTGGTTCTTTTCTAACCTGGATGCAGGAAAAGAACTCCCCCGTGTTTGTGATGGCGACTGCGAATCGAGTCGATCGCTTGCCGGGCGAGTTTTTGCGAAAAGGCCGCTTTGACGAAATTTTCTTTGTTGACCTGCCCACTCAAGAAGAACGAGAAGATATCTTCCGGATTCATCTATCTCAGCGCCGCCAAGACATCGAGCGTTTTGACACCGATCAGCTCGCCAACGTTTGCGATGGTTTTTCAGGTGCTGAGATTGAACAGGTCATTGTCGCTGCCATGTATGAAGCTTTTGCGCAGGGACGTGAGTTTACACAGCTCGACATCATTGCTGCCAGTCGAGCCACTTTGCCGCTGTCGAAGACCATGACGGAGCAAGTAACGGCGCTTCGTGAATGGGCTCGCCAGCGAGCTAGACCAGCCGCAGCCTCGGTTGCTGAATACCAGCGGTTGGAGTTCTAAAGGTTTTCTTCTGAATTTACTTCAGAAGGGAAAACGGTTGCCCTTGCGCAGCCTCTCGTTCAAAACCGCATCATTCCCGTTGATCGGTTCTAATCAGTCTAACGTTGTAAGTCTCATCCGTGGAGGATAACTGTTATGTCACACTTCAGCACACTGCGAACCAAAATCACAGATGCTGAGATCCTGAAGGCATCTCTCAAAGATCTAGGTGTCCAAGTTAAGACAGAAGCCGATGTCCGTGGGTATCACGGCCAACGGGTTCGGGCAGACATCGTCGCTGTTTTAGATGGTGAATATGATCTCGGCTGGTCTAAAAATACTGATGGCACCTTTGATTTGATTGCTGACCTTTGGGGTGTTGCCAAGAAGCATAACCAAACTGAGTTAATTAATTCGATTAACCAAAAATATGCCATTAATAAAACGCTGGCAGAAGCCAAGCGTCCTGGATTGCAGAATGCCAACGTTAAGCTGGTTGTCCACAGCTAGCTCTCTTTGCGCGTTCCCAAGTGCTTTAGGGCCACCCTTTGCGGTGGCTTTTTTATTGCTGGTCTAGCCTCTACGCTGTCTAGAAGTTGGCCTGAAGCCCAAGGATGGACGTGACCTAGATCGATAGATGAAAATCCGTATCTAGGAGGGAGAGAACCCTCTCAGGCTGAACGAGACGGCCCACTAACTTGCGGACAGGAGGGGGCCATACTTTAACAAGGGTGGGGGTTGCGGTAATCAGATTTTCCTCAGCGAGTTCAGGATGCTGTTCAACATCAATAATCCGCAGGGTATAAGGCTGTTGCA
>CAZXWR010000146.1:0-9711 GCA_964644325.1 uncultured bacterium
TGAACTCCATCTAGGGTTAGAGGAGTGACGTTTTGCCCGATGCCATCCGCGAAGCACAGCCACCGCTTCAATTTCTGCCTCAAATCTATCAGCCTTGGGTTTTTAGGGCGATTCGCGCCTGCTTACCGGCTTGGCTGCGCTATAAGCTGCACATCACTGATGTTCAGCCCCGCCATCTAGAACGCCTGGTCGATCTTTATCAACAGTTTCAGTCCGGCAAAACCCGGATGCTGATCGCCTTTCGCCACCCCACCACCGATGACCCCTTCAGCATGGCCTATTTGGTCTGGCATTTAACCCCCAAAGCCGCTCGTGCTCAGGGTGTGCGACTGACCAACCCAGTACATAGTCACTTTGTTTACGATCGGGGCATCCCCCTCTGGGCTGGCTCATTGGTGAGCTGGTTATTTCCCCGGCTAGGCGGAACGCCAATTTTGCGCGGGAAGGCCGATCGTCAAGGACTGAAGGCCGTGCGTGAACTGCTCCTAGAGGGTCAGTTTCCGGTTTCAATTGCCCCAGAAGGGGCCACCAATGACCATAGTGAATTAGTTGCTCCGTTAGAACCGGGGGTGGCACAGTTAGGCTTTTGGGTTGCGGAAGACTTGGTGAAGGCCAATCGGCCTGAGGGCATGGTGATTGTGCCGATTGGGATTCGTTACCAGTATTTGGAGGAACCCTGGGGGAAGTTTGAGCCGCTCCTATCCGAAATGGAACAGCAGTGCGGTTTAGCAAAGCCTGGTGACGCAGCCGGTCTCTTGGAAGATGCGCGCGCCGATCAAATCTATGGCCGCATGTTGACTCTGGGTAATCATCTGCTGGATATGATGGAGCAGTTTTATCAGCGCTATTATGACTGTCCTTCGAGGGCAGCAGCCCTACCCCCTGATGAGTCTCTTTCACCCAATGAACAGCTGGCCACTCGGCTGCGGTGTCACCTAGACCGCGCCTTGAAAGTGGCTGAACATCGGTTGTGTATCGCACCCCAGGGAGACTTTGGCGATCGCTGTCGGCGACTAGAGCAAGCTGGCTGGGATCGGATTTTTCGCGAAGATTTAGCGACGCTGGCACCCGTTGAGCGCGGATTGGCAGACTGGACTGCAATGGAGGCTAGCCTCACCCTCTGGCACATGCGACTAGCGGAACGGCTCGCCAACATAACCGGAAACTATATCTTACAGAAACCGAGTGCCGATCGCTTCGCCGAAATTTTGATCATCTTGTGGCGCCTGATCAACTGGGTGCAGGGCCAGAAAATGCAAAAACTGCCAGACTTTGGGCCACGCCGGGTCTGCCTATCGATTGGTGAGGCACTCTCTGTCACAGAGCGGTTGCCCCAGTACCAGGAAAATCGCCGCGCGGCCCGACAAGCAGTTCAAGCCCTCACCAACGATTTACAAACGGCCCTCGAAGATCTCATCGCCGATCCGGTAGCCTCCAAATACTAGAAATTCCCTGAAGCCAAGCTACACATTGAACCCCACCCATCCTCCCCTTGCCAAGGGGAGGTGTCGGAGGCGGAGGGGTAGCGATCTGTGGTGATAGCTTAGTGAACCGCTATTACTGGTCTACGGTGGTACAAGATAAAGATGACTATGGGCGACCCAATTCTCTATTTCTCCGGCATGATTTCGAGCTGAAACAACCCCAATCAACTGGATGGCACTCTTGGAAACGAGTTTAGAGCTGGCAATACAGCTCCTGAAATATATCCTGGAAAGCGCGGCGGCGGTTTGTATATTTCTGGGCTTGATCAGAACGATAAAGTTGGCGATCGCCCTGAATCGGGGTCGTTCCGTCCATTTACCCCTGGGGCAGCTGCGACTGCGATTTGGTCAGTGGCTAGCACTGGCCCTCGAATTTCAGCTGGGTGCTGATGTTCTAGGAACCACCGTGGCTCCTACCTTTGCAGCACTGGGCAAACTGGGGGCGATCGCCCTAATTCGGACGTTTTTGAACTACTTTCTCAACAAAGAACTCATGGAAGTGATCGAAATGCAAAAACAATTAGACGCCAATGCTAAAACCTTCAGCTGAACTCAACCCAGAGAGTGCATATTGCGCTCAGCGCTGTGGGTCGGTGCAACGCTTTCCTCTGACGAAAGAGATCAGCAGTGCCGTCCTCCAACCATCAATACGCGCAAATCATTAGACCTTTATTGGGCAGTCAGTCCCATGCGTCAGTTTGAATCATCCCTGCAGAAAGCCGGAAAGGTTGCCTTTGGAATTCAGGCTGTCCTGATGCTAACGCTGATGATTTTGCATCAGCTGGGCTGGATCAACGCCTGGCATTTCCCCCTTCTGCCCGTTAGTGTCTTCCTGATCGGTGGTGGTCTGAGCTGTTGGCTCTGGGCTTGGTGGCGGACAGCTCTGCCACAGCGACAGATGCGCTCTGGTCGCCACCGACTGCTGTGGCGATGGCGAACCCAATTATTAACGACCCTGACCATTCTTGTGTTGTGTCTGAATGGTTTGACCTACCTCGCGGTTTTTCATGCCACCCATACCCGCGACCCAGAAACCCTGGGGTTTGGCATCCCCAGACCGATGAATGACCTTACGCCACTTGAGAGGGAATTGCCCTACCAAACCGTTCGCATTCCGGTTGGCTCCGCCCAATGGTTAGAAGCCTGGCAAATTCCGACTCAGCAAGCCTCAGCACGGGGGAGCGTGATTTTGTTTCCAGGCAACCTGGGAACTAAAAGTAGCCAGCTGCTGGCGCCTGCCCAAAGCTTTGGGGCGCTGGGTTACGACACCCTTCTGGTCGATTTTCAGGGGGTCGGAGGCTCAACTGGAAATGTCACGACCATCGGCATGGCGGAAGCACAGGATGTTGTCGCGGCTGTCCAATTTCAAGAATCTGTGCACCCGAATCAACCGATTGTGCTCTATGGGGTATCGATGGGCAGTGCTGCCATTCTCAGGGCGATCGCCCAAATGAATCTGCATCCCACGGCCATTATTATCGAACTCCCCTTCGCACGGTTAGTCAATGCATTGAGGAGTCGGATCAGCGCCCACCGCCTGCCAGGGTTTCCCACGGCGGAACTCATGGTGTTTTGGGGGTCAGTGCAGCATGGCTACAATGGCTTTCACCATAATCCCAGAACCTTTGCACAAGCCGTTCACTGTCCAGCGCTGGTAATCCACGGGGCGCAAGACCCCTGGACGACGGTGTCGGAAGTCAAAGACTTGTTTCAGCAGTTGCGAGGCCCCAAACAGCTTGTCATCACGGAACGGGGAGGGCATCATCAGCTCATTGGGGTCGATCGACCTCTCTGGGATCAACAGATCCAGTCCTTTTTGCATGGGTTGTAACCCGCGATCGCCCTTCGGCAAACTGGACTTATCCCTCACACTCATTCAGAATGCTCTGCAACTTAATCGGCTAGCAGAAGGCAGATAGTTCAACTGGCACAGACTCCACCTTCCAGATTTCGTCACAGTACTCCTTAATAGAGCGATCTGAGGAAAACTTACCCATCCGGGCAGCATTCAAGATAGACATGCGCGTCCAACGTTCCTGATCGCGATAGGCCAGTCCGACTTGGTCTTGCGCCGCAACATAACCCTCGTAGTCAGCAAACACGAAATAAGGGTCACGGTGCAGCAATAAATCGAGGAGGGGCTTAAACATCTCGGTATCTCCGTGGGAGAAAAACCCGGAGGCAATCCGGTCAATCGCCAGCTTCAGTTCCGCATTCGACTCGTAGTAATCCCAGGGCTGATAGCCATGGGCGCGCATGTCATACACTTCCTGCGCCGTTAAGCCGAACAAAAAGAAGTTCTCTGCACCCACCTCTTCCCGAATTTCAATATTGGCCCCGTCCAACGTGCCAATGGTGAGAGCCCCGTTCAACGCAAACTTCATGTTGCCCGTCCCCGAGGCTTCTTTCCCTGCCGTCGAAATTTGCTCAGACAGATCAGCAGCTGGATAAACGCGCTGGGCAAACTTTACATTGAAGTTTTTCAGAAAGACAACCTTGAGTCGATCCCGCACGTCAGGATCGCGGTTGACCACATCACCCACCGAGTTCACCAGCTTAATGATGAGCTTGGCCATGTAGTAGCCCGGTGCCGACTTCCCACCAAACAAAAAAGTACGGGGCGTAATGTCAATATCGGGGTTGGCCTTGATGCGGTTATAGAGGGTGATGATGTGCAGCACGTTCAAATGCTGCCGCTTATATTCATGGATGCGCTTGGCCTGGATATCGAACAAAGAGGCTGGATTGACATTGACGCCATAGTTTTTCTGAATGTAGCCCGCTAGGTCTGCCTTGCGATCCCGTTTAATCTGACGCCATTCTGCCTGGAATTCAGGATCTTCGACATAGGCCTCTAGCTTTTTAAGGTCGTGTAGATTATGCACCCAGCTATCGCCAATTTTGGCGGTGATCAGCTTAGACAAGGGGCGATTGCTTAGTAACACAAAGCGCCGTGGCGTGACGCCATTGGTTTTGTTGCTGAACTTATGGGGGTACAGCTCATAAAAGTCGCGGAGGACATCTTTTTGCAGCAGCTCCGTATGGAGGGCAGCCACCCCATTAATGGCATGACTCCCCACACAGGCCAGGTGGGCCATGCGCACATAACGTTCCCCCGTCTCGTCAATTAAAGACATCCGAGCCAGCCGTTCATCTTCATCGGGGAAGCGAATCCGCACTTCGTCCATGAAGCGATGGTTAATTTCATAGATGATCTGCATGTGGCGCGGCAGCACCCGCTCAAAAAGCTCAATGGGCCATCGCTCTAAGGCTTCAGGGAGCAGGGTGTGGTTCGTGTAGGCCAGGGTTTTCTGGGTGATATCCCAGGCTTCATCCCAAACCATGTGGTGCTCATCCACCAGCAGCCGCATCAGCTCAGCAACGGCGATCGCGGGGTGGGTATCGTTGAGCTGGATGGCAAATTTTTCATGGAAGCGGTTCAGGGGAATGCCCTGACGCTGCAGGATGCGAATCATGTCCTGCAACGAACAGGAGACAAAGAAGATTTGCTGGGTGAGGCGCAGCTGTTTCCCTTGAGACTCGTCATCGTTGGGATACAGCACCTTCGAGATATTTTCCGAGACCACCTTCTCATGGACAGCGCCCATGTAGTCACCGGAATTAAAGGCTTCAAAGTCAAAGGATTCTGAGGCCTCTGCGGTCCACAGCCGCAGCGTGTTAGCAGAGTTCGTCTGATACCCCAGAATCGGCGTGTCGTAGGGAATCCCTTTCACAACTTCATAGGGCACCCAGCGCACCCGGTAGACCCCTTGATCGTCCACATAAGACTCGGTATGGCCGCCTAGCTTCACCTCTACGGCCCATTCAGGACGGGGAATCTCCCACGGGTTACCGGCCCGCAGCCACTTGTCTGTCCGCTCTACCTGCCAGCCATCCCGGAAATCCTGATGGAAAATACCGAACTCATAGCGAATGCCGTAACCCAGCGTCGGAATTTCCAGGGTCGCGAGGGAGTCTAAGTAGCAAGCTGCCAATCGCCCTAGACCACCATTCCCCAGACCGGGCTCTTCTTCTTCCTCCAGCAGCTCTTCAAAGTCAAGCCCCAGCTCCGTTATTGCCTGTTTGGCCTGATCGTAAATTCCTAGGTTAATCAGATTGTTGCCGAGGTGTGGCCCCATCAAAAACTCAGCGGACAGGTAGGCAACCGTCCGTGATCCCTGGTTAGTGTAGATGGAGGCCGTGTTAATCCAGCGCTGGAGTAGGCGATCGCGAACCGTGTGGGCTAAGGCAAAGTAATAGTCCTTTTGGGTCGCCAGGGCCGGAAACTTACCCAGCACGTAAAACAAATTATCGATAAAAGACCGTTTGAGATCATCCACGCTCATCCCGGTTCGGCTTAAATCGCAGGTTGTTGTTTCAATTGCGAGGTTGGAAGCAGTCTGCATTCGTTCAGTCCTTTGCCTTTTTAATGAAAGCCCCAGGTATTCAGGACTTTTTTACACTCAAACCTACAAAACATAGCTGTGCTTGGCTTGCGATGTGATCCCGACATCGCCTATCTATACCTCTGGCACTGCTATCGGCCCTGACGGACAAAAAAGTTAGTTGCCCTCTCCAAGACCGATGGATAGAAAGAAACCCTCAAATGAGGCATTCTATGAAATGAACCAGTCACTGCCAGACATCGATGAATCGTTGAATCGTTCTCATGACTCCTGGAATGTCGCCAGCGCTACCCTTTACCTTTCCACATCCTGAAGTGAAAAAAGGTTGTAACGCACACCAAATCTGAGGTGTCTTGATCGACCTAGCGTTAAACAGAGGCCGATAGCTCCTGAATTTCAGTAAGGCCCTGTGTAGCCCATAACAAGTATTTCAGGCTAACACTATATCGTTCTCCTATTCGGATGTGGACGATTCTCAAGCCAATCTTAAGCAAATTTTTTCCTGGACTCGCTGCCGAACGCCAACAATCGTTAGGAGCTGAGCCAGCGACCCAGCCAGTGGTTCACAACCTGACGCACCTGGGAACGACGCCGCCAGCGCTGAAAAGCACGCTCGTAGGCTTCACCTTCCACATGGAAAGTGTTAAAGGTTTCCAGCCCCAGCAATAAACCCCAGCCACATAAAACGTAGAGCGACCAGGCAGACTCAAAGCCCGTCAGCGCGTTTAAGGAGAGGAGCCCCGCATTGACAATGCCAAAGCGGCCAATTTTTTGCCGGAGGGTAGACCGACGCAGCCGTTTAAAGATCTCTTGCTGCCTCTGCTCTTCGCTGACCTGAAGCCAGTCTTGCTCGGCTTGAGAGAGCATGACCTCTGAAATGCCTAGATCAGCCGCAATCTCTAGGAGCTGACTCCGAGAAAACTCGCCCTGGTAGGTGTGCCGGGCGATCGCCAAGTTTAGAATCTGCTGAATATCTTCTTGGCTGTAGATGCGGTTTTCGGTCGCTGGAGCATTAACCATGACTACCCCCATGTTGAACCAACCCGTGATAGCCTCCCCAGGAGGCCCTAGGGTAAGCATGCCCAAAAATCCCTGACCTGCTCCCCAACCTTATTATGCCAAACCTCTCCGCTGGTGTTTTATGCGGGAGGCCAGATCAATCTAACCCGATCGCTGGAACGGAACTCTCCGGAATTGGGTCTTATCAAAATTAGGTCTGAATTGCCTTAATAGGCTCGCCTTTAGGCAACCCCGAGCCTCGAAAATGTAGAGAAAACGTTGCATATTCAGACAAGATTGACTAACCTGGCTGCATCAATTGTGATAACTCGGTTGAGTGACAACACTGGGCTGATGGTTGTCCCCTTGATCCAATTCACCTTTAGACTC
The DNA here is from genome assembly GCA_964644325.1 of uncultured bacterium. Taxonomy (GTDB): domain Bacteria; phylum Cyanobacteriota; class Cyanobacteriia; order Thermosynechococcales; family Thermosynechococcaceae; genus CAZXWR01. The sequence continues at coordinate 7,280 of CAZXWR010000146.1, forward strand.
CCATCCACCAAGTTGATCAGCAGATGGGAAATTTAGATGACTACTCACTGTTAACGGTTTCGCGTCTTGCCACCCACCATGAAATTCACGCATCGTACTCGCCTTGGGCACAAACGGCACCCTGCTGGAAGACACCTAGCTTCACGTTGGTTTAACTTTGTGAGCCAGAAACTCCGGTCGATCCCCTCAGTTCTGACCCTCTCTGTTTTAGCGATGCTCCTGCTGGGCAGCTTACTCATGCGCCCCTCACAGGCGGCGATCGCCCAGATCACGCCCACCAATCCCCAGCTCGGAGATACGATTTCGGTCTTGATACAGGGGGCACCTGAAGGTGGAATCCAGCCCCAAGTCAAAGTTGGGCCCAAAACCTACAGCGCATTTCCCCTGGGGAATAATCGCTACCAGGCCCTCGTGCCGACCACACCGCTCTCTAAACCCGGCCCCCTCGTCCTAGAAATTAGCAACGGCACCGCCACTCAAAATACCAAGCTCTTCCTCAAAAATCGCTGGTTTCCGACCCAAAGCATCTGGCTACCGCCAGGAAAAGATGGCAATTTAAGCGATGCTGAATTTGACCGCGTGGATGCTTTCAAGCAAATTGTTTCGCCCCAGCGCTACTGGAAGGGGCCGATGCTACGGCCCAATGGCGGTGCTGTGACCAGCATCTATGGAGTACGGCGCTATTACAACGGCGTCTTTGCCAATGACTACTTCCATCGGGGCGTTGACTACGGTGGCGGTCAGGGGTCTGCAATCATTGCGCCCGCGGGTGGCAAAGTAGCACTGATCTGCCGCGAATCTGAGGGATTTCGAGTGCACGGTAACTGTGTGGGTTTAGATCATGGCCAGGGCGTTGAGAGCATTTTCATCCACATGAGCAAGGTTTATGTCAAGCAGGGGGATGTCGTCCAGGCCGGACAGACCCTCGGCACCGTTGGCAGCACCGGCTCGGCAACCGGGCCTCACCTTCATTGGGGGCTCTTTGTGTTTGGGGATGCCGTTGATCCAGTACCCTGGCGTGAGAAGGGGTTTGGCTAGCGTTCGGGCATTGTTGGGATAGTTCGACAAAAAAAGGTCAATCAGTCTGCCGCTTCCAGAAATTGAGGAGATTTTCTGGTGAACGTACCCCCCTGGGAGCAAACACCGAAAGACCTAACTTCAATGCAGCGACAGACCGACAACCTCTGTCTGGGAGATGCTCCCAGATGACAACAGCCTACCATTCCTGTCCTCTCGTCGGGTCGGGGGTGAAACTTTACTCATGGATCGCTGACAGAGAAGGCTGCACGCAGGTGAGGGTTGGGGAAGCTGCTATGGCATCCATAATCGAAACCGACAAAGGTCATCAGGATAGGGCCAATCATGGGAGGGCGGCAAGGGGTACAAACGGCGCTGGGACGCATCGGCAGGCATCATGACCCTAGGTGTAGCAGAGCTGGTTCAGCTGGAACTTTTTCAGCAACTGAGTGCAGACCGCCTCCAGTGGATTTGCGATCGCGTTCAGCCGCTGCTGCTAAAGCAGGGTGAGGTTCTGGTGCGAGAGGGCGATCGCCCCCGAGGGTTTTTGCTGGTGTTGGCGGGGGAACTCGGGATTACGCGTCAAAGCGAAGGGGTAGAAATGCCGGTAGGGCAGCAAGTCGCGCCGTCTTTCCTAGGGGAGATTCCCATTCTGACTGACGAGCCTGTGCTAGTGACCGTACGGGCGCTTACGGACTGTCGGCTCTACGAGTTGCCAGGGGCAGACTTTCTCACCCTGCTCCACCACTGCCGCGAGTTTGAGCGCCTGATTTTTCGGACGGTCTATCGTCGGGTGCGGGGGCTGGAGGCTTTCATTCAAAATCGCGAGAAGCTGGCAGCCCTCGGCACGCTGTCGGCGGGACTGGCCCACGAACTGAATAATCCTGCCGCTGCACTGGTGCGCATCCTGAAGGATTTACCCGCCGCCCTCCAAGAACTGGAGCGGATGAGTTTGATATACGGTCAGCGGCAGGTGGATGCTGCCCATACCCAACAGTGGATCGATGCCCGTGAACAGGGATTTAACGCGATTTTACAGCAGAAAATAACCGGAATTGCCCTAAGCGATCGCGAAGATGAGTTGCGCGACTGGCTAGAAGCCTATGGTCTTGAAAATGCTTGGGAGCTGGCAGCACCGTTGGCAGCCGGTGACACCACCCTTGAAACGCTCAGCCATTTGACCGCGCCTTGGCAAAATGATCCGACTGAGTTACGCGACCAGGGACTGCGCTGGCTAGCGCTATCGTTTGATGTCATATCGGCGATCGCCAATGGTCTCGCAGGCGCAGAACGCATTTCCCAAATGGTGCAGGCAATGAAGTCCTACTCCCAGATGGATCGCGGCGCACAGCAGGTCGTGGATATTCATGAAGGGCTGGACGCAACCCTCCAGCTTTTTGCATTTCAGCTTCGGG
>CAZXWR010000147.1:0-9677 GCA_964644325.1 uncultured bacterium
GCTTGCTGGAGCGTGCTGCGAAGCTCAGCCCTGCCCTGGGAGAAGGCAGCATGACTGCCCTGCCCATCGTGGAAACCCAAGCGGGTGACGTCTCGGCCTACATTCCCACCAACGTAATTTCGATTACCGACGGCCAAATATTCCTGTCCTCAGACCTCTTTAACGCTGGTTTACGTCCCGCGATTAATGCCGGTATTTCCGTGTCACGGGTTGGCTCTGCAGCTCAAATTAAAGCGATGAAGCAGGTGGCGGGTACCCTGAAGCTAGAGCTGGCTCAGTTTGCGGAACTGGAGGCTTTCGCCCAGTTTGCATCAGATCTTGATAAAACGACTCAGAACCAGCTGGCACGGGGCGCACGGTTGCGGGAACTGCTCAAGCAGCCCCAGTATTCGCCGCTGCCCGTCGAAGAGCAGGTTGCCATTATTTATGCGGGCACGAAAGGCTACTTGGATGATCTCGATGCGGACAAAGTCACGCAATTCTTGACGGGCCTGCGGGATTATCTCCGGGGCAGTCAAGCCAAGTATGCGGAAATTGTCCGTAGCGAGAAAAAGCTGACGGATGAAGCTGAATCCATCCTCAAGGCTGGCATTGACGAGTATAAGAAAACGTTCATGGCAGCTGCCTAGGAGGTGCAGAGATGGCAAATCTCAAGGCAATTCGCGATCGCATTGCGACGGTCAAAAACACCAAAAAAATCACTGAGGCCATGCGGCTGGTCGCAGCGGCTAAGGTGCGGCGGGCTCAGGAACAGGTGACCTCCACTCGACCCTTTGCCGATCGCTTGGCCCAGGTTCTCTATGGCCTTCAGGCTCGCCTGAAGTTTGAAGAGGCTAACCTGCCGCTCTTGAAACAGCGCACGGTCAAAAAAGTAGGGCTGCTAGTAGTCACAGGCGATCGCGGCCTATGCGGCGCCTATAACTCCAACGTGATTCGGCGGGCTGAGGAACGCATTAATGAACTGACGGCAGAGGGTGTTGACTATACCCTAGTCGTCATCGGTCGCAAAGCGGTGCAGTACTTCCAGCGGCGTGACCGACCCATCGAAGCCACCTACGCGAACCTGGAACAGATTCCGACGGCATCAGAAGCCGCTGAAATTGCGGATGAGCTGCTGTCGCTGTTTCTCTCGGATGCGGTGGATCGAGTCGAACTGGTCTATACCCGGTTTGTCTCACTCGTGAGTTCTCGTCCAGTGGTGCAGACGCTGCTGCCCCTAGACCCACAGGGTCTTGAAACCCCGGATGACGAAATTTTCAGACTGACAACCCGCGGAGGCCAGTTCCAGGTGGAGCGTGAGAAAGTGAGCACGCAAGCGATCCCTATGCCGCAAGACATGATTTTCGAGCAAAATCCGGTGGATATTCTGGACGCGCTCTTGCCGCTATATCTGAATAACCAGCTCCTGCGGGCACTGCAAGAGTCTGCGGCCAGCGAACTGGCAGCTCGGATGACGGCAATGAATAACGCTAGCGACAATGCCTCCCAGCTCATTTCAACCTTGACGCTGACCTATAACAAGGCGCGACAGGCTGCCATTACCCAAGAGATTCTTGAGGTCGTTGGCGGTGCAGAAGCCTTGAATTAAACCCCGCCAGCATTCAAGGGTAAGGTTGACCGTAACTGTCCCTGGCATCTGACGAAGATTGGTTGTTTCAGCCATTTCAGGTCTAAAGACCGCTCAAAGTAGAAGCTGAAACCCTATTAAACTCGTTGAACACTAAGCTCAATATGAGTTCCAGGGACGGTTACGGTTGACCGGAGGGAAATCGGTCAATGATCAGGCTTCATGTAGATTGGAACCGATCATAGTCTCAAAGTAACCTCAGCGCCAAGCTGAGGTTATTTCTTTTGCAGAACATGCCGTCTCGAACAGCGATTGAAACGCGCTGGTCTGCTCCTACGTTGGGCATTTTTTGATTTGACAATAATTTCCAATCCCACAGCGCCGCAAACGACATCCTAATAGTAGCGAACCGGACATCTGCCATGGGGGTTGGACGACTGACCTAAACACCTAACCTCTTGAGCAAAGGTCGTTTACAGTCGATTTACGGGCGACAGCCAAGGCTTTCGCGGGTCGAAACATGGGTAACGGGATTGATGCCATCTGCCCGCTGGCACATCAGCTTCACTTCATAGCCATCCAATAGTGCTCCTGAAAAATCCGCGCCAGAAATATCGGCATCGGTGAACGTACTGCTGATCAAAATCGCATCGATAAAAAGGGCGTTCGTCAAGTTTGCCTGGTTAAAAACAACCCGATCGGCAAAAACCTCAGATAAATTGGCATCTTGGAGATCCGCTTGAAACAGGTTGCCCTTGGTCAAGATAGTGCCCTGCAAATTAGCGCCCTGAAACGTCGCACCTTCCATTTCCGCCCCCGCTAGAGAGGTGCCGTGTAAATCGACCTGGTTAAAGTCATGATGTCGTAGCTCAGCCAGCGTATAGTTGACTTTCCAGTCTTGAGCCAAAACAGGCTGATGACCCAGCCCAGCAACGAGCAGTAAACAGCATAAAATGCCCCCCACCCAGCGGAAGATCTTTGAGTACAAGCAACGGTATCCAATCATCAGACTATTGCGGGAGACATAGCACCAAGCATCACTCTCCTATCTTGACAGCTTCTAGAGGTGAGGGGGAAGATACCCTAACTTTACTGCATGCTGCTCAATCGCTTCAGTGCCGTGACGCACGGTCAGTCCCCGGTGCACATGGTCAGTCGCTTACGCTTAGATGCCGCACTCTATGAGCCTGCGCCGCCCCGCCAACCCCATCAAATCGGGCATCCACGCCTGAAAGGGCGGCGGTTGCCCACGCTGACCACGATTTTGAGTGAACCTTCAACCCCCTGGCAATCTGTTGTGATTGAGCATTGGTACGGGCAGACAAACCGTTCTCTCAATATCACGACTGGCACAGCCGTGTGGTACCACACAAGTAAACCACCTGTGCCCATTCGGTGGGTGCTGTTGCGAGACCCCAAGGGTCACTTTGACCCGCAAGCCTTCTTGTGCATTGACCTGAGAGCCACGCCAACGCAGACTCTGACTTGGTTCCGGCAACGCTGGCAGGTTGAAGTCACCTTTGAAGAAGTCCGTGCTCATCTCGGTGTCGAAACCCAACGCCAATGGTCTGACTTAGCCATTGAGCGCTCCACTCCAGCTTTATTCGGGTTGTTCTCGCTGGTCACGCTCTGGGCTCACTATCGACAAACCCAACAACCGATTGTCCTCCTACAAACAGCCTGGTATCGCAAGTCCCGACCGACCTTCGTGGATGTACTCGCAACCGTCCGGCGGGCACTCTGGGATGCTCAACTTTTTGAAGGGTCACTCACTCACCCGAACATAGAAAAAGTGCCTTCAGAATTACTGCATCTTTGGTCTAAACTACTGTGCTATGCGGCGTAAATGGATAAAGTCGAGCTGACACACTCGCTTTTTTCGATTGTGACTCATTTTCGTGATCGTGAAAGAGAAATCTCTTGTCTTTCAAACTAAAACTTCACTATCGATGGCTTGTGCTGAGGATTGGTAGTAGGCAACGTTTCCCTGAATCGGCTGTACACAATCCGTTCTTGGGGTAGCCGCTGGAACCAAAATAAATCTTGTGTTACGCCTAGTTCAGGGCCTTGAGGCTGAAACTGCACGAGGCCAATATTGTTTTTGCCAACGACTTCGTTGCCCTCCTGAAACCAGGGCCAGTTCCAGGGCAACCATCGCTGCCAGCCACTTAACAATAAAGGCGATCGCAGTTTTTGCTTCCCTGTCCAGTCACCGGGCAGAGGCTGTGCCTTTTGGCGCTGCGTCCAGTGCAGGGCACAGACCCAATCGGGCGGGGGGCGATCGGCTGGGAACTGCTTTGGGTTAAGAGCTGGCACCAATTCCATATCCGTTGGGTGGTTCCAACCTGCCCAGTAGCGCGTCGGTTCGGGAAACAGCCACTGCTTGAGGCGCGTATGGAGGAGTCGGGTGAGTAACTCCTCATTTTTGATGGCGCTGCTGGTAAACTGCACCACTCGGTTCTGCCAGCCTTCCGTCGCTTGCCAGTCCCGGTAATCCAGGTGAATACTGGCCCCATAGTGGATATCTCCCGATAGCACCAAGATGTGCTGATGCTGGGCAAACAGCGTACAGAGCAGCTTCGCCAGGGCGGACAGCCGTAAGTTCCAGGCATCTCCCACGTCATTCTCATAAACGCGATCGCGGTTCAGATCCCACCGCTGAATCCAGTCGATGGCCTGCAATCCAAACAGATTGGTCGGTGCAACCACGATACAGACTCGCTCTGAACCGGATTCTGGGCGTGCGGCTATTTGTTGGAGGGGGTGACGTAGCTGCGCCTCGAAAGCCGTAGGACTGAGCAGCATGGGGGGTGCAATCGGTTGTTCTGCTGTTGGGTAGCCCCGCCGGGTGCGGGTATCCAGAACCACAACGTCATGCAGCGGCCCCTGGACGGTATAGTGCCAGCGCAAAGCGGTGGGGCTCCGGTCGAGCACCTGCATGTCTCCCTCAGTGCGAAACTGGGGCAGACCCGTTTCGGGATCCGTGGGGGGGAGGCCCAGTAACTGCTGAAGTTGCTTCTCAGTCTGGCGATCGCTCCCTTTTGAGTCAGACCAGCGCGCTGCGCTCCGCAGTAGGGTTTCACCTGGGGTGCCGGGTGCAAAGCGATCGGGGGTGTTGCCCCAGCCCTGGAAAAGGGCATAGCTGAGCAGGGCATTTTGGACGACCCGTTGCCCCAGGGGTTTACTCAATACCCGCAAACACCAAGCCTGGTTTAGAAACCAGTCATCGCTAACATCATGGTCATCAAAAATCGTGTAGACCGGGATATTGGCCAACGCCCGCCGTACCCGTCCCAAGGTTCGCAAGAGCTGGCGAATCTGCTGTAGGTCGCGTCGCCACTGTCGGGTTGCTTTCCGGGAGTGGCGTTGAGGGGGTTGGGTCGGGAAAGACTCTGGCCAGCAAGTTGGCGACCAGGCCAATAAGTAAGCGCCACAAAACTCGCTGAGGCCAAAGAAGTGACTCGTCACCTTACTGTACTTTCGCTTTAGTCCGGCTGTGAGGCCAGCATCCCGCGTCGCAATTAAGCTGCGTTGCCCTGGCAACAGCTGATCCAGGGACACACCCGTCGGCTCGACCTGCATGTTTTCAGCGACAGGCAGTGCTTCCACCCAGCCCAAGAGGCGATCGCCAACTTGGGTGGTGGCCCACAGTAACGCATCCGCTACATCATCGCCGTAAATTTGGTCTCCGGTCAAAAAGAGTTGATGGGGTCGTTCTGGGGGATGATGAGCCGCCCTCTGGATTAAATGATCCAGCACCACGAGGGTATCTTGGCCCTTGCCGTGGAGCTTGCGGCAGGAGCCATGCACCAGTTTTAAATCCTGAAGGTTTGAGGGGGGCAGGACAAACGTGGGTAGCTGATGGTCAAAGTAGCTGATCGGAGCGGCTGTCTCTTGGGGAAGGTGTAGTGCGGCGCTCAAGGAGCAAGTCGTGGCCGCTTCCGTCGAAGTCAGGAAGGTTAAGTCGTAGGCATACAGTTGGTTGGCACTCAGGGCCTCCCCAGTCGCTGTAACCGCTACCACATGCAGATTTTGGCCGATGGCAATCGTATCGCGTTCTGCCTGCCAAAGGGGTTGGCCCACAGACTGTCCCTGATCAGCGGTCGCCAAAATGGTCAGCTGCACCCGGCAGGCGGCCTTGAGTGCCACCCAGACCGTGACAGCCGTTGGCGTGGTATCGCGCAACATAGGGCCAGCGAGTATCAACGGCAGGTTTGGGAGACGCTCAGACACAGAAACCCCAGATGTAGCTACTCCATTCTAGGGTTGGGTCGGGCTGCCTAGACAACTCTCCCAAGCGGAATGTTTCTGCCCAAGGAAGTTTCACTGTAAAGGTTTAGGGATGCCCCTCCCTGAACTGATGCCAAGTTTACTTAGCTCACCAGGCTTCGCAGGACGGTTTCGGTGATGGATAGGGCTTCACTAATTTCCCCAGAATCCACAATCAACGGCGGCACAAAGCGAATGACCTTGGGGCCAGCAGGCACTAAGAGCAAGCCATGCTCCATGGCGGTTTTGACAACCTGAATGGAGGTCAGGTCAAGATCTGCCTTGAGTTCCATCCCGTTTATCAACCCCCAGCCACGCACCTCAGCAATCACCGATGGATAGCGACTGGCGATCGCCATTAACCCCTGCCGTAATTGTTCACCTCGTTCCTGGACAGTGGGCAGCAGGTTGGCTTGTTCCAGAGTCTGACAAACCGCGATCGCCGCAGCACAGGCAAAGGGGTTGCCCCCAAAGGTGCTGGCATGATCGCCAGGCTGAAATACATTACAGGCGGCTTTACACAGCATGGCACCGATGGGGATGCCCCCGGCTAAGCCTTTGGCTGACGTAAAAATGTCGGGTTCAATGCCCAGGTTTTTGTAGCCCCACCAGTGGCCGCTGCGGCCTATGCCCACCTGGACTTCATCCAGCAGCAGCAGAATGCCATGCTCATCACAAATTTGCCGCACCCGCTGGAAGTAGGTGGGGTCACCCGGACGGACGCCGCCTTCTCCCTGGAGTGGCTCTAGCAAAATTGCCCCCACCTGCCGCTGATCCTGGTCGAGCTGGGCGATCGCCTCTTCCAGCGCTGCAATGTCGTTGTAGGGCACGTAGTGGAACCCGGGGACTAGGGGCGCAAAGTTTTTCTGATACTTGGGTTGCCCAGTGGCGGTGATGGTTGCCAAGGTGCGCCCATGGAAGCTAGCATTGGCGGTCAAAATGACGGGTGCTTCAATCCCCAAGACAGTGTGGGCATACTTCCGGGCGAGTTTAATGGCGGCTTCGTTCGCCTCGGCTCCTGAATTACAAAAGAAGGCAAAGTCAGCGCAGGAATGATCGGTGAGCCACCGGGCCAGTTCCCCTTGTTGGGGAATGTAGTAGAGGTTCGAAACATGGTGCAGAGTCTGGATTTGCTGGGTCACGGCACTGACTAAGGCCGGGTGGGCATGCCCCAGGGTGCAGGTGGCGATGCCTGCCACAAAGTCTAGGTAGCTCTTACCCTCCGTATCCCAAAGGCGGCACCCCTCACCCCGCGCGATCGCCAAGGGAAAGCGTCCGTAGGTTGGCATAACGCAGTCGTTAAAGGCGTCAGCATCAAACGCGGTTGGCTGTAGCCCATGGGCTGGGGTGGGTGAGAGGGTTTCTAAACTCACGGCAGGCTCCTTTACTGAGGGGGAGTTTGAATCAAGAAGGTTGGCATATTGGGGCTGAGGGTTCTTTGATGCTCACCGTAGCCCAGCGGGAGTGAGATTATAATAACGCCAACGTTGAGGGGGCCGCCGAGATTGTCAAGATCTCGTCAACTGTGCCCTTGGCCTAGTGAATCCAATTGCGCTAAGGCTAGCGCCGCCGATCTTGCAGCTTGCGATAGACTTCCTTGATGTCCACGTTATGGTAGGCCAGCGCCACCATTGTATGGAAGAGCAGGTCAGCAACCTCTCCTGCGATCGCATCAGGGTTGTCATCCTTACAGGCCATGACCACCTCTGCAGCCTCTTCGCCCACTTTTTTAAGGATGCTATTATCGCCGCCCGCCAGTAACTTGCAGGTGTAGGACTCTGGACTGGGATGTGCTTGGCGATCGCGAATGACGGTGAATACTTGAGATAGGGTATCGGCTGGGGGGGGCGTGATCCGTCCGGCAATCTGGTGAAAGCAGCTGCGTTCTCCGGTGTGACAGGCAATATCGCCCACCTGCTCAGCGGTAATCAATAGCACATCGCTATCGCAGTCATAGCGGATCGTGTGTACCTTTTGGATATGGCCGGAGGTTTCACCCTTGGGCCAGAGGGCCTGACGGGAACGGCTCCAGAACCAGGTGCGTCCCGTCTCTAGCGTTTTTTGCAAAGACTCCCGATTCATCCAGGCCATCATCAATACAGTGCCGTCCAGAATATCCTGGACGATCGCTGGAATTAATCCGTGAGCGTCATAGCGGATTTCATCGAGGGGGACATCAGACAGTGAAACAGAAGAGTCAAGCACCATAGGGCGATCGCAAGAATTTTCAGAGAACAGCTGGAGGGCCGCGACTTGTTTTCCCACGATATCACCGTGGCCCTGCCCTAATGCGGAAAGATGCCGTTTTGTATCCCAGTGGCTTGCACGATCTCTCCCATTCCAGTAAACACTGAAGAGGCAGTTTGTTGGCGATGCCGTTTGTGATTGACTTTCCTACCGTTGAGACCACTGTTTCTCTGGACATCGCCCCGGAGCGCACCCAGGCGATTCGCCTCGTAGTCCTGGATATTGACGGCACCATTGCGGGGGAAAACAACGTTCTCAACCCCGCGATCATTGAAACGGTGCAGGCGGTGCGGCAGCGTGGTATTCAGGTGGCGATCGCCACTGGGCGGATGTACTGTTCAGCCCTCCGATTTCATGAAGCCCTTAACCTAGAGCTACCGATTGCTGCCTACCAAGGGGCCTTGATTCGCGATCCGCACAATGAACGGGTACATCGCCACTGGACGCTGCCCCAGACCATGGCCCTAGATTTGCTGGACTATTTTGAACAGGTAGAGTTTAGCCGTCATCTCTCGGTGCATGCCTACATTAATGACCAGCTCTACGTGCGCGAGATGACTCCCGAGACCGAACAATACCGCGATCGCACCACTGTGACTGTTCACCCAGTCGGCGACCTGCGGCATATTCTGCGAGAGCAAGCGCCTACTAAACTACTGGCCCTCAGTCAAAGCGCTGACCATATCGACAGTCTCTATACTTGGCTCCGGGCGCAATACTCGCCAGCTGAGCTTTACCTGACTAAGTCCGTCGCAACGTTCTTTGAAGCCACCCACCCCCTTGTCAACAAAGGGACTGCGGTTCAATACCTGGCGGAAGGCCTACTGGGCCTCACCGCCAATCAGGTCATGACCATCGGCGATAACTTTAACGATGTGGAAATGCTGGACTACGCAGGCATTGGCATTGCCATGGGCAGTGCCCCAGACCCAGTTAAGGCGATCGCTGATGGGGTCGCTCCCCACGTCGAAGCTGATGGTGCGGCGATTGCTCTACAAGAACTCCTGCTGCGCCGCTAGACCCAGATGCCGCCCTATCTCCGCGCTTAGCATAATTTTAAAATCAGAAAGAGCGCCGACGACTTGCCGTGTTTCGTCTCGGCGCTCTTTGCTGGTTCGCTCCTCACACATCAATACAGTATCGCAGTTACCCAAATTTGTCATCAGCGTTAACACCACTTTAAGATTCTTTGTCCCACCTGGATGTCAGTCAGATCTAAAGCCTCAATTTTTGCTGGAGATCCTTCTTCAGGGGCAATTTCATGACTCATGGATTCGGAGCCTGGATTGAATATTAAAGAGGATGTCATCGCTTCCTCCGCTTCCCCTGCAAACCTGTTCTGCTGAACCCTGAATGCAAATTATGCTGTGCCATGACTCTGGCTAGGGAATGTGCTCAATCTGTTGTATCCTTCCTCCTTCCTGTCAACAGCATATTGAGTTAAGCCTGAGTTGAAAGGCTTTGAACGGGAAGCAGACGCTAAAAAAGCGCCTCAGCTATTGGCTAAAACGCTTATCAGTACGTGATTCTGACTAAGTCAGAGATAAAAGCCCGTGACGAGGATTGAACTCGTGACCTCACCCTTACCAAGGGT
>CAZXWR010000148.1:0-9582 GCA_964644325.1 uncultured bacterium
TTGGGGAGTTTTACTCCGTGGCCCTCACGAATAACTGCCAGCAGGCCGATACAGGCACCAAGATGGTTCACATTGGCAAGAACACCCGCAGCACGATTATTTCTAAGGGTATTTCTGCCGGACGCTCCCAGAACAGCTATCGCGGGCTGGTGAAGGTGGGGCCGAAGGCGGAAGGGGCTCGCAATTATTCCCAGTGCGACTCGATGCTGATTGGCGACAATGCCCAGGCCAATACCTTCCCCTATATTCAGGTGCAGAACAATGGGGCCAAGGTGGAGCATGAAGCTTCTACCTCCAAGATTGGGGAAGATCAGCTCTTCTATTTCAGCCAGCGGGGCATTAGTGCCGAAGACGCTGTTTCGATGATGATCAGCGGTTTTTGCAAAGATGTCTTCAACCAGCTCCCGATGGAATTTGCTGTAGAAGCCGATCGCCTGCTCAGCCTTAAACTTGAAGGTTCTGTTGGCTAAATACAATCCTCCTAAGTCTTTCCTAGAGGGACATTTGGGGGATACAGCCGTTCCTTGATTTCTTAAGTAGAAGTATGGGGGACTGATTCCCCCTGTCTTCGGTTCAGACCCGTCAACTCAACCCAGTAACCACCGTAATGATTACCCAAAACAGCGAGGTTATCCTCTCCGTCCAAGACCTCACCGCCGAAGTAGACGGTACCCCCATCCTCAAGGGCATGAACCTAGAGATTAAAGCGGGTGAAATTCACGCCATTATGGGGCCGAATGGTTCCGGTAAAAGTACTTTTTCTAAGGTGCTCACTGGCCACCCTGCCTACACCGTGACCGGGGGCAGCGTTACCTTTAAGGGCCAAAATCTCTTTGAACTCGAACCTGAAGAACGGGCGCGGGCGGGTGTATTCTTGTCCTTTCAGTACCCCTTGGAAATACCTGGCGTCAGCAACCTCGATTTTCTGCGGGTTTCCTATAACTCGCGGCAAAAACACCGGGGCCAGGAAGAGTTAGATGCTTTTGACTTTGATGACCTGATTCGGGAAAAGCTTGACATTGTCAAGATGGATCCAGCCTTCCTCACCCGCAGCGTTAACGAAGGCTTTTCTGGAGGTGAGAAGAAGCGGAACGAAATACTGCAAATGGCTTTACTAGAGCCCACCCTAGCTATCCTAGATGAGACCGACTCTGGCTTGGATATTGACGCCCTCAAGATTGTTGCTAGTGGTGTGAATCAGCTCACCACCCCTGACAATGCGGTCTTGATGATTACCCACTATCAGCGACTGCTGGACTACATTGTGCCGGACTACATTCACGTGATGGAAGGTGGCCGCATTGTGACGACGGGTGGAAAAGAACTCGCCTTGGAACTGGAGGCCCGTGGCTATGACTGGCTGAAAGAAGGTGAACCTATGGAGGTGAGCGTCTAATGGTTTTGCAAGTCACGAACCCCGATGCTGAACTGCTCACGATCCCAACCACGGTGAATGACGTTCAGCGGCAAGCGATTCTAAACCAGCTGTTAGCCCAGCGATCGCCCTTATCCGAGGGGAGCTGGCTCCAGGCTGTACGCGATCGCGCGGCGGCCCTGCTCCAGGATCAGTCTTTGCCCAGTAATCGCGACGAGGACTGGCGGTTTACCAACCTCACGGAGTTTTACAGCCACACCTTCGGGGCTGCGGCTCCTGCAAGTCTGGGCATTGGGGACATAGAACCCTGGGCGATCGCCCCTGATGCGATTCGAGTGGTACTAGTCAACGGCTTTCTAGACCACCAGCTTTCTACGTTGGATAACTTACCGACGGGGCTGTTTATTGGCTCCCTCACAGAAGAGACGACCGATGGCAAAATGCACTTGGGCCAGCAGCCGGGACACCATGAAGTGTTTACCGCACTGAACACCGCCAGTGTGGCCGATGGTGTACTGATGAGCATTGCCCCAGCAACAACTCTGACCCAACCCATTCATCTGCTATACCTAACGGTTCCAGGAGCAACACCCTGGGCTGTAATGCCCCGCACACTCATAAAAGCTGGGCTTAATAGCACGGCGACCCTAGTCGAAACCTACGGGCATGTGGGTGAAGGACTGTACTGGGTCAATGCCGTCACCGAGATTACCGTAGCCCACAATGCCCAGCTTAACCACACCCGAGTTCAGCAGGAGAGTGCTACGGCATTCCATACTGGTAAGACGGCTGTGACCCAATATCGTGACAGTCGCTATACCCTCAATAGCCTCAGCATTGGGGCGCAGATGGCGCGTCACAACCCGGAAGTAACCCTGAAAGATAGCCAAACTGAAACTCGGCTGAACGGTCTGACTCTGGCCAACCAGAAGCAGATTGGCGATACCCATTCTCTCATTCATTTCACCCAGCCCCACTGTGTGGCCCATCAGCTGCATAAGTGCATCGTGGATGATCGCGCCCGCACGGTATTTAACGGTAGGATCTATGTGCCCAAAGAAGCGCAGCAGACCAATGCGGCCCAGCTGAGCCGGAATTTGCTGCTCTCGAATAAGGCGCGAGTGGATACCAAGCCCCAGCTCGAAATTATTGCCGATGATGTGAAGTGCGCCCACGGTGCTACCGTCAGCCAGCTCGATGATGACGAGATTTTTTACCTGCAAAGTCGGGGTCTGGATCGACAGAGTGCCTGTGATTTGCTCGTCAAAGGCTTTGTGGCCGAGATTATTGAGAAAGTGCCTGTTTTGGAGCTGCGATCGCGCTTACTTCAGGCTGTGCTTTCGCCGCTCCGTCGTTAATCCTCTTGACTTTTAACTGAACTGTTCCTATGGTTGCTACCCAGGTCAAACCCCTTGCTGATGAAGTCCGCCTTGACTTCCCGATTCTGTATCAGTCGGTGAACGACAGCCCGCTGGTCTACCTAGACAACGCAGCCACCTCTCAAAAACCCCTAGAGGTTCTTGAAGCGTTACAGCACTACTACCGCTGCGACAATGCCAACGTCCACCGGGGCGTCCATACCCTCAGTGCCCGCGCCACCGAAGCCTACGAAGGGGCAAGGGATAAAATTGCAGCCTTCGTGAATGCCACCTCGCGTCAGGAAATTGTCTTTACCCGCAACGCCACCGAAGCGATTAACCTGGTGGCCTATGCCTGGGGACAAACCCAACTCCAGCCTGGGGATGAAATCATCCTGACGGTGATGGAGCACCACAGCAACCTGATTCCTTGGCAGATGGTGGCTCAGCGCACTGGAGCTGTCCTCAAGTTTGTGGAACTCACCGCCACCCAAGAATTTGACCTAGAGCAGTTCCAGTCTCTCCTGTCAGAGAAAACCAAACTGGTGTCGGTGGTGCATGTCTCGAACACCTTGGGCTGCATTAACCCAGTTGAGCAAATCACGGCGATCGCCCATCAGCATGGGGCGAAAGTGCTGATTGATGCCTGCCAGAGTGCCCCCCACATGCCCCTGGATGTCCAGGCCATGGGCTGCGACTGGCTGGTCGCCTCCGGCCATAAGATGTGTGGTCCGACGGGCATTGGCTTCTTGTATGGCAAGCTCGATCTGCTGCGGGAAATGCCTCCCTTTTTGGGCGGTGGGGAGATGATTGCCGATGTGTTTTTAGAGCAGTCCACCTATGCAGACTTGCCCCATAAGTTTGAAGCGGGAACCCCGGCCATCGCCGAGGCGATCGCCCTGGGGGCCGCCGTGGACTATCTCACCAAGATTGGCATGGATCGGATTCATGCCTACGAAGCAGAACTGACGGCCTATCTGTTTCAGCGCCTAGCCGAAATTCCAGAACTGACGATCTATGGGCCGCAGCCCCAGGCAGACGGAAACGGCAGGGCCGCTTTAGCCTCCTTCACCGCAGGCAACGTGCACCCCCACGACTTGTCCACAATTTTGGATCAGGCAGGGGTTGCCATCCGCGCTGGACATCACTGCACCCAGCCCCTGCACCGGGCGATTCAGGCCCAGTCTACGGCTCGTGTCAGCCTGTACTTCTACAACACCCGCGAGGAAGTCGATACCTTTATTGCTGCCCTCAAGGAAGCCGTTGAATTTTTTGGTGGATTGTTTGGCTAAGTGTGGCGGACTTCTAGGGCCACGGTAAATTGATTGACTTTATGGGGATGCGCCCCCTCACCTGCGAACTGCCCTACCGCTGAACCCCACGTAAATCCGACTGCGTCTTAGCATGGAAATGCAGCGGTCTCAGCAAGACGTGGTCATGACAGCACAGATATCCTCAAGCAATCTTGAGCAACAGATCCAAAACCTGCGACAAAGGCTGCGCCCCGGTCAGCTGGAGATGGCGGACTGGCAGGGCGGGCCACTGGCGGTCTCCGCAGTCCCCGGAGCTGGAAAATCCTACGGGATGGCCGCTGCCGCTGCGATCGCCCTCGCCCGCACCCCACGACAGCCCGCGCAGCAGCTTATCCTAGTGACCTTCACCCGTGCCGCTGCCACCCACCTGCGGCAGATGGTGCGGGCCTTCTTGAAGGAACTGGGGCTACCGCAGACGGGATTCATGGTGCAGACGCTCCATAGCCTCGCCTTAAACATCGCGGCACGACACCCCGATCAACTGCGCTTTGACCTAGCGAATGCCACCCTGATTTCTCCCAATCAGCAGCACCATCTGCTGCGGGACTGTGTCGAGGCCTGGGTCGAGTCGGCTCCGGTCTTCTATCAGCAGCTTCTGGAACAGGGCGCGTGGCATGGCGTTGAGGGCGATCGCCTGCGACGTCAGGTGGCCCTCCGTGTCGATATTTTGCCGGACTTGGCCCAAACCGCCATCCATGAAGCCAAGAGTTCGGGCCTGACCCCGGCAGATCTAATGGCCCTGGCCCCGACCCTACCGGAGGAGCTGCCCATCTTGGCGATCGCAGCGGGCCTCTACCAGCAGTACGATCGCCTGCTGCATCGATCGGGCTACATCGACTATGACGACATGATTCTCGGAGCCTTGCAAATTTTAGAACAGCCCGTTCTGCTGGACTTTTGGCAGCAGCAGATTGTCGCCATCTTTGAAGATGAAGCCCAAGACTCCAGCCCGCTTCAGTCTAGGCTCCTGGAAAAATTGGCGGGTCACAGTGGGCCGGAGAATGGCCCCAATCTGATTCGGGTGGGGGATGCCAACCAGGCCATCAACTCCACCTTTACCCCCGCCGACCCGCTCTTTTTCCGGCAGTTTTGCCAGCGCCATGCCCCGCAGCGACTGGCAACCATGGATCAATCGGCCCGCAGCTGTCCCGCCGTGATTGCCGTGGCCAATTTCTTGGTGACCTGGGCCAATGGCTGTGGTCTCGCGGGTAACGAGCAACCCTTTGACCCCCAAACCATTCTGCCCGTGGCTACCCTGGCCGCAGCAGCCGATCGGCCCCAAAATCCAGACCCGCTTGGGGCCGGCGTAGAGCTATACTTCCCGCGAGATGTGTACCGTACCCTGGAGGCAATCGCCCAGCGCGTGGTAGCCCTGCTCCGGGATGACCCCACCCTCCGCATTGCTCTCCTGGTGCGGGAAAATCGTCAGGCAGAATTTGTGGCAGCGGTTCTGGCCGACCCCACCCCCTTCGGCCTCAACATTCAGCTCACCGACGCCGACATTCCGGTTTATAACGTGGGCGATCGCGGCGGGCAGTCCCAAGTTCCAGCCGAAATGCTGACCCTCTTGCAATTTCTGGGCCGCCCCCATTCCCGCACTTATTTCACCCTGGCGCTCAAGACCTTGGCCGAGCGGGGCTTGATTCCGGAATTAGACTGGAGTCAGCTCCCTGATGAACCGGAACAGCTCCTCTACCCGAGTATCCCTGACGACCTCGAACTGCCAGCGCCGCAAACCCTGGCGATCGTTCGCGAACGCTGTCATCTGCTCCTCCAGGCCCGTTGGGAACTGCCCCTCTATCAGCTGATTTCATTCCTGGCTTTAGAACTCAACTACAGCCCCGCCGAGCTGGCTACCGCCGATAAACTGGCCAGCCGCATCTCCCGCCAAATGAGCGATCGCCTGAACCTCACGGACGCGATCACGATTCTCCAAGATATCGTCAGCAATGAACGCTTCGACCCGGTGGACATTGAGGCTGACGAGTCGCAATTCACTCGGCCCCATCAGCTCACCCTGATCACGATGCACAAGGCCAAGGGTTTAGATTGGGACGTGGTCTTTCTGCCCTTCCTCCATGAAAACGTCATGCCGGGTTCCCTGCGGGTGCCCCTCCCAGCTCAGTTTCTGGGCGACTTTACCCTCGCGGATGTAGCCCGCACGCAAATTCGGGCTAGCCTGCACCACAAGACGCTGCCCAGCGCTGCTGCCGCTTGGCAACAGGCCCAGGATCAAAAAATTGCGGAGGAACTACGGCTGCTCTATGTAGCCATGACTCGCGCCAAACGCTTGCTGTGGCTCTCCGCCGCCCAACGGGCTCCCTTTAGCTGGGGCGGATTTCGGTGGCAGACGCCCCAACCCCTCGATCGTCAGACCCCTTGCCCCGTCATCCCAGCCCTGCGCCGCACCTTTCCCCAAATCGTGCGATCGCTAGCGCAAAATCTAGACCAATCTGAACTAGACCAATCCGAAACAGAGGCTGCGCTTAAAACACACGGTCAGTGAGCTATCCCCCACTGACCGCACTTCGCGCCGCTATGCTTAGGGTTAAGCCCTATCGCCCGTCCTAAAGACCCGATGCTGTGGTACTGAGGGCATCTTGAAGCAGGGCAGCCTTGTCGGTCTTTTCCCAGGGTAGCTCTAGATCGGTGCGTCCGAAGTGGCCGTAGGCAGCAACATCTTGATAGAAGCGACCCCCTTGGGCCGCGGGCAAGCGGCACAATCCAAAGACTTCAATCATCCCCGCTGGCCGCAGCTCGAAATGGGTTTTGACCAGTTCTAGAAGCTGCTCATCGCTCACCTTGCCCGTGCCAAAGGTGTCAATAAAGATGCTCACGGGTCGAGCCACGCCGATGGCGTAGCTGAGCTGGACTTCACATTTTTCGGCTAAGCCCGCAGCCACGATATTTTTGGCGACATAGCGACAGGCGTAGGCCGCACTGCGATCGACCTTCGTGGGGTCTTTGCCTGAGAACGCACCGCCGCCGTGACGGGAATAGCCGCCGTAGGTATCAACAATGATTTTGCGACCCGTTAACCCAGAGTCTCCTTGGGGGCCACCCACGATAAACTGTCCGGTGGGATTAACTAAGAACCGAGTTTGGCTATCGGGTTTGATATCTAAGTCCGCAAAAATGGGCTGCACCACCATTGCCCACAGGTCTTCCTTGATTTTGGCCTGCACCGCAGCGGCTTCCGTGAGGTCGCCGATACTGGCGGTATGCTGGGTCGAAACCAAAATGGTGTCAATACTGACAGGACGACCGTCTTCATAGGCCACCGTTACCTGAGTTTTGCCATCCGGTCGCAGATAAGGGAGCTGTTGAGTTTTCCGCACAGCGGCGAGGCGGCGGGCTATCCGGTGGGCCAGACTGATCGGCAACGGCATCAATTCTGGGGTTTCATTGCAGGCAAAGCCAAACATAATGCCTTGGTCCCCAGCCCCAATGGCATCAAAGCGGTCGTCACTGCTTTGGCCTCGGGTTTCATGGGCGGTATCAACCCCCTGGGCAATGTCCGGGGACTGCTCATCAAGGGCCACTAGCACAGAACAGCTATTGGAGGCAAAGCCATTGCTGGATTCTGTGTAGCCAATTTCGGCAATTTTGCGGCGGGCCAAATCCACAAAATTCACCTGAGCTTTTGACGAAATTTCGCCGGTAATCAGCACCAGACCAGTGTTTACTACCACCTCTGCTGCCACTCGACTCTCCGCATCCTGTGCCAGGAGCGCATCAAGAATGGCATCAGAAATCTGGTCACAAATTTTGTCTGGGTGACCTTCAGTCACAGATTCCGAAGTGAATAGGTGGCGCTTAGACAAGGGCGGCTCCTCTTTTTAGGCTGGATGAATAGCAAATAACGCAAAGTCCCGAAATTATATCATTCTCTCTGGAAACCTTTTATGGTCTGAGGATTAGATCAGCAATTCTCATCTTAGAGAAACACTTTCTATACGTGGGCTATGTGTCTTGTTCGCTAGCATTTTGCACCTGAAACTCAGTGAGTGGCGAAATGGGCAAAAACGCTTTCCACAAAAGGATATGTCCTATTGGTGCTTTCAAACAACAAAAACCCGCTGCTGGAGCGGGCTGTATAGTCCTTACCGGACTGTATTAGATCATGCAATAGTGGAGCTGACGGGAGTCGAACCCGTGTCCGCCCTAGCTAGTGGCTCCCCACTCATTCACAGGCTTAGCTTATCTGATCCTCAAAGCGGGAACCGTCCCTTATCCCGGACGGTGGGATGCTCTGGTGAGGGTCTTTGCTTTTAGGTCAACCAGAGGTAACCGTCAAGCGCATCCGTTGGGGGTTATCTATTGTCCTTAACGGAGTCACACAATAGATGCTCAAAACCAGGTATTGGTTTTATTTAGGCAACCAGAGCTGCCTTACGAGCGAAAGGAACGATGTTGTTCGCAGTTACGTTTGTTTTGAGCCTGGATTTACGAGAGTAGACTCCCTCTCGGCCTGAATCATGAGGGTACGTTCACTAAAACGTCGAAACCGTGACAGCCCCATGCTTTCTTAACCCTATTATAGTCTTTTCAGAGGTCATCGGGAGGTTGAAGCTAGACAATCAAACATCTGCCTTTAACGTCATGCCGCTGCATCTCGCTAGCACGCCACCCGATTCCGGCCCTTCTGTTTGGCGTCATAGAGTTGCTGGTCGCTACGTTTCATCCAGGTTTGCCAGTCCTCTCCCGCTTCTAGTGCCGCGACACCAATGCTAACTGTTACCGGATAGTGAGGCAGAATTGCCAAATTGGCGATCGCATCCCGCAATTCTTCAGCCAGCCGTCGGCTATTTTCTGCATTTGTTCCATACAGCAAAATCAGGAACTCCTCACCCCCCAAGCGAAATGCAGAATCGCTGCGTCGGAGCCGCTGCAAAAGGAATTTACCCACACTGCGGAGAACCTGATCTCCGGCCTCGTGCCCCAGAGTGTCGTTTATGTTTTTAAAGTAGTCGAGGTCAAGCGTCAGCAAACCCATCGGTACCCCCGACCGCTGACTTTGTTCTACGGCTTGTTCTAGAGTGGCATGCAGCAGAGCTCGATTGTAGAGTCCTGTTAGGGCATCCCGAACAGCCAATGTTTGTAATTGACGCTGCTGAACCGAAATGACCCGGAGAAAAATGACGGAAATAACGCTCACCGCCAAGAGCGTAAACATGACACGCAGCGCAATTGCCGAATCCAACACCATCCATGCCCGTGGCAACACAACGCAAAGCAGGGCCACATTGGCTAACCAGGCTTTGCGTTCAGGCAGCATGCAGTAGAAGGATAGCAGCGCGGGATAGCTCCACAGCGCTCCAAAGATCCCTTGCTGTTTAAAAGCCAGCGTCAAAAAGAACAGTACAGCAGGCACCAGAAAGAGCAGCAGCTGCATCGGATAGTACCGACCTTTACTGATACTCCATGCATTGAGCGTACAGATCGCGATAATTGCGAAGGAGCCTACCCCCAACAATAGGCCTATGCCTTACCCATAAGTTCTGGAAGTATTGCAGCGATTGACTTTCAACTGTAG
>CAZXWR010000149.1:0-9578 GCA_964644325.1 uncultured bacterium
TTAACGTTTTGGCGCTATGTCCAGCTCTAGTTTGGTCCCGCGCTCTCAAAAAATTGCGACCTGTGTGTTTGTGAGTTCTGCGGCACTCGCGGATCAGCTGAGACAAATTTTAGAGGGCGATCGCTATGATTTACAGCAATTAGAACATCTAGAGGCGTTTTGGACTGATGTAGACGAGCAGCGCAACAGCATCGATTGCTTTGTCCTTGAAGAGCAGCCCCATCTTGAACAAATCGTTCACTGGTTACACCGACAGGCCATCTTGCTGCCAATGGTCATTCTTCATAATGAATCCCAGGCAAAGTCCGCTGCATCCCATCCCACCGCTAGCAATCTCGCCGAAGTCATGTATCACACTGGCGAGGTTCATGTCAATGCCACGGATCTTGCTACGGTTCCCCAAAGCATTGATCGCGCCATTGCTCAGTTCTTGGTTTTGGCTACTCCCTGTCGTCTCCCAACCCAGGTAGCCAGTGAAGAAGGGATTCCGCCGAGTTCTCTCCAGAAAAACCTGATTTCCGACCAGCAACGACTGTCTGAAAAACTCAAAGAGCGTCTGGGATATCTCGGTGTTTACTATAAGCGAGATCCACAGCTCTTTTACCGTAATCTAAGCCGATCGGAGCGTCATACTTATCTACTTGAACTGAAACAATCCTACCGAGATATTATTCTTAACTACTTTCGCGAGGGTAGTAATACCAACCAGAAAATTGATGAATTTGTCAATACAGTTTTCTTCGCAGATCTTTCAGTTTCGCAGGTCATTGAAATACATATGGATCTCATGGGTAAATTTGCTAAAAAACTGAAGCTGGAAGGGCGCAATGAAGACATTCTTTTAGATTATCGTCTCACCTTAATCGATATCATTGCCCATCTTTGTGAGATGTACCGTCGGTCTATTCCCCGCATTCCCTAAATAGAGTCAGTCCATTAAACCCGTCATCAGAGCTTCAACGACTCGAATTAATTTTTCTTTGGTCTTTCATTGATATCAACTATGAGTCCCCGCCGCAAAACCTACGTCCTCAAGCTCTATGTTGCTGGGAATACGCCGAATTCTGTGCGCGCTCTCAAGATGCTAAATGCCATCTTAGAAACTGAGTTTCAGGGTGTCTACGCTCTGAAGGTCATTGATGTGCTGAAAAAT
Organism: uncultured bacterium; assembly: GCA_964644325.1. Taxonomy (GTDB): domain Bacteria; phylum Cyanobacteriota; class Cyanobacteriia; order Thermosynechococcales; family Thermosynechococcaceae; genus CAZXWR01. Next base: position 1,154 of record CAZXWR010000149.1, read on the forward strand.
CCTCAGCTTGCAGAAGAAGATAAGATCTTGGCAACTCCCACCCTTTCTAAGGTTTTGCCCCCGCCAGTGCGTAAGATTATTGGTGATCTGTCCGATCGCGAACGTGTCCTCATTGGCCTGGATTTACTGTATGAAGAACTTAATGATGATGCTGACCAGTTTGAATAGCCTGGGGGAGGTTCTTCGCTTCTAGTTCGTTTGGAGGGGCACGGGTGACGGTGTGGCAGTATCACCCCCTGTTGACCTGACCCATGGTTCACGTTAATCTCAATGACTCAGATCGACTGGGGGATGCGCGAGAGTTAACGGAAATTAAGACTCAATTTTTCTTTTTTCAGTTTTTTCTTTTTTAAGATTTATTTAAATCTAGTAACCATGGCTAAAACCACGAATCAACGACTGAATAAGCATGAAACCCTCAGGGTAGAAGTTCAAAAAATCAAGACAACCATTGAGGGATTTGATGACATTAGCCATGGTGGATTGCCGAAAGGCCGCACAACCCTAGTGAGCGGGACATCCGGGACTGGGAAGACCCTGGTTGCCATTCAGTTTCTCTACAACGGCATTGTTCATTTTGATGAACATGCTGTCTTCGTCACCTTTGAAGAATCACCCACCGATATTATTCAAAATGCCCTGAGCTTTGGTTGGAATTTGCAGCAGCTCATTGACGACGGCAAGCTGTTTATTCTGGATGCTTCTCCGGATCCTGAGGGGCAAGACATTGTGGGTGATTTCGATCTGTCTGCCCTGATTGAGCGGATTCAGTATGCCATCCGCAAATATAAGGCAACGCGCGTTGCCATTGATTCGGTCACGGCCATCTTTCAACAGTACGATGCGGCTGGCGTGGTGCGGCGCGAAATTTTCCGGCTCACAGCCCGTCTGAAGCAAATCGGCGTGACGACGGTGATGACGACAGAACGCCTAGAGGAATATGGTGCAGTGGCTCGGTTTGGGGTAGAGGAATTTGTCTCGGATAATGTCGTGATTGTCCGGAATGTTCTGGATGGCGAACGCCGTCGCCGCACGATGGAAATTCTGAAGCTGCGCGGTACCAGCCACATGAAGGGCGAATACCCCTTCACGATTACCAATCAGGGCATCAGTATTTTCCCATTGGGGGCCATGCGGCTCACCCAGCGCTCGTCTAATGTCCGGGTGTCTTCGGGTGTCACAACTCTAGATGAAATGTGCGGCGGGGGTTTCTTTAAGGATTCGATTATTCTCGTGACGGGGGCGACCGGGACTGGTAAAACGTTGCTGGTCAGTAAGTTTATTGAGAACGCCTGCAAAAATGGCGATCGCGCGATCTTGTTTGCCTATGAAGAATCCCGCGCGCAGCTTTCGCGGAATGCCTACTCATGGGGCATTGACTTTGAAGAGATGGAGCGCAAGGGACTGCTGAAAATTCTGTGCGCCTACCCAGAATCCGCTGGCCTGGAGGATCATCTGCAAACCATTAAATCGGAGATTGCTGATTTTAAGCCCTCCCGAATTTCCATTGATTCCCTTTCCGCCTTGGCGCGGGGCGTCAGCAATAACGCCTTCCGACAGTTTGTAATTGGCGTCACCGGGTTTGCCAAACAAGAAGAAATTACCGGATTTTTTACCAATACCACGGATCACTTCTTGGGCTCTCATTCCATTACGGAGTCGCATATCTCGACGATCACCGATACGATTCTGATGCTGCAATATGTTGAGATTCGGGGTGAAATGTCGCGGGCGATCAACGTCTTCAAGATGCGGGGTTCCTGGCATGACAAGGGAATTCGAGAATACTCAATTAGTGAGCAGGGGCCAGACATCAAGGATTCCTTTACGAACTTGGAAGGGATTATCAGCGGGACTCCTACCCGTGTCTATATCGATGAGAAAAATGAACTCTCCCGCATTGTGGAGGATGTTAAGGCTCTGGAAGGGGATGATCTAGACTTGCTGTAGTCGTAAACATGGGGAACCTGATCATGGATAATCCGGACAAGAACGTCATTAAGGTTGAACCTGGGACGCTGCTCGCCATCGTGCTGGCGCTGCTGTTTATCCCCCTGGTGCTGGTGGGGATGTTTTCTCATTAGTCTGCGGGTCAAGGGTCTTACAGGATCCAACCCGTTCATGACTGTGACGATGGACTGGGCCAAAGGCAGGCGGTACGCGATAGACTGCGATCGCCATCGGGCAATAACAAAGTGGTGTTGTGCTGAGTGAGGTTAGGAACAACGTATGCGCAGAAAATCGTATTGGCTGGCTGCGGGGTTGAGTCTGGTGTGGCCGCTCTCAACTTTCTCGCCTGGACTGGCCCAGCAACCTATCATTGCGCCAACGACAACCTGTGACCCTTTGGATCTGCCTGTTGCCCCCACCCAGCCCCTTTCTGCAACTGAGGATGCAGACTTAAGCAATCTCGGGCCACTGCCCGACGCGGATCCTGCCCTCGATATTCCGCAGGATCCGGCGGCCGTTACCGTGCAGTCTACACCCGCTATTACCCTAGCCCAGGCGTTTACCCTCGCGCGGCAGCGGAACCGTGACCTGCAAATTGCCGAGTTAGACATTGCCGAGCAGCGGGCCTCGCTCCGGCAAGCCAGAGCCGCGCTTTACCCGACGCTTGATGCGCAAGCTGGCATTACCCGCACCGATTCAGCCCAGGCCCGAATTGCCATTAAGCAGCAGGAAGCGGATCTACCGCCTGGATTTCCCGCGCCGGAGCAGTCGAGCGTGAGCAACTCCTTCAATGGCACAGTCTCCCTCAACTACGATATTTTTACCTCGGGGCAGCGTCCGGCTAGCATTCGCGCCGCTGAGTCGGCTCTCGAAAGTACCGAGCAGGCTTATCAGACAGAGCTATTACAGCTGCGTTTAGATGTGGCCAACGACTACTATGACCTCCAGCAGTCCGATGAACTGGTGCGGATTGCACAGCAAGCGGTGAGCAATGCCGCCGAAAACCTGCGGGTGAGTCAAGCGCGTGAGTCGGCTGGCATTGGCACACGGTTTGAAGTGCTCCAGGCAGAGGTACAGCTAGCCGATCGGCGACAGCAGCTGACGCAGGCTGAAAATCAGCAGCAAGTGTCTCAGCGCCAAATGGCGCAGCGCCTTAGTTTACCCAGTACGTTTACGCCAACGGCAGCGGATCCCGTGGCGATGGCGGGGGGCTGGTCACCCTCCCTAGAAGAAAGCATTATCCAAGCCTTGAACAACCGCACTGAGCTGGCTGAGGTTTTGGCACAGCGCCAGATCGCCCAGCAAAATCGCCGCATTGCTCGCGGCAGTCTGGGGCCACAGCTTGACTTCAATGCGAGTATTTCGGTCGCGGATGATCTGGTGGACGATCAGTCAGGGGCGTTTGGCTATGCCCTAGGGGCGGAGGCCAGTAAGCTCATTTTTGACGGGGGCTCCTCACGGGCGATCGCCTCTCAGCAGGCCATCAATGCCACCATTGCTGAAACCCAGTTTGCCAGCTTCAAAAATCTCATCCGCTTTCAGGTGGAGCGCAATTACTACACGCTGCAATCCGCGAAGGAGCGCATCCAGACGACCCAGTGTGCCATTGAACAGGCAAAGCAAGGGCTAGAGTTAGCCAAGCTACGGCGAGACTTTGGCGTTGGTACTAGCCTGGAGGTGAGCAACGCTACCACCGATCTGGCTCAAGCTGAAAATAACTATCTGACCGCGATTGTGGATTATAACCGTGCCCTTGCCGCCCTCCAGCGATTTGCCAACCCTCAAACCAATGCTGCGCCAGAATGACCCTGTCTCAGGGGTTAGCGACAGGCGCGGTTTGACACCTGCTACGGCGCGATCTTGACCTCAACTTGAAAAATCTGGTCTGGGGGCTTATCGGCGATCATGGCTGGCCAGTTCAGGTCAGCCAAAAACTGGTCTGGGTCTTGGGTTTCCACAACATCTACGCCCCATTCCCCAGGCTGTAAGGCGATCGCAGTAGAACCTGTGGCAGGGGTAGTTTTGCAGCCGCCTAGTACCAGCACAATATGCCCCAGTGCGTGACCCGATGCTGGCTGGGCTTGCCGCCAACGGGCCAAGGCTTCACCACAGCAGCGGCCAACCTCCTGGGGCGATCGCTGGCTGGGGTCGTACAGCACTGCCGCAACCCAGTGGGGATGGTCGATGGCGGTACAGGTGAGATGGCTAAACCAGAGGCGATCGCCTGGACAAAGGTTTCGCGATTCAACGGCTCAGCGTCTGCGGCTGGCAGGGCAAAATTATGGGACAGCAGCATCCGACCACGTTGATCCTGGGGGTTCGTCATCGTAACTTCTATACTCTCTGTACTTCTATCTAGTGGAGCGGGCAGTGGGCGATGCCAACAGCGCCTGGGGTAATGGGGAAGGGGCTAATGGGGATGGTCATTAAGTGGCCCTCAATGTGAAAATCAACGTCAAAGGTCGCAGGCAATCCGTTAAGATCGCGATGGCAACCGCTGTGATTATTGAAGCATTCTGATGGCTACTCTGCGCTTAGAGTCTGGTGAAATCCTGACAGAACTGGATCAAATTGGAGCCGTTCTTTCGCCGCTTCAGGTTGAACTGCATCGTTGGCCTGTCGGCCCGTCAGCAAACCTGCAAGCACTTTTGGCTGCACCACAGCTCCAGGATGAGCAAAAAGACACTGTCCTGCGATCGCTCGAACACTACTTTGCAACCTTGCAGGCTGAGGGCGGTTACCAGTCCTGTGACCTGATTGTGCTCCACCCCGATACACCGAACCTGAGCGACCTGCTAGCTAAATTCAGTCGGCCCCATACCCACGATGATGATGAAGTCCGCTATATCATCGACGGCGAAGGGATCTTTGGGTTTATCTTGCCCGATGGTCAGCAGGTAGAACTCACCGTCCAAGCTGAGGATTACATCAACGTGCCTGCTAACACCGAGCACTGGTTCATCCTCACCTCAATCCAGCGCGTGAAGGCGGTGCGCTACTTTACGGACACCGCAGGCTGGGTGCCTCGTTACACGGATACTGTCCTGCGGCCTAAGGTGGCAGTGTAGCGGCCCATGTCTGACCAGCCCCAATCGAGCATGGACAGGGTCAGTCCGGCTGCGGCCCCAGACTCCATTGAGGTGGACTATCGGTTCCCGCCCCAGGTGGACGCTGCGCGGCAGGCTCGGATTATTGCCGTAGGTCAAACCGTCGGCACCTGGGATGTGACCTATCACCACCGGGAAACCTTCTTTCAGCATCACCTGGGCCAAGTTCTCCAGGTGCAGCCCTGCCAGGATGGACATCAGATGGCAACGATTCGGTTCCCGGTCGCCAACGTGGAGGGGGACATTGCCAGTCTACTGACGATGATCTTTGGCAAGTATTCCATGGCTGGCCCAGCGAAGGTCATGGATCTGCGCCTGCCCCAGGGCTATGGTGTGGCACCGCGCTATGGAATCTCTGGCATTCGTCAACAGCTCGGTGTTCAGGAGCGGCCCCTGGTGATGGCTATCTTTAAGCCAGCGTTAGGGCTCTCTCCCCAAGACCATGCCCAAATTCTGGCCCAGGTGGCTGAAGCAGGGCTGGATGTGATTAAGGATGATGAGATTCTCGGGGATTTAGCGACGGCCCCAACCCTGGAGCGACTGCGGGCCTGCCGCCCAATCCTAGAGAAACGCCAGCAGCAGGGGCAGCCGCTCCTGTACGCGGTGAACCTGACGGGTCGGGCCGATCGGCTGCTGACCCGCGCCCGTGAACTGGTCGCAGCAGGGGCGAATGCACTGTTGCTGAATGTGCTGGCCTATGGCTTTGCCATTCTGGAGGCGATCGCCCAGGATCCAGCGGTGAATGTGCCGATTTTTGCCCATCCGGCCCTCGCCGGAGCCTGGTGTGGTGCGCCCGATCATGGATTCTCCTACGCAACGGTACTGGGGACGCTGATGGCCCACGGTGGCGCCGATGCGGTCCTGTATCCGGCCCACTATGGCAGTCTGCCCTTTGACGTCACCGAGGAACACCAGATTCGCGATCGGCTGCGCGATCGCAATGTGTTTCCGGTGCCTTCAGCGGGGATTCATCCCGGTGTTGTGCCCCATGCCCTGGCCGACTACGGTACGGACGTGATTCTGAATGCTGGGACGGGCATCATGGATCATCCCGATGGCCCCCAAGCTGGTGTGGCAGCCTTTTTTGAAGCAATCCAGCTGGCTCAAGTGGGGCAGCCTTTTGTGAAGGAGGCGCTACCCCCAGGGCCGCTGCGCCGCGCCCTCGATAAGTGGGGAACGCCCTAATGCGATCGCTCAATTTATTTCGCCCCAGGGTTGTGTTTTGTGACTTTGACGGTACGATTACGGCCACGGAAACCTTTGTCGCTGTTCTGAGACGGTTCGCGCCCGATCTCTCGGCACAGCTGATTCCCCAGATGTATAACCGGACTCTGACGCTACGGGAGGGTGTTCGCCGTCTTCTGGAGTCGATTCCTAGTGCGGCCTATGCCGATATTGTGGCGTTTGTAGAGGAGCAGCCCTTGAGGGCAGGCTTCCCAGAATTTCTCAATTTCCTGGCGGATCAGGCTGTTCCCTGTGTGGTTATTTCGGGTGGTATTCAGGGGATGGTGGCAGCGGCTTTAGCACCCTATGCAGGCCAAATTCAGGCGCTTTATGGTGTTGACATTAACACTCAGTCTGAGTATTTCCAGGTTCACTCCCCGGCAGAGAGCGATACGGAGCTGGTTTCTAAGGTGGCTCTGATGGCTCGCCATCCAGCCCAAGTGCGCATTGCGATCGGTGATTCGGTGACGGATCTCAATATGGCGATCGCGGCGGATGTGGTATTTGCCCGCGATCGTTTGGCAACTTACCTGGATGAACGGCAAATTTCCTACTATCCTTGGCTTGATTTCCACGATATTCGGTCGATTCTGACCCAGCAGTGGCAGGCTGAATGATTGCCGTTATCAGGGAGCCGCTCAGCTTAAATACCGACAGGTCAAAACCATAGTTTTTCTAGAACCTCTATTGTTCAATGCAGGCATGAGATTGATTAATTAACCAGGTCATGAATATATTAGAGATAAAACTTATGGCCCTGTGGCTAAAGTGCTTTAAGGGTATTTTTTGATGAAGTTGAGCCATTTACTAAAGAGGGGGAGGCAGATGTTTTTTGCTATCAATAAAAATAGGGTTATCGTCAATATCTACGATCTGGAGTTGTTATACGACAGCCTGTCGTAATTGCCCTCAAATCAGGGGTGTTATGTCAATACTCCGGACAGAAAATAGCCTTCCAAATGACCTGTAAGCCAGAGCCCACGTTGCTCAAAGTATTTAAAGCAATGTCAGCCTGCACGCTAACTTGACTTCAAATAACCGATCGCTGGAGTGATTGCCCTGTAAGCCTTATAGCTTCGTTGCTAAAACTGTCCGGACTGTTGTTAAACAACGATTAAGGCTTGTTTTCGAAAAAATTCTCGGTTCTGATCCTGATTCCATCTTTAAGCAACTGTTGACAAAAATGTTAAAGAGCGAAAGCGCTCGTAAAGGGAAGCTCATAGAAGTTATCCAGACAATTCGCTCTAACACTGTTTAATTTATCCTTAACAGTTACAGGCAAACTCAATCATTATCCGGCTTGCAGAATTTGGAAGGTTTTAAGTGTCTTTAGTCACCCTGGATTTGCCTAGTCCTGCATCGCTACGTGGAGGTTGGGCTGCGTTCTCGGCTATTTGCACATCGCGAGGATGGAATGACAGTGCCTACGCGACAACCAATGAATGGCTTTTTCACGATGGCGGCGGAAATTGGGCGTGTCTTAGGTTTTTAGACAATGGACGCGCTGTGTTACTAGGAAACGACCACGAATATTCAGAGACATATTTTGGTTCAGCCGCAGAATATTTTGATACAGAAGAAACCGATCTGCTGGCGGACGCCCCAGATTGGTGGAGTCAAAACCTTGCTCCGAGCCCCTTTGGCGAATGGATTGGTTTTATTTACGGGTGGGATGGCAAAAAATGGCAGCGCGCAAGATATAACAAACCAGATGGGTTTGAACAGGTTGGCCTATTGAAAAGCTGTAGCATCAACAATGTCAATGAGCTTGCCGAATACGTTGCAGAAGCACCTGGTCTTAAAGGGCAAACTCCGGATGCGGATGCTCTGGCTGCGTTAGTTAAAGCGGATGCCAACGTAAATCGAGAATTACTTGAAGTTGTTGTGCCCGGATGGGATATTGATGCTGGTGTCACAGCCGCGAGACAATTCCTCAACGCCAAACTCTAAACATAATCAGCGGATAACAAAGCGATGCACAGCAGTCGTGGAACCCGACGACTTTAGCGTGGACAATTTTCTGCTGCGACACGTTTATCGTGGACTTTAGATCACTGTCCCGACCAACCCCCTTTTTTCATTACTGAGGCTCAGTAGATCGAAAACATCACAAGTGGGCAGGTAAAGAAATCTCCCGTTTGGGC
>CAZXWR010000150.1:0-9574 GCA_964644325.1 uncultured bacterium
CCAGCCATTCATTCCAGTCGGTCATGTAGTCAACGTTGGGCGTTGCCACCCGCACGCGCTGATCCACGCGAATTGCACCATAGGCAATGTGCCCATCGGTCAGGGACAGGGCCATATCGTTGCGATTCACCCCCGCATTGCCAATCAGCAAGAATTGAGACAGGTAAGGCCCGACATCCTCGCCCTTGGTGACCCCTCTAAAGAGTTTATTGAGGGGGATGGCTTGGGGGCTGGGGGTACTGGGGTCGACAAACGCCCGACGCCGACTCTGGGCGGCGGCGGTCATGTCCGATGGGGTCATATCAATGCCCCCCTGTCTAAACCACTGGAGTTTGGCCAGGGATCTTTGGGCAGCTTGTACGGCTGGGGCAGGCATGGCCCCAGGAGAGTAGTTCGCAAAGGGAATATCTCGGAGCGCAGCCATCCAGTAGACTTCGGCCATCTCTGCAATGAGTTCCTGGCTGTGCAGGCGCGGGGCCGGGGGCATCGTGACGGCTTGGGCATCTGGCCCTTCGAGGTCAAAGGTCAAGCCGGCTCCCTGACTTTCCCAGGCGCGCGCGCGCGCGGGCGGCATCTGATTGCTGGGGAATCGCCAGTTATAGGTGGGTGGAGTTACGGTTGCATTGGATACTGGCCCGAGGCGTAAGCCCCGGAAGTCGCGCGGGTCGCCGGAATCGATTGCCCGGACAAAGTCCTCGTAGTCTATGGCCTTCGAGAGCAGTCCGTTGTCGTCATGGGGGAGCCCCTTGGTGAAGTTGGCAATATAGGAGGGCTCGCCACTACTGCGTCGGTATTCGAGTTCTTCACCGTTATTTTCCTGGCGGGGCAAGGGGCGATTTGCAGCTAAGCCACTGGCATTGTCTCGAACTTGTTGAGACTGTTGGCGACGGGTAAACATATCGTATGCTCCTGGTTGAAAATTTTGCTGAATTAAAGATTGTGCTGGTTCAGACTTAGAACTTGCTCAGGAGAACAAGGTACAAGCCTGACCCGAATCAAAGATCTTGGTCATTGGGCAGCAATTGAACCGACTTTGCGCACGATCTAGGAGGGGTAAAACTGCTGCTACCGTTTACTCTGTCGATGCAACTATTTCTATCTTCATGCATACAAACACTCAGGCCCCAAACCCAGATCACCACTTGGCTGTGAGCTTTATCACCCAAGGCAAGGGCAGATTATCTCTATGCTCGGAAGTCCACCGACCCGCTAATCTTGTACTGCGCCTGGGTTGAGTCTTAGGCTGCAAGCTGGCGCGTTTTTCTCTGTATTTGCCCTATCGCGATCGCCTGTTATGGACTTGCTAAAGATTTTCGAGCAAATTAAAAACTCGCAGTTCACCCGTATTCTGCTGGTTTCGTTCTTGATTTTGATTCTGCAAATTCCGACTGCTATGGTGCAGGGCATTATCAGTGAGCGACAGGGGCTGCGATCCGAGGTGATCAGCGATATCACCACCAGTTGGGGACAGCAACAGGCCATCATTGGCCCGCGCCTCTCGGTTCCCTACATCAAGCGTTTTCAGACCGATAAAGGCGTGCAGTCAGAAGTCCAGTACGGCGTCTTTTTACCGACCACCCTGAACGTCACCAGCAAAATGGATAGCGAGGTGCGCTATCGCGGCATTTTTGAGGTGCCGGTCTACCAGACCATTTTGGATCTCAAGGGTGGTTTTACGAAGCCTGACTTAACCAGTTGGGGTGTGCGACCGGAAGATATTCTCTGGGATCGGGCCGAACTCAGTCTGCAAATTTCTGATGCCCATGCCATCCAAAACCAGGCTAACCTGACCTGGAATCAGGCCAAGCTTGCTTTTGCACCGGGACTGGGAAAGTATGGCGGCAGTAATTCCCCAGGTATCCATTCCGTGCTGAAGGGCAGCATGACAGGCGATCGCTATAATTTTGCCATCCCCCTCAACCTAAACGGCAGCGAGAAGCTGACTCTGGCACCCTTTGGGGAAATCACCCAGTTCACGTTGACCTCTGACTGGGCGAATCCCAGCTTTCAGGGCGTGTGGCTCCCCAATGAACGGACGGTGAATGCCGATGGGTTCAGCGCAAAATGGTCGATTCCGTCTCTGGGGCGCAACTACCCGCAGCAGTGGAACACCGAAACCCCCGTTGGCCCCGAGACCATTCAATCTTCGCTGTTTGGGGTAGATTTGATTTCCCCGGTCGATAACTACCGGATGGCGGAACGCAGCATCAAGTACAACTTTTTGTTCCTACTGCTCACCTTTGCGACCTTCTGGCTCTTTGAAACCGTCGCCAAGCTGCGGGTGCATCCCCTGCAATATCTGATGGTGGGGGTGGCGATGTCGCTGTTCTACCTGCTCCAGCTAGCTCTGTCAGAGCATGTGGGTTTTCAGGTGGCCTACAGTGTAGCCAGCATTGCAGTCGTCGGGATGATTACGGCCTATTCTGTGGCTGTTTTGAAGGCGCGCAAGCGAGGCGTTGTGGTCGGCGCGGTGCAGGTGGCCCTCTATGCCTACCTATATGTGGTGCTGGTCAACCAGGATTATTCATTGCTGATCGGTTCCCTGGGGCTCTTTGGATTCCTGGCCGTGATCATGTATTTCACGCGGCAAATGAACTGGTTTACACCAGACTCACCGGAACCCGATGCGATCGCCCCTGCAACGCCGACGGATTCGTGACCGATCCCTTGCGTCAGTTCATCTGACATTGATGTTGCTGTTGGAATTGATGTTGCTGTTGGAATCGCTGTGCTGCATGTGTTTGTCTATGGCACCCTCAAACCGGGTTACACCAACTATCACCGCTACTGCAGCGATCGCATCGTATCGGCTGTGAGGGCGATGGTTCTGGGGCAGCTCTTTGACTTACCAGCCTGTGGCTATCCTGCGATGACAGTAGGGGAAAGCTGGGTCAAGGGCTACTTGCTCTCTTTCGCCGATGAGACGGTGCTCAAAGCGCTGGATGACCTCGAGGATTATCGTGCGGATCGTGCGGCGGCTGAGAACGAGTACCTACGCCAGTGGCTCGCTGTTTTTGATGAGCAGCAGACATTCCTGAGACAGGCCTGGGGCTACACCATGTCCCGCGATCGCATTCAGGAAAAGCAGGGGGTGTGCTTGTTGACTGGGGAGTGGCTCGGGCCTTGCTGAGGAGCAGTTAGTTCGAACAAGCGTCATTCAGAGTCCTGCCGCTCAAGACGTCCAAGCTGGCTCCCTAGAGTAGCGCTGAGTAACTCTTAGCAGCCGGAGTTATGTTCGGAGAATCACAGCATTGCACAGAGGTAATAGAGCCACATTTCACGACGCTGTGCCAACTCTGGGGGGGCGATCGCCTCTCCCGATTGCCAGCCATAAACGGTCACTTCCTCAAAAAATTGGGCTAACTGTTCTAGCTGGGCCTGGGGCCGGATGTAGTAGGTTTGCAGTCGGAAATTATGGGAGGCATCCCGGATCACGGCATAGTCTAACTGGGAGAGTTGAGCTGAGCTGAGCTGGCGATTGCACACCCGTAAAATTAGCCACATGACCAGATTTACATAGCTAAACACTGGATTCAAAACCAGCTGCGACTTCAGGGTAAATTCTCGTTCCATGCCTTGGAGGTTATGGCTAGAAAAGCAGAAATAGCCTCCTGGAGCAATGAGGCGTTTGACCTCTGCCAAAAATTGCAGGCGCTCCCCATGGGACATATAGTCAAGGCCATTGTAGCTAAACAAGATCAGGTCAAAGGACTGATCGGAGAAGGCACTTAAATCGCGAGCATCCTGAACCTCAAACTGCACCGTTTCTGGCAACCCCGCAAACCGTTTTTGGCAAGCCGCAATCATCTCAGGGGCATAATCAATGCCTAAATAGGACAGGGTTTGGGGGGCTAAATGTTGGGTCGTGCGGCCACCTCCCACGCCAATATCTAAGAGCCTCAGGCTGGAGAGTTGATCCTGTAAGCGCTCACAAATGCTTCGTTCAGCAGGCTGCAATTGCTGAAGCTGGCTGTAATAGCTCACCAAGGTGCGGCGGCGGTAGGCAGACTGGTTGGCATCAGACATTGATAGGGGCATGGATAGGGGCATGGATAGGGGCGATCGCCGCTTCGCAGAGTCCATTGGGACGGCTAAAACGATAGGACAAGAATTGCTGGTGCGGCTATGAGCATACCTGTTTCCTGTCTAGGTTGGGGCATGAGCTGGGGCTTCACCGTACCTGCGAGGGACAAACCTGCGCTTTTAGGTACTTGTGACGGAGGAAGATCCGCTAAGTATAAATCCTTAATGCCGCGTAAGGATACAGGCTTCCAGGCATCAGCTATCCGTTGAGAATCCTGAATCCGTCAAGCTGAAATGCAATGGCGGGAACTTTCGGAAACAGATTTACATCTTTGTGAAAATCACAGGCTACTTTGGCAGTAATAACGGGTTTATCGCTGTTCAAAATTAGCGCTGTTACATATCACGGTCTAGAAAATACTAGACCTGAACCCTTGCTTTAAATAGTCCAGTTATTCTGAGTCGGGTTGTTGGCATTTAGCCAGCCTGGAATATTGGATGCTTGTGAAAGCAAGCGTAGAAGGAGATTTCATCCTCGTTCTATGCAATTTTTTACATGCCAATTTATTCCTTGGCGAGGTATCAATCTCACAACTGATGCGAGTAGTGGATTGCACAATTGTTCCCAAAATTAGCCTGAATTCTACTGATCAAGAAGGAGAGACTAGGATGAAAGTATTAACGACCGTCTTTATGGCTTCATTAACGGCTTTTTCAGCCTTCATTAACCCGGCGATGGGCAATGCAAGCAACCGAGTCGAGATTCGAGGGGCTCGCTACGGGGGCAGCGGTTGTCCTGATCAATCCGCAAGTGTGAGCGTTAGTCCGGATGGTCAAGAGCTGAGCATTCTTTTTGATGAGTTTGTGGCGCTGGGCAGTAACTACCGCGAAAGTCGGAAGAGCTGTAACCTCAGCATTCCCATCAAAGTGCCTGAGGGGTTCCAAATTTCCCTGTATGACACAGACTATCGGGGTTACGTCGCTCCTGGCACCCAGGGTCGGCTCCGAGCAGAATACTTCTTTGCGGGCAATCGGGGGCCAGTCTTCCAACGCACCTTCCGGGGCGAAACTGACTATAACGTCCGCGATAAGTTGGTGACGGTGGCCGATGTTTGGTCTGCCTGTGGCGATAGCGTCAACATGCGGGTCAATGCGTCCATGATGGCAAGGGGACAGGGCATTGCCACGGTAGATTCCTTTGACCTTGCCCACCGTGGTTTGGTCTATCACGTCAAATACCGTCGCTGCAATAAGTAAAGGGGCGCATGTTTTGCCCAACGGTCAGTGACCGCATCCAGGTCTAAGGCTGAGTGCTAGGGGTTCGCTTGGATAACCTAACCCATCCTCCAGATTGAATGTCTGGGTGCGATAGTTTAGGTACAGTTTCCCCTAGCTGTTTGCTAGCCCTACTTTAAGACCGCTTGCGATCGCTGCATCCAGGACTCAAAATCTGCCGCATCGCCTTCTTTCTGGGCCAGTTCCGCTACTTTCTTGAAATCGGCGCTGGCTCCCGTTTTATCGCCTACCTTTTCCTGAGCAAAGCCTCGGGTAATGTACCAGGCCTTTTGGAAGGGCTGAAGCTGAATGAGCTGGCTGTAGTCAGCGATCGCGGCTTGATAGGCCCCTTGTTTTTCTTGAAGTTGCGCTCGCTCGTAGTAGGCTGAAACGTTGCGGGGGTTGGCCGCAAGTATGGCCGAATAGTCGGCGATCGCCCCCGACAGATCGTTTTGCTCTGCCCTGAGGCTAGCCCGTTGTTCGTAGGCCCTAGTGTTACGCGGGTTGGCCTTAATCATCGCGGTGTAGTCCGCTAGGGCACCGCTCGGATCACCGCTGTACTTTCGGATATGGGCCCGATTGCTGTAGGCATCCAGGTCGCCGGGATTCAGGGCAATCAGCTTGCTGTAGTCGGCGATCGCCCCTTCTCGGTCACCTTGCTGAAACCGTATCCCGGCCCGCGCACTGTAGGCCAGTCGATTTTGCGGATCCAGACGGATCAGCTCGGTATAGTCGGCAATGGCACCACTTGGATCCCCTTGGGCAACAGAGAGGGTGGCGCGGAGTAGATAGGCCTGTGGGTTGTTGCGATTGAGGGCGATCGCCTGGGTTAAGTCAGCGATCGCGCCTGCCGTATCCCGGTTCCCATGGCGATAGTTAGCCCGCAGTAGATAGGCGGTATCCGCCTGGGTGTCCAATGCAATGGCCTGGTCTAAATCGGCTAGGACGGCGCTGGTTTGGCCGAGGGCGCTGTAGTAATTGGCCCGTGCCAAATACAGGCGTGCCGATTGGGGAGACTGGCGGATTGCCTGGGTGAGATCCGCGATCGCGCCGGGGTAATTTCCCTGCTGCGCTTTGACGGCTGCGGCGACCAGTAGGTCATCCGCGGGATTCGACGGTGCTGGCGCGGCGGGTATTGTGAGCTGGAGGGTTACGCCGACCTCACTGGCTCGACTGACAAACGTTTCAATGGGAATCCCTAAATTAAACCCAGTCTTAACGCGGATGCCCGGATTAATGCTGGAGGCCTCAAGCTTGGTATCCACATCTCCACGACCATGAATCGCAACCAGCTGGCCCCGGTCATTAAATACCCCGCCCCCACTCATGCCCGGTAGCGTGCTGTTGGAGTACACCATCGCGTAGCCATCCGCAAAGGGTTGACTGCTGCGGGCCGTCACCTTGCCGTCTGTGAAGTTGTAGACAGGCTGGGTGATCGCCGCTGTACTCAGGGGGAATCCAGCAACATACACCGGATTGCCTTCCCCCAAGGTTTGAGAACGACCGATTGGGGCAACGGCATAGGCGCGATCGCTCTGGAAGGTCAGAACGGCTAGGTCAATACCAGACACTGGTTTGATCGTGCGACCCGCGACATCATGGCGACGGCCATCTGGGGTGGTGACAGTGTAAGCAGCCGTGGCCTGTACAACATGGGCTGCCGTTAGCACCGTATAAATATCCCCCTGGCGCTGAATGACCACGCCTGTTCCCGATTCAACGTCGTTTTGGATCAGCACCGATACAGCCTTGGCCTGCTGCGCCACCTCACCTGAGGCGATCGCTATTTTCTGGGTGTCGGAGGCCAAGGGGCTGGGCGATCGCCGCACATCTGGACGCTCAATGCCGTAGGCCGTCTGCATCTGGCAGAGAACCGCACCAAGTAGGGCTGATGTAAAAACAGCTACCCAACTCGACCCACAACGACAACCTATGGTGACTCCCACGACCTTTGCCCAACCTCTTTCTCCTGGTTACTCGGTCATCATACCCAGGCATGGCCCCAATAGCCCTAGATTGACAGCAACGGGCCAGGATTTGGTTAAAAAGCTGCTCAATCTTGCTCCTCTCCCTGACCTGTGCCACTTGCATCATCTTTAAACAGCACTCTGAAACAGCACGACACCCAGGCAAACTTTATTTATCCACCTTAGGAATAAAGTCAGGGCGTTCTTTGTCTTCCCAGCCCACTGGACGTCGTGAGTTGTACCAGGCCACTGACCCAAGGGTGACAGCGGCGATGAACCCGACACCCAGGGCTGCAACTGCCAGATAGGGAAACTGTGAAGTGGGTGCAGTCATATCCATGATGAACCAATGGGTTAGCATTAAAGCCTCCTGTGTCGTAAGTTGATTAAACGTTGTCCAAACTTAGCGAAATCGACAGCAACATCCATCTCGCTATGGCGGGGGATCTGCCCCCTCACTGCTATCACTTTCGGCAGATTTGGATTTTGACAACGGTGCCATAAACTTTGAAGGGCAGCTTTGCTCACGACCTCCGTTCAGCCTCAGGACATAATGACAATCCCGCAATCTACGGCAACCCCTACCGCTCTGACCCAGGTTCAGTCCTACCAGCAGGTGCGCCAGCTCAGCGATCGCCTCTGTCAACCCCTTGCCACGGAAGACTATGTGGTTCAGAGCATGCCAGATGTGAGCCCCCCGAAGTGGCATCTGGCCCATACCACCTGGTTTTTCGAAACTTTTCTGCTGTGCCCATTTTTCCCAGGCTATGAGCTGTTCCACCCGCAGTTTGGCTTCCTGTTTAACTCCTACTACGAAACCGTCGGCGATCGCCATCCCCGTCCTCAGCGCGGCCTCATTACCCGACCGACCGTGGCAGAGGTCTATCAGTATCGGGCCTATGTCGATGAAGCCATGACAGCCCTGATTGCCCAGATGGGCGATCGCCCTCAAGTGAGGGAACTGCTGACTTTAGGGCTCCATCACGAACAGCAGCATCAGGAACTGCTGCTCACCGATATTAAGCACATCCTGGCAATGAATCCCCTGCATCCAGCCTATCGCAACGATTTGCCCCCAGGGGACAAGGTGCCCCAGCCCAAAACCGAGCCCTGGCTAGACTATCCGGGTGGACTTTACGAGATTGGGCACCAGGGAACCGCGTTTGCCTTTGACAATGAAAGCCCTCGCCATCCGGTTTACGTGCCGGACTTCTGGCTGGCCCCCCAGCTCGTGACCAACGGGGAATACCTGGAATTTATGCTGGCCGGCGGCTACCAGACCCCCGACTATTGGCTCTCCGAAGGCTGGGCGACAGTGCAAGCCCAGCAGTGGCGCTCACCCCTCTACTGGGAGCAGATCGACGGCCAGTGGTGGGTGCAAACCCTGGGTGGGCTGCGGCCCCTCAACGAAGCTGAACCCGTTTGCCATGTCAGCTATTTTGAAGCCGATGCCTTTGCCCGCTGGGCAGGGAAGCGGCTACCGACCGAGCAGGAATGGGAAATTGCAGCGACTGCGGCGGTGGTGCAGGGCAACCTGCTGGCAGCAGGCCATCTACACCCGATCGCGGCCTGTGGCACCACGCGGCCCGACCAGCTCTACGGGGATGTGTGGGAATGGACGCAAAGTGCCTACCTGCCCTACCCTGGCTTTCAGACTGCACCAGGGGCGGTGGGGGAATATAACGGCAAGTTTATGTGTAACCAGATGGTGTTGCGGGGAGGCTCCTGCGTGACACCCCCCCACCATATTCGCGCGACCTACCGTAACTTCTTCCCCACAGCAACCCGCTGGCAGTTTTCGGGGATTCGCTTGGCCGAGTAAGTCTACGCTGGCGGAAAGTGACTGCCAGCTTAGGGGACATGTCGTAAATAACCTTCGCCTTTTCATCGACGATCTCTTTACGCTTGGGTGCGGAGTTCTGTTTGTACCGTGATTCTTATACAGAGAGGTTTCACCAAAGCTTACCCAATATAAGCGTCAATATACCCTAGCGCTCATCATCAATGATTGAAGCTTGTTTGAGTTCTAATGTCTGAGCATCTGAACAATGTTGCATAATCGCATCTATATCCAAACCAACAATGCCTTGCTCTTGTAACAGTGGGTTGCTCGAGCTAGCAAAGGTAACTACGGATTTTCCTGCCGAAATCAAGCTTTGGGCAAAAGCTAGGGTTTTGCTGTTGGGGGCAGCGTAGGCAATAAAGATGGTGTGAGCGATCGCCCCAATCATTTCATTCCTTTTGCCCGCCAGTCCAGCCGTGACACGAGGATAGCTGGCGCTAAAGGGCGAGATTAGAAGTAATCGATT
>CAZXWR010000151.1:0-9516 GCA_964644325.1 uncultured bacterium
GTAATTCGATGATTGCCAGCTTAGTAACGGCTGGCTTGCTGGTTCGCGTTGCCCGCGAAACGCAGTCCGCTGAGGTCATATCACTCCCCCGACGGGCTGGCTAGAATGAAATGAGGGCGGGATTGATGTTTATGCAGGACTCATGGATATTTTGGAAACGATTCAGCTGTCATTGTTTCAACTTGAACAATGGTCTAATCAGTTGGTTAACCAGCAGCTGAGTCATATCACGGTATTGAGTGTTGCTGTTGTGTTCTCAGCAGGCTTGCTGACCAGTCTGACGCCCTGTACCCTCTCAATGCTCCCCATTACCATGGGGTACATCGGCGGGTTCGAAGGCGAATCACGTTGGAAAGGGGCTCTACAGTCGGTTTGGTTTGCGTTTGGGTTGGCGACTACCCTGAGTGGACTCGGGTTAGGGGCAGCGCTACTGGGCAAGATTTATGGTCAGGTTGGTCTGGGTTTAGGCATTTTGGTGAGTGTCGTTGCCATCCTCATGGGGCTGTATCTCTTAGAGGCCTTACCCATCCCCTTACCTTCCTTCTCGCCAGACCTTAATTTGCAGTCTCGCTCCCTTCCCAGAGGCCTCCGTGCCTATGGGTTTGGTGTAACGTTCGGGTTGGTTGCGTCACCCTGCAGCACCCCAGTTCTCGCCACTTTACTCGCATGGATCTCAGCGACACAGAATCCGCTGTTGGGCAGCAGTTTGCTTCTGGCCTACACCACGGGGTATGTGTTGCCTATTGTGGTAGTCGGGATCTTTACGGCCAGCATGCAGCGGCTGCTTGCGTTGCGCCAGTGGTCTGGATGGATTAACCCAGCCAGTGGTGCCTTATTGTTAGGGTTCGGTGTCTTTTCCCTTGTCACTCGTCTTTGGCCAAGCGCTGTTTAGTCCCCATGACTCTTTGCGATCAATTTTCGCTTTTGAAAAAGTCTTTACGCAGCTCGGTTTTACCGCTCTTAGCGGATTTACGCCTTGCGATCGCACTTTTATTGGCGATCGCTGTTTTTAGTATTTCCGGCACCGTGATTGAGCAAGAGCAATCAGCTGCATTTTACCAAGCCAATTACCCTGAAGACCCGGCTCTATTCGGCTTTTTAAGTTGGAAAGTTTTATTATTTTTAGGGCTAGATCATGTTTATAGTACCTGGTGGTTTTTATCATTGCTTGTGCTGTTTGGGTTAAGCCTAGGCACCTGTACCTTTTTGCGTCAGTGGCCTGCGTTGAAAGCCGCTCGTACTTGGCAGTTTTACGAGAAGGCGCGCCAGTTCGATAAGCTAGCGCTGAGCACAACCCTATCTACCGATGCCTTCGAGCCGCTGGCGATCGCCCTTGAGCAACAGCGCTATCGGGTGTTCCGGTCAGATAACGCGATCTATGCCCGCAAGGGAATAGCAGGTCGGATTGGGCCCATTATTGTGCATGCCAGCATGATTTTGGTACTCCTAGGATCCATCTGGGGTGCATTTACAGGATTCATGGCCCAGGAACTGATTCCCAGTCAGAGTGAATTTAAAGTCCAAAATATTGTGCGCGCAGGCATCTGGTCTGGATCGCAAATCCCGAAAGACTGGTCTGTGCGGGTCAATCGATTTTGGATCGACTACACCCCTGATGGCGTCATTGACCAGTTTTATTCAGATTTATCGGTGTTAGATAACACCGCGCAAGAGGTCACTCGTAAAACGATTCATGTCAACGAACCCCTGCGCTACCGGGGCGTTACCCTTTACCAAACAGACTGGGGTATTTCTGCGGTTAAGGTGCGCATCAATAAAAGCCCCACCTTTCAAATTCCCATGGCTCAGTTGCAGACCCAAGTTGAAGGGAATCGGCTATGGGGAACTTGGGTTCCCATCAAGCCTGACTTAAGTGCAGGTATTTCCCTGCTTTCTAAAGATCTCCAAGGCAGCGTGGTGGTTTACGACACCGCTGGGCAACTGGTCGGCTCCCTGCGCACTGGGATGTCATTAGAAGTGGACGGGGTCACGCTGCATCTTGATGAGGTTCTAGGCAGCACAGGCCTCCAAATCAAGGCTGACCCTGGCATTCCCTTTATTTATGCCGGGTTTGGACTGCTGATGATTGGGGTCGTCATGAGCTATGTTTCTCATTCCCAGTGCTGGGTACTCCTCAACGACGACCTGGTATATTTTGGAGGCCGCACCAACCGCGCCCAAGTTCAGTTTGAACAAGAGTTTTTAGAGATTATTGCGGTCACTGAGGCCACAACAGCCTCCGCTTGTGCACCCACTCAGGAACTTGAATCCGCCAAGTCTTCTGCGTAGTAGGTTCCTGCTCCGTCTAGGCTCTCCGTCCTCAACCCATCGCCATGCCCAACTCCGAACAGCCTTCCCCATCCAGTCAATCCAAAAATCTCAGTCCAGAGCAGCTCGCACTTTTGCAGTCTGAAGCGCGCTCACCTTTTCGCGGCCTGCGACGTTTTTTCTATGTTGCCTTTGCTGGATCTGCATTTCTCGGCGCATTTACTTTCTTAGCCAAGGTGGCGTCAGGAGAAGACCTGGGGCGATCGCTACCCAACCTGCTGCTTCAGGTTGGAGTGGGTAGCCTGATGGTTTGGTTACTAAGGCGAGATCAGTCGCGATCCTAAAAGCAGAGCTGGAAGATTAGCTTTCTTTTCGCAACCTTTGCCTGCGCTCAACCCCCAACCATTCGCTGCTCAATGGCCCAGCGTGCTAGCTCAGTTCGGTTATGCAGTCCGGTTTTGCCCAACATATTGCTGACGTGACTTTCCACAGTTCTCTGACTCACGCTCAAATCCTCAGCAATTTCTCGATTAGACATTCCCTTTGCCACCAGCTGAATCACCTTTTGTTCAGTAGGCGTTAGGTCAACATCAAAGGGCACCTGAATCGAGACGGCACTCCCCAAGTCCGAAGACTGCTGTATTTGTCTCATGCGCGAAGACTGCTTCAGCGAGGCTTCAATCTGGGCAACCAGCTCATCGGGTTCAAACGGCTTGACCATATAGACATCGGCTCCTTTATTAAGTCCAATGACCCGGTCTTGAATTTGCCCCTTTGCAGATAAAAATAGAACCGGAAGCCAACTGGTCTGGGGATTTTCCCGGACGCGCTTCACAAAGGTATAGCCATCCATCTCGGGCATCATGACATCGCAAATAATGAGGCTAGGCAGCTCCTTCTCAAGGATTTTGAGCGCATCCTTACCATTCTTGGAAGTGATAACCTGGTAGCCTCTCAGCTCCAGATAGTCTTTGACTAACAGAACAAGATTGGGATCATCATCGATGAGCAAGAGGTGATGGTTGTCGGTGGTGTTTGATGATTGCATGTTTAGATACCTAGCCAACGTCTCTTAATCTTTTCCTACCGTTTGTCTAGTCAGCCTAGTCATTTCACATCAGAGTCAGAGGAGAATCAGGGCAAACCACCAATCACCAGACCAGCAGCTAGAGACTACATTGCCGAGAGAACTACAGGGATACGCGTTTTTTAACCTATCAGTACATACAAAATCTAAAACTAGACCCTATTGTTCCCTAAAGCAGGACGGCTCTTTCAGGAGCTTGGTGCGCTCTCTGTTTTTCTAACACCGCCCACACTGTTCTCAACAGCTCAGAGACTCCCTGTTGGGTAGCAGCGGAAATCACATAAACATTCTGACCCCATAGCGCTTCTAACTGCCCTTTGAGTAATGCCACTGCTTCAGGATTCATCGCATCGCATTTATTGAGCGTGACAATCTGGGGCCGCTGACTCAAGTCATGGGAGTAGGAACCCAGCTCAGCTTGGATCGTACGGAAGTTGTGCAGGGGATCTGGGTCGGTCGCATCCACCAAATGAAGCAAGACATGAGTGCGTTCAATATGGCGCAAAAATTCATGTCCCAGCCCAGCCCCAGCATGAGCCCCTTCGATTAAACCAGGAATATCAGCAAACACTACACCATCACCACTGGGATGGGGCACAACCCCTAAATTCGGCACCAGTGTCGTAAAAGGGTAATCTGCAATCCGGGGGCGAGCCGCGGATAGCACCGATATCAGCGTCGACTTTCCTGCATTGGGTAAACCAATAATACCCACCTCCGCTAAAAGTTTCAGCTCAAGCCGTAAGGTTCGCTCTTCTCCAGGAAGACCTGGTAATGCATGCTCAGGCGCGCGATTACGGTTACTGAGGAAATGCTTGTTGCCCAAACCGCCTTTACCCCCTTGAGCAACATTGAGGGTCTCACCGTGACAGGTTAAATCGCCCAAGACCTCACCCGTCTCGACATCATACAAAACTGTGCCACAGGGCACGTCGATCACCAGGTCGTTACCCGAGGCACCCGTTAAATTCTTAGGCCCCCCACGCTTGCCATCCTCTGCCGCAAAAATATGGTTGTACCGAAAATCTAAGAGGGTCTGTAAATTACTATCAGCCCGGAGTACCACTGATCCGCCCCAGCCACCGTTCCCCCCTGCTGGGCCGCCCGCTGGCACATATTTTTCGCGGCGAAAAGCGACCATGCCATCCCCCCCCTTGCCCCCTCGGACAAAGATTTCTGCTTGATCAATGAAACGCATGGCTCAGACCTTTTCTTGGCAAGAATAAGGGATTCGTTACAGACAAAAACCACGCTGCCGGATTTCGGTCAAAACGCGATTAAATTGCTCTTCTAGTTTAACAATCTCTTGTTCGACAGCTTGAGGCTCTTGGCCATTGGCAGCCTTTTCGAGAAAAAATGCAATTTCTTGCAGTTCATAGGCCCCAATACTGCCACACATCCCTTTCATTTGATGCGCAACATCCACAAGTACCCTGAAGTTGTGTTGGGCATGGGCTTTGTGCAGTGCCTGTAATAACAGGCGAGTCTGCTGGAGGAAAAGCTGCAGAATCTCCTGCTCAAATTCTGCGTCACCATCAGAGTATATGTTGAGGTAATCCCAATCCAAAGCAATTAATCAGCTGTGCAATCAGCCTCAAGAGTCTTAGTTAGTCAGCGCTGAAACTGTCGCCGGGTTCGAGGATGTAGTACCGTTTGACCCATCTTTAAAGGCCCCATAGGTTAGCTTGGAAATCTGACGAATCAGCTCTTGTGCCCTCGGGTCATTATGGGGACGCTGCACCATTATGGTCGCCACATAGCGTTGTCCATTCGGCATATTGATGATTCCTGTATCCCCCACAACAGAACCAATATCTCCCGTTTTATGTTCAATGGTGGCATCGGGTTCCAAACCCTGGGGGAGCAGCGTATTGGTGACCGTGTTGCGCAGGATCTCTAATGCGCGATCGCGACTTGGGGCCGAGAGCAACTCACCTTGATTCACCTTGAGCAGCAGGCCTGATAAGTCTTTCGGGGTAATCGTGTTGGTGCCTTCGAGGTCGGGGAGCGGGTTACGCAATACTGTTTGCGCCAAGCCCCAGCGTTTAAACCTTTGATTCAGGGCATCAATGCCGCCCAGCCGATCAATCAGCATATTAGTGGCGGTATTGTCGCTGATGGTAATCATCTTGTCAGCCGTTTCCAGGGCACTAAAAGTCGTTCCCGGAGGCTGATACTGCATGACACCAGCTTCTGATGCAATCAAATCTTCGCGCATCACCAGGGACTCATCCAACTTGATTTTCCCGGCATCTACATCTTGAAAGAAAGCAATCAGCACCGGTAGTTTAATGGTGCTAGCAGCCGATACGACTTGCTCACCGCCAATATCAACGTATGCACCAGTGTCAGGGCTGTAGAAAAACAGTCCAGCGGTTAGCCCTTCTTGCGCTGAAGCAAGGGCTTTGATCTGCTGTTCTAGGTCTGTCATTCTC
Source organism: uncultured bacterium (assembly GCA_964644325.1). Classification (GTDB taxonomy): domain Bacteria; phylum Cyanobacteriota; class Cyanobacteriia; order Thermosynechococcales; family Thermosynechococcaceae; genus CAZXWR01. The sequence goes on from CAZXWR010000151.1 coordinate 5,791, forward strand.
TTGCCCGGAACCAAAATCGCAGTGGTCGCAAAGCTCTGAGCCAGGGAGGAGTCAGGTTTTTGCGCAGAAGTGACCGCAGCCGTTGACTGGGCTTGACTTTCGGGAATGCTTTCTGCGAGGGTACCCACCGGGGGTCGCGGATGCAAGGCGGCCAGTGCTGTGCCCACAATCGCAGAGATTCCCACTCCAAAGAACCCCAATCGGCAGCAGGAACCCAGAATCTGGGAGGCAAAAATGGACTGGGGCGATTTTGACCGTAGCGGTCGTGGTGAGGTCATGCGCCCTTTAGCACGGGGATGTAGAGATGAAGCTAAATTCTGTCTAGGCAGTTGAGCGCTTTTCGGAGAACGGGGAGTGGCACCCGTTGCACCCGAAAGCTCCCTAAGATTGGCAGAATGTAGGCGGTCTGACTGAACCGACGGCGAAACACTATCGTGAATCCTGCCCTGCAATTTGCGTGCTTTACGAGACCGTTGCTGTCGCATCCGCATTAGACGCTTTTGCTGCTCGGCTTTCGCCAAATTGTGAGTGTGTTGTAACACTAAAGGCTCCTTATCCTACAACTGTGCTAGCTAACCCAAACAACAATCGGCACCATGCGTTCTGGGTATATTTGGTTCTTGGCACATCACTCATCAATTCGTAAACACTCCTCAATGCCCCTAATTTACAATCAACGGTCTGTTGATTGTGAGCAGCAATTCAAGACCTTTATTCTATAGATCTGAATCGCTTGTGGCTAGTAGGCTGCAAAAAAATTTCGATACCCCCGGTCTTGAAGCGTTTCTTTGAGGCAGGACTTTTAGCATCTTTTGACAGCAGAAGTCCTGTTGATCATGACCGACCAGTAAAGGAAACCTGCCAAAACTTTTTTTTGAATGGTCAGATCGGGGTTGTCTCACATTGAGTCAAGGTCTCTTTCATCCTGTATCTATGAAGCTTTATCTATGAGGTCTTGGCAAGAATTGACGGTCTAGGAGACGATGACAGAACTATCGAGCTGACTGTTCATTGCACCACGAGGTCTAGAATGATAGGCCTTTATGGGCAATGCTCCAGAACTTTATTGACAGAACAGCCAAAAAACTCCAAACTGTGATGTAAAATTTCAGGGTCTTAGGGAAGCCAGCGTTTATGGCGCTTCAAATGGCTTCTTCGGGTTAGCTTTATAACTAATGGCTTTCACAAGCGGAAACAGATTGCCCTTAAAGACATTGCTGCCTGGACAGTGGGGGTACAGGCTCATTGATTTCTAAAGAGGTGAACTGGGGACTCTATCTGAGTGTCACTTGAATATGTCCCCTCGTTTTTAACAGTCCTACGTGGTGATTGAAGGAGCAAATAAAAAGAATGCTGAAAGCCGTTGACTTGAGCGGACGGCCATTCCACTTCATTGGTGTCGGTGGAATTGGGATGTCAGCCCTCGCGCACATTTTGGCTGATCGTCAACTGCCCGTTTCTGGTTCGGATGTGCGCTCCACTCACATCACGCGGAAGTTAAGCGAGCTGGGAGCCCGGATTTTCTTACAGCAATCAGCATCAAATTTAGAAAGCTTCCCCGGCGTACCTTTAGCAACCCAATCGGATCAAAGCAACACGCAAGACCATCAGCCCAATGCGGTCAATGGTCAGAATTTCCCCCAGGTCATCTGTTCTACAGCCATTCGCAAAACCAACCCAGAGTACCAGGCTGCTCAACATTTAGGCTGTCCTATCTTTCATCGTTCTGATGTACTGGCAGCCTTGATCAGTGAATCTGCCAAGAGCATTGCAGTGGCAGGCACCCACGGCAAAACAACGACCAGCAGTTTAATTGGCTATATGCTTCTTGAAGCTGGTCTGGACCCCACTATTATTGTTGGGGGAGAAGTTGCCGCCTGGCAAGGCAATGCCCGCTCTGGTAACAGTGATTATCTGGTGGCTGAGGCTGATGAGTCGGACGGTTCACTGGTCAAGTTTCAGTCGCGCTGGGGCGTAATCACTAATATTGAGCTTGACCACCCCGATCATTACGCCTCGATTGAGGAGGTTGTTGATATTTTCCTGGCTTTTGTTAACCACTGCCAGCACCTTGTTGTCTCCTATGATTGCCCCACAATTCGCGGGCATATACTGTCCCAAAACTTAGGCAATAAGCTAACGACTTACAGTCTCAATATTGATGCTCCAGCGACCTATCGCGTTGACCGCACATATTTTGGCGCAGATAGAACTGAAGCCCTGGTCTATGAAGGTGACACGCTTCTAGGGGAATTGCGGCTCAACTTATTAGGTCAGCACAATTTAAGCAATGCGCTAGCTGCTGTGGCAATCGGACGTCAGTGTGGCTTGGGTTTTGACGAGATCGCACGGGGGTTGAGCTCCTTTATGGGGACGGCTCGTCGCTTTGAGCGCCGCGGCGAGGTCAATAATATTTGCTTGGTCGATGACTATGCCCATCATCCCAGCGAGATTGCCGTCACCCTAGCCGCTGCACGCTTGCAAACAAGCGCTGAGTCCAATAGACCTCCGAAGTTTCAAAGGGTTGTTGCAGTTTTTCAGCCCCATCGATATAGCCGGATGCTGACTTTTCTAGAAGAGTTTAGTCAGTCTTTTGGAGATGCGGATCTGTTGATCACAACCGACATTTACAGTGCTGGAGAGCCCAAGTTAGATCATCTCTCTGGGACAACAGTTGCAGAGGCGATCGCCCAGCATCACGGGCAGGTTTGCTACCAGCCGACCCTAGATGCAGTTTCTGACTACCTCAAGCAGATCTTGCGACCTGGAGATTTAGTGATGTTTTTGGGTGCAGGGGATGTAAACAAGATCATCCCGGATATTTTGGCCTACCTTCAGCAAGGAAACTCCGAACGGCAGACAACTGAGGTTGTTTTGCGATGACCTTGACCCAGCGATCGCCCCTTTATCTGCCAGAGAGCAATCTGGAAATTCAACCGAGCGTTTCTTTGGCAGAAATGACAACTTACCGTGTGGGTGGCCCTGCGGAATGGTTCACGGCCCCGCACACAGCTGAACAGCTGCGCTCTGGGGTGATCTGGGCGGTACAAAGAGGGTTGCCCATTACGATACTGGGCGCTGGGTCTAATTTATTGGTCAGCGATCTGGGCCTTCCTGGATTGGTCATCGCCACCCGCTATCTGCGATCGCAATCACTAGATGAACCCTCAGGTCAGGTGACGGTCGCAGCTGGAAACTCCCTGCCGAAACTCTGCTGGCAGCTAGCCAAAAAAGGCTGGGCTGGCCTAGAGTGGGCGGTTGGAGTGCCAGGGACTGTGGGGGGCGCTGTCGTGATGAATGCGGGTGCCCATGGCGCTTGTGTCGCCGATTCCTTAGTCAGTGCCCAGGTTCTCGACGTAACGGGTCAAGTTGAAACACTGTCCCAATCCGACCTCAGCTATAGCTATCGCAGTTCAATATTACAGAGTTCGCAAAAGACCGTCCTCAGCGCCACCTTTCAACTGATTGCAGACCGAGATCCAGCATTCGTCCAACAAGAAACCCAACATCATTTAGATCACCGCCTCAACACACAGCCGTACAATATGCCCAGCTGCGGCAGTGTTTTCCGGAACCCGCTGCCGCAAAAAGCAGGCTGGCTGATTGAGAACGCCGGACTGAAAGGCTACCAGCTCGGAGGGGCACAGGTTTCTGAGAAACATGCCAATTTCATCGTGAACTGCGATCATGCGACGGCCCATGACATCTATGCTCTCATTGCGTTGG
>CAZXWR010000152.1:0-9434 GCA_964644325.1 uncultured bacterium
CTCTCTAGGCCCCACAGCTGATTCAAAATTTGATCGCGCGTCACAATTTGGGTGGGATGCTGCATGAAGTATTCCAGAAGCTGGAATTCTTTGTGGGTCAGCTGCACGGTCTGCACTGCCCCAGTCGTTTTTACCCGACCGATGGCATGAGTGCTGTAGTCAAGGGTGAGGGAGCCGACCTGGAGTTGCTGGGGCTGAAAGTGGGGCGATCGCCGTTGGAGGGCGCGCAACCGGGCCAGTAACTCAACTTTGCGAAAAGGCTTGACCAGGTAGTCATCTGCACCTGCATCTAACCCTGTCGCAGCATCCTCAGGAGAGTCCCTTGCCGTCAATATCAAAATGGGCAAGGCACTGTTTTGCGCTCGAAGGCGTTGGCACAGCTCAACCCCAGATAGTTCTGGTAAGAGCCAGTCAAAGATGGCCAGCGTGTATTGAGTCCACTGGCTTTCTAGATAGCTCCATGCTTCCATGCCATCCTTTGCCCAGTCCACGATGTAGGCTTCTTGAGTGAGGGTGCGTCGCACAGCAGCACCCAAATCTGGTTCATCTTCAACGAGTAAAACCCGCATTCCACTTACCGAAAATCAGACCTAAATCAAAAGTCAAAACGGCAACGGTGACGCATCACGAAAGCCTATTGCCCTCTATCCCTGACAACAGCCAGTCTAGACCTTGGCAATTGATTGAAGACTTCGCAAGATTCAAGCAGTTGCAGACATCCTTGCAGAGGCTTCGACAACAGCTGAGATAAATTTAAACCCTCTACTTAACTGTAGGGTCAATGTCCCTTGCGACCTCCACTGGACACTTTCTAGCCGCTTTGGTAAAAGCGGGCATGGAGGAATTCGAACCCCCGACCCTCAGAACCGGGATCTGAAGACGATCCTTGTCTGACAATAGTTTGAGCGTTTTGCGGGAATGATTACCCCAATAATTACCGATTCCTGCTTCAGGTTCCTCACCTTACCGCTCTGGAGTAATCATTATCCATCTCTGTCCCAAGACATTAGTGCCAGCGCTGTCACTCTCCCACTAAAGCTAATGCTTGATTGATGACCCGATTACTCAAATACATTCCGGCTTGCTTGAGGTCTGCAATCACGGGACGAGCTGCGGGAACATATCCCCGTTGTTTAGCCACTAGCACTAGCCCCAAAGTGCCCCGGACGGAAATTCCCAGTCTCTGGGCGCAGCGCCGACCTGCTAAATCATCCAAGATAGCTTCGGTACCCGGATGCTGTTCGGCCCAGGCGAGAACAGCGGATTCACTGGGGTCGAGGTTACAGTCTTGAACAGCTTTGGGGATACTGGATATTTCAGTTTCAATTAGCCAATCCGCAGCTTGTACAGCCCGAGAGGTGGGGTCTGTTTCACCGTATTGTTGAACTTCTGTGGCAACCATTTGGGGTACAAGTACTTTGGGGTAAAGCGTTTGCAAGAGATGAAGATAATTAGCGGTGGTCAAGAAAATTAGAGGCGAGGCATCTATGACGGGTGGCGGTGTAGATGCCTCAGCCACGGGCTAGTTCCTGAACCAAATCCTCAAAATCAACCTGAAACACATCCATGTTTTCATGGGCCAATCGCTATAGGAATTCTTTTCGATTCATTCCAGCCAATTGCGCGGCTTTACCTTGGGAGATCTCACCACGGGCATACCAGTATATGGCTGCTGCCAGTTGTAAACGCTGGGCGAAGCCTTCAGCATTGTCTGCCTGATTAACCATAAGGTCATCGGGGATATTAAGGGTGACTTGGGTCATCGAGAATCCTCCGCTGGTTTCGAATCCTGGTCTTTCCCTCTACACCCACATTCCACAGTGCTTGGACTAGGACTTAGCGCTGAAAGTCGTCATCAAGGTAAAGGCAAATCTGGCTCACTTACTAAGCTGACGCCTCCGCAACAAGACGATCATATTCAGCCTGCTCTTCTGCAATATCGGTCTCAATCTCGTCTAGATTGGCGTGATAATAGGTTAGAGCCGCATAAACTGAACCAGGGTTAATCCCTCATATTCTTGGGCAAGTTCTCGGGGACTCAATCCCTCTTTGGTCAGGACAGCAATCTGTCGCACAGACAATCTTCTACCAGCAATGTGAGGGCGATCGCCACAGTTGTCAGGGGTATGGGTAATCAGTGTGCCGAGATCAATCGCTGTAGTCAGATTTCATACAGGTGAGCTGCCTCGGTCTCTATTATAAACGCTTAACTACCGCCCACAGGACTGGCTAAACTCTCGCATTGATTGCTTACAAGCGGCTTTGGTCGGGCCGCTGTTGCAGAAGAGTGAGGATGCAATCGCGTGATCACTGGCCTCGCCGATGGCGGGAATTGGATTAGCGCAGATTGCTGAAAGGTTAAGCTTGTACCAATTGCTGGTAACTGTCCCTGGCATCTGACGAAGATTGGTTGTTTCAGCCATTTCAGGTCTAAAGACCGCTCAAAGTAGAAGCTGAAACCCTATTAAACTCGTTGAACACTAAGCTCAATATGAGTTCCAGGGACGGTTACAATTGCTGAGCCCCACCCTTCGATAAGTCAAGAGAAAGTTGAGTCATCGAAACGAAGCCTTCAAAGCTTTCTCTTCAAGCGAGCATGGAGGGATTCGAACCCCCGACCCTCAGAACCGGAATCTGATGCTCTATCCACTGAGCTACATGCCCGAATGACGGTTCTACACCGACCTTACAAAGTATATCGCCTTTGTTGCCCACCTGCTGTCGCAATAGTTCAGACGTTCAGACCAAAACTTAGGCGAGAAAAATCATGGGGTCAATGGGTTCGCCTTCCCGTCGCACTTCAAAGTGGAGGTGGGGGCCGGTAGAAAGTCCCGTAGACCCAACTGCGGCGATGGGCTGTCCACGGGTTACGGCTTGGCCCACTGTGACATAGAGCTGGCTGGCATGGCCATAGAGGGTTGTGAGGCCGTTGCCGTGGTCAATGATGACGCAGTTGCCGTAGCCCCCATTCCAGCCCGCCGAAATCACGACACCGTTATCTGCCGCCTGAATGAGCGTGCCATAGTCTGCACCAAAATCGAGGCCGTTGTGCATGCGGCTGGTGCCCAATACTGGATGCACCCGCCAGCCAAAGGTACTGGTGATCGGGCCACTGGTGGGGATGGCCAGTTTCCCAGTGCCCCGCAAGAAAACGGTACCGGGGAAGGCAATGCTGGCGGCGAGTCGCTGCTGAATATCCTGGGTGATGCGGGCGGATTCGTCGGCGAGCTGCTGTTCGGCTGCGGCTAAAGCCTCGCGGTTATTATTGAGGCGAGTCACTAGGGTTGCTTCGGTTTGTGCCCGGTCTTCAAAGGAGGACTTTTGGGCCATGAGCTGTCCGGTGAGCAGGGCAATTTGGTTGCGCTGCTGTTCGGCCTCAAGTTTTTTAGCCTGGATCTGCTGTTTGGTAGCTTTTAAGGCAACCAGCGCCTGATTATCGGCGGCATAAACCTGCTTGAGCTGATATTGCCGATCCATAGCCTCCTGGAGGGAACGGCTCTGTAAGAGGACAGTCCAGGTGGGTGCGTTGCCCTGCTGCTGCAAGAAACGCAGTCGGGCAATGGTGCTGGTTTGCTGTTTACCGTAGCTGGCTTCTGCGGTCGCTAGTTCGCTTTCAATTTTTTGCAGTTTGGCCGTGGCTTCCTGGAGCTTGTTCTCCTGAGCCGCAATTTGATCGCTGGTCTGGCTGATCTGTCCTTGCAGATTATTCAGGCGATCGCGGGCGGCTTGCTCCTGCTGCTCAATTTTTTCGCGGGCCTTGAGAATATTGGCGCGATACTGCTCAATTTGCAGCTGTTTCTGCTGAAGCTCAGTCACCTCTGAGGAATTTGCTCCGGTCGCGGCGATGGCGGGAACTTCAACAGACTGGGTGAGCATTTGCTGGAGTACCAGGCAGGCCAGGATGACAAAAATAGCGACGATTTTGCGCATAGAGGCGATTGAAACCGACAATTCAGAGTAACGGCAAAATATGAGCTGACGATGAACCGAACGTAAAGGTGGCTTCTAAGTTAATGTACCCTAATCCTAAGTAGGCTTTGCCGGAGCAGGTGCGATCGCGGTCAGCATTAGGCATTGCAGGGGATCTGCACGATAACGGCGGGTCTGGACAATCGGCGGTGAGCAGTTCCAGGGGTTTCGTGGCGTCACCAGGACGGTTCGGGATCGCGGCTAGGTCGTCGGCATATTTTGGGTTTTGGGTCGCCTGGGTGAGCTAAAATACAGGCCCACCAAGATCTTGCCCCAGCCCTATGCAGACTGTCATTCCTGTGCCCCTGCCCCAGAGCGCCTATAGCGTTGTGATTGAAGCGGGTGGGTTGATTAATGTCGGCACCTATCTTCAGGACACCCAGCTTGCGCCCCGAGGAGTGGGGTCAAAGGTGCTGGTGGTTTCTAACCCTAAAATTTGGCAGTACTATGGTCAGACCGCTGCAACATCTCTGACGCAGGCTGGCTTTGAGGTGGCCCACTGTTTGATACCAGCCGGAGAGCGCTATAAAACCCTGCGCTCTATTGAAAAAATATACGATGCGGCTTTAGCCCACCGTCTAGAACGGGCTTCGGCGATTGTTGCGTTGGGGGGTGGGGTCATTGGCGACATGGCGGGGTTTGCCGCCGCCACCTGGTTGCGCGGTATTGCGGTGGTGCAAATTCCGACGACCCTGCTGGCGATGGTGGATGCTTCCATTGGCGGCAAAACTGGGGTGAATCATCCCCAGGGGAAGAATTTAATTGGCGCGTTTCATCAGCCGCGACTGGTCTTGATTGACCCCCACACGCTCAAGACGTTGCCCGCTCGCGAGTTTCGGGCGGCGATGGCGGAGGTGATTAAGTACGGTGTGATCTGGGATAAAACCCTGTTTCATAAGCTAGAGGGCTTTTCCCGTCTGGATCAGCGGCGCTACTTGTCGGCGGAGTTCCTGCAAGATGTTGTGCAGCACTCCTGTCAGGCGAAGGTGGATGTGGTGGCTCAGGATGAGCAAGAGGCGGGGTTACGGGCCATTCTGAATTACGGTCACACGATTGGTCATGCGATTGAAAGTTTGACCCACTACCGGATGTTTAATCATGGGGAGGGGGTTGGCTTGGGCATGCTGGCGGTGGGGGACATTGCAGTGCGCCTGGGCCTGTGGTCGCCGGAATGCCAAGCACGGCAGTTGCAGCTGGTGCAAAAGGCGGGGTTGCCGACGCAGTTACCGAGTTCGTTCCCGACAGATGCGGTGCTGGAGATGTTAACCACTGATAAGAAGGTCAAGGCCGGACGGGTGCGCTTTATTATGCCGACGGGAATTGGTGAGGTGAAGATAACTGACCAGGTGCCGTCTAAGGCCATTCTGGATTCTCTGCGACAGATGCAGGTGGCTTAACCGATGGCACAACCTCTCCGCAAACAGGCGATCGCCTATGTCTTTTCGCTGCTGCTGGTCGTGAGCTGGATTTTTTATCCAGGTGCTGCGCTGGCTGCTTCTTGCTATAACGCGGCGGGGCATCGCGTTTGTGTCTCCAGTATTAAGCGGAGTGCGAAGCATTACTGGGAGTATTGGGCCACGGTCAGTATTGATGGGGTGGCGCGTCCCCGTGAGGTCTATAACTGCCGCGATCGCCTCTGGGTTCAGAAGAATGGCAAGGTGCGGCAGTTCACTGCTGGAGATGCGGGCGAGATTGTGTGTCGTCTGTATCGGCCGCCGTTCTCGCGGAGTATTCCAGAGGCGCTAGTGGAGTCGCCAGAGCTTTAGGGTCGCAGGGCAAAACGAGCTGATGCACTGTTCCATCACCCAACTCGGGGCGCGGCGTTAGGATAAGAGTGAGGGTTGGGTGCTGATGAGGTCTTGGTTGAGGGTCAGTTCTTCCCTTTAGACAATCGGCTCAGCTCAGTGGGAGGGATCACCATGAATGCCAACACCCATCAAGTTCTCGCAGGGATTAGCTATGGCCTGACGCTTGGCGTGGCCTCTGGTTTGCTCGTGGCGGTACCGGGCCTAGCCCAAACGCGATCGCCGCTGAATGCTCCTGCCAATATTGTGAAAATTGGCGATTCGGCGGCAGAACAGCAGTTTTATCAACGCTACTGGGATACCCTGATTCAGTCCAGTCCACCGCCTGCTGCTCGGCCATCTGCAATGGAACGGCCAGTCGGGGCGTTGCCCCGTCGCTCCAGCTATGATGCGATCGCGCGTAATTTGCGCGTGCGGGACTTGAGGTTGGCGAGGATTACCCAACGACGTTTGTTGCGGGGACGCCGCCGCGTCTATTCGTTGCCCAAACATGGATATTTAGAGCCTTTTTCTGAACTGGGTGGCTGGGGTCGCCCGTTTTCAGGGTTGAATCCCCATGTGTTGGGACAGGACAGGGTTAAGGTTCATGGCCCGATTTTGCTGACGGGGAAGCTCTCGAATTGGAATGCTTTTCCGGTGACGGTCAGTGCCGTTAACTATAAGATTGTGAACCGCTTTGGCGATCTTGTGCAGACGGGCAGTGTTTACCCGGAACCTCAGACTATTTTGCCTCGGCAAACGGTTACGGTGCAGCAACGGCTGTTTGATGTGCCGTTTTATGGCGGCTACGAGGTTAAGTTACTAAACCCGGCTTTTGTACTGGACGAACCAGTTCAGTAGCAGTTGTCTGCGGTAGGGCGATCGCCTGTTCACCCCCACATGCATGGGGAAGACGTCAGGAGCGCCACCGACCAACTTCCAACGGACTGTTCACCCCCACATGCGTGGGGAAGACTGTTTGCACAATGAGCGAGACTCATCGAAGTGCGGTTCACCCCCACATGCGTGGGGAAGACGCAAAGAATGTTTATCCAACTCCTGACCCTAACGGTTCACCCCCACATGCGTGGGGAAGACGGTCTTGGGAGGTAGTCCTCAGCATGGCTTCCTCGGTTCACCCCCACATGCGTGGGGAAGACTAGCTCCTGTTATGTGGGCCTGGCTTCTACTTGGCGGTTCACCCCCACATGCGTGGGGAAGACACCCAGGGGGGAAAGCCCGAATGGCTAGACGCCGGTTCACCCCCACATGCGTGGGGAAGACAGCTGCAAAAACTTGAATCACGATAATGTCCTCGGTTCACCCCCACATGCGTGGGGAAGACGACGTTGCAAATCGAACCGGGCGATAGGGGCATCGGTTCACCCCCACATGCGTGGGGAAGACGTTTACTGGAAAGAGGGGGTCGTCGCAATCCAGCGGTTCACCCCCACATGCGTGGGGAAGACGTAGCGCTGGTTCCCAACGCTAGAATCCTGAGTCCGGTTCACCCCCACATGCGTGGGGAAGACTACCGGAAAAGTTGCTGTCAGGGTTCCAAAGGGGCGGTTCACCCCCACATGCGTGGGGAAGACGCCCTAGAGAGATTCAGACTGACGGATTGCAGCACGGTTCACCCCCACATGCGTGGGGAAGACTCTGGCGATTCCCGTGCCATAAAGTCGCGGGTAGGTTCACCCCCACATGCGTGGGGAAGACCGTCATCCCACCAAGGCCGTTTGGGTTGTGGACGGTTCACCCCCACATGCGTGGGGAAGACCCTGCCGCTGGGCGTTCAATAGTTGAAGACGAGACGGTTCACCCCCACATGCGTGGGGAAGACTGACTAGCCGAACAAATGGGGTTCAGCCCAGTCCGGTTCACCCCCACATGCGTGGGGAAGACGGGAAAACAGGAGGATGCAGAGCTGGCCTACAAAAGGTTCACCCCCACATGCGTGGGGAAGACGCCGCGATACGTTCCTTAAAGAGTTTTTCGCAATCCGGTTCACCCCCACATGCGTGGGGAAGACGACTACTGTATCGAACATCCCGCCGCAACTTACGGTTCACCCCCACATGCGTGGGGAAGACCTTCGTCACCAACTAATTTAGAAATCTCAGGGCGGTTCACCCCCACATGCGTGGGGAAGACTCCTTGCCAAACCCATCTCTCAGCAATTTAATGGCGGTTCACCCCCACATGCGTGGGGAAGACCCATCGCCCCAGAATTTTCCAGCGCTCGCAATGCGGTTCACCCCCACATGCGTGGGGAAGACGCAACATGACCTCCTAGCCTCAACGTTACTGTGGCGGTTCACCCCCACATGCGTGGGGAAGACGTTTCCTAGCTGTAGCGTTTTTATTTCTCTATTGGGTTCACCCCCACATGCGTGGGGAAGACTGTCACCCAAGAAATCCAGGGTTTGACCGTCAATAGGTTCACCCCCACATGCGTGGGGAAGACGGAAGATCCCGCTAACAGCACGTTTACGACTCCCGGTTCACCCCCACATGCGTGGGGAAGACATACACATGGACAACAATCCCCGACAAGGTAGCCGGTTCACCCCCACATGCGTGGGGAAGACAACCGCGATCGCAGTTTGTTCGGCAACCTTAGCCGGTTCACCCCCACATGCGTGGGGAAGACTACCTCTTGCAGGGCAAAGGCAACGCCCGCCCCCACGGTTCACCCCCACATGCGTGGGGAAGACGGCTAATTTACATAGGGCTGATTTACAGGATGCGGTTCACCCCCACATGCGTGGGGAAGACTCCTGGCATCAAGCTTGAATGGATCACACATGTCGGTTCACCCCCACATGCGTGGGGAAGACGCAGGGAGGAAGTGGCCCGATACTGCCGAAAAAACGGTTCACCCCCACATGCGTGGGGAAGACGATAGGCGATCGCATAGGCCAGAGTCCTTAAGAACGGTTCACCCCCACATGCGTGGGGAAGACTACTTAAGGCTCGTTTGCTGTCCCTACAGGCCAGCGGTTCACCCCCACATGCGTGGGGAAGACCCATTCGGGGGGCATCTTTGCGACCCTGGCATTCGGTTCACCCCCACATGCGTGGGGAAGACGACTATGGCGCGTTTATCCCCAGTCAGCTTGACGAGGTTCACCCCCACATGCGTGGGGAAGACTGAGGAAATCGCCGAAAATAAGCGGGCGGTCACTGGTTCACCCCCACATGCGTGGGGAAGACGCTGCGGCCACTGTTTCTCAAGTTGCGCCGTAGGGCGGTTCACCCCCACATGCGTGGGGAAGACTCAAGGCGGACTGAACCACCTTCAGGTCACGGCCGGTTCACCCCCACATGCGTGGGGAAGACGATCGCCACGCTCAGCACCTCATTGACGGTGGCTCGGTTCACCCCCACATGCGTGGGGAAGACGCGTTGCCAACGATGCAATCCTGTTCGACCTACGGTTCACCCCCACATGCGTGGGGAAGACGGCGTTGTTGGTGATGGCGTTCATGGGTGATTCCTTCGGTTCACCCCCACATGCGTGGGGAAGACTCACTAATATAATTATCTACAAACTTATCTTTGCGGTTCACCCCCACATGCGTGGGGAAGACCTTGGCTTGCGTTTTCCGGTAATTGCTAGAACCCGGTTCACCCCCACATGCGTGGGGAAGACACTTCTAAAATAAATGGTTTTGCTAG
>CAZXWR010000153.1:0-9390 GCA_964644325.1 uncultured bacterium
CAGGCCAACGGGTGAGTGTCATCGGCAGCCATGGCTGGCTAGAGCTAGCGATCAGTCAAGGGGATGCCCAGCAGACTTGCCAACTTGCCCTCAATCAGGTCGTTGAGCTGAAATGGACGGCAGAATAATGGACAACAGACTAGCTGGGCCAATCCCAGAAAGCCTCCAAACCAGGGATAAAATCAGCAGGGGCAACCACACCTAACAACCACACCTAACAACCACACCTAACAACCACACCTAAGCAATGCCCAACCATTCAGAGCCGCAAGGACTGAGGGATAATAAAGCCACAGGAGGAACCCATGATGCTTAAATGTCTCCAAGAAACCGATGAGGTCTATGAAGGACAGTTTAGTCCCTTCACCATCACCCGGCGCGATCGCCTAGAGGTGGCTGTGTACCGGGGGGCCTTAACCGCTGCGGCCCTTGCCTTTGCCTTGGGATGTGGCCTAGCCCTTTGGTCACCCACACCCATGCACCTAGGAATTACCATTCCAGCCTTGTTTGCCATTTTTTGCGCGGCCATGGGTATTAGCCTGTGGACCATTCATATCTATCTGAAGCCACTACACCGAGCGCTTCAGATTCTGTGGGCAGTGGGTTGCCTGACTGCCCTTTGGGTGGCTGCCACCCAGTCCACTCCCCTGCCACTGGTGCTGTATCAGCCCTTCGCGCCAGAACTGGTCGGTGTCGGCCTTATTTTTGTCGCCTTGACGGGTCTCTTCGTCAAAGAAGCCTTCTGCTTTAATCACTGGGAGACAAAAGTCCTGACCTTCTTGGTTCCCCTCCTACTTCTCAGTCACTGGCTAGGTGGGCTACCCCAGATATTTGAGCAAGCGCTATTGGGAAGCTGGGCCTTGCTATTTGTCTGGTTCGCTGTGCATAAAGATGTGCAGCCTATCCCCCCAGACATTGGCGATAAATCGGTGTTTGTCTATTTAGCCCAACAAAAAAGCGCCCCTTCAACCTAACGGCTGCCGGAGTATCTGAACCCTGATGCTCACACTGCATTGTCTAGATTTGGCTATGGAGTCATGGAAGGGACGGTCAGAGATCCGGGTGCCTCAGCATTGATCGCGACTTTGTTGAGGAAAAAAACTAGAGGGTAAACCGTTGACGCCCTCAGCTCACGTTCCGGCTGTTTTCAAAGTATACAGGTACCCTCTCGGCAGTTTGCTGCCTAGAGAGATTGACATAACCCAAGGAAACACTAGACAATCAGTAGCCATCACGGATCAATTCACATCCCATTACTCGTAGACATATATTCATGAACAACAAATTTTTTGGCGTGCTTGCAGCAGCGGCACTGATGCTAGTGCTTGGGGCCTGCGGCTCAACCCCGGAACCCACAACGCCGGATGCGCCTGCTGAGACACCAGCTGAGTCACCCTCTCCGTAACTCAACCTCTACTCCAGCGGTTCCAAGCCGAGTTGCTGGCTTTTCTGAGATACTGCCTTGATTAAATCTCTATAAATAATGTGAGGACTGAACAATGAATTTCAAGATGATCGCAACTTTGCTGTTACTCGGTTCTACCGTTTTCTTGGGAGCCTGCGGCGGCAGCGAAGCGCCTGCTCCGGAAGAAGCGCCTGCTGAATCTCCAGCAGCTCCAGCCAATTAAAGGGTGACTATTTACTCTCGAACTGTTACGGCTGGTCGTTATGCCTGCAAGCCTTGCACATAAATTCTGGATTGACCGACCAGTGTAAAAGCTTTACCTTGCCAATTTCTCAGGCTCATTCAGGTAAAGAAGTCGATGGTTGCTGAGCAACCATCGTTTTTTTCGCTCTCAATAGCCTTCACAGGCGGATAGGGAAGTCGAATCCTCGGTTGAGGAAAGGTGCATGCGTTATTTTTCTAGAAGAGGAGGGAAGGCCATGGTCAAAACGTTGTTCCAGTTTTCATGCCCCCAGCGGATGCCATGGGTCATGGCTCTTGCCAGCATCAGTCTGGGATCTGCAACGGCTGTTGGTGCCTATCCCCTGCCCCCTGCTGCCGATATCCCCGAAGAAATACTCCAGACTCAGATCCTGGCAGAACCAAGATCTAACCTCGATGGCACAGTCACAACAACGACAGACTACACCTTAGAACAGTCTCAGTTAAGAGTGAAGCCCGAGGATGTGCCAGCCCGCTTAGCCCCTGAGGTGCATCGGTTGGTGTTCTTGCTGCGTTTACGTCAGGCTATTCGCAGCGTTCTCCCTTTTTTCTAGGTCAGCTTGGTTGGGGAACCTGGTCTATCGTTTACAATGATCCAGCTGATTCTCACGTTAGGTTTGTCCCGTTGAATGCTTCCCTGCCTGCCATTTGCCAGCCCTTAGTGGCGATCGCCACGACGCCGCAATCGGCACGGCACCTCTCCCGTCTGTGTGGATCGCTGGGGTTGACCCTCTGGGTTCCGGAAACTTTGGCAGCGCTCGAAGCGGACTACCCAGTGCAGGTTTATCACGGTTCTCTCAAGGATCACATGGCCGAACTTTGGCCAAATCAAGGGGGGTTCGTCCTGGGATTAGCGCTGGGGGCAGTGGTGCGGCTGATTGCACCGCACCTCAAGCATAAATCTGTTGATCCAGCGGTGGTGGTCGTGGATGAGACTGGCGAAACAGTGATCAGTGTCTGTAGCGGTCACCTGGGGGGGGCTGATCTGTTGGCCCAAGAGGTGGCCATTGCCTTAAATGCCCGCCCAATTATCACAGGGGCGACGGCGGCAGCTCAACTGCCCAGCCTCGACTGTTTAGGCCATCTCTTTAACTGGCAGCGCGGGGCCGGAGACTGGAACCGGGTCAGCGCCATGCTGGCCCAGCAAAAGTCTGTGGGAGTCTATCAAGCGGCCGGGTCAGATCTGTGGCGCCACCGACTGCCGGAAGCCCACCCCTATCAGTTTGGGGTAGAGGCGGCAGCGGCCACGGTAAAAATCACGGCATCCGCACCGACACAAACAGAACACCCCCAAGTCTACTGGCATCCGCAGGTGCTGTGGCTAGGGGTTGGCTGTGAACGAGATACCCCTGCCGCCCTAATCTCCGCAGCAGTTGAAGCTGTCTTGCAGCAACATCAGCTGGCTCCCGCTGCGATCGCGGGGGTGGCCAGCCTGGATTTAAAGGCAGATGAGCCGGGGCTGCTGGCGTTTTGTGCAGCGCAACAGCTGCCGCTACGCTGCTTTAACGCAGAAACCCTGAAAGATTGTCCTGTTCCCAATCCGTCTAGCGTGGTGGCCCAGGCAGTCGGAACGCCTAGCGTGGCCGAAGCGGCCGCTCTGACAGCCGCAGCCCAAGTGGCGCTTGCCCTCCAGCCTGAGGCTCCTAAATTGATCGTGCCCAAACAAGTTTTTCGCCAGGACGGGATGGCGGGGGCTGTGACGGTGGCGGTTGCTCAGGCCAGCCATGAATGGATTGGTACCCAGGGGCAGCTTTGGCTGGTGGGAACTGGCCCCGGCGATCTAGAACACATGACCCCTGCGGCCCAACGCGCCATCTGCCGTGCCGATGTCGTGATTGGCTATTCCCTATACCTCGAGTTAGTGCAGTCCCTGTTCCGACCAGAACAATTGATCGAGCGATCGCCCATTACCCAGGAGCGCCAGCGGGCCCAGCGGGCGATCGCCTTGGCGCACTGGGGGTTGACCGTTGTCGTTATCTCGTCTGGCGATGCTGGGATCTACGGCATGGCAGGGCTCATCATGGAAGAGCTACAGGCCCAGCAGTGGGATGGGCGATCGCCCCAAATTCGAATTTTGCCTGGGGTCTCCGCATTGCAGTCCGCGGCTTCGCGCGTGGGTACTCCCCTCATGCATGACTTTTGCGCCATCAGCCTGAGTGATCACCTCACCCCCTGGACCGTGATTAAGACCCGCCTTGAGGCTGCGGCCGCCGCCGACTTTGTCACCGCCCTGTATAATCCCCGTTCTCAAGTCCGCGTGGGGCAAATTCTTGAAGCTCAGCAAATTTTTCTCCGCCATCGCGATGCCCAGACCCCCGTGGCCATCGTGCGTGCCGCCTACCGCACCGCAGAAGAAATTTGCCTCACCACCCTCGGTGAGCTGCATCAGGCCCCAGTTGACATGCTGAGTACCGTTTTAATTGGCAACAGCAGCACCCGTTTCTACGAACAGTGGATGATTACCCCCCGAGGTTACCTAGGCTTTGCGGTACCCAGTGCCCCCGCGGCGTCATGAACAATCGCCCTCACTCATAACAGATCCCTACACCACTGATAAGAAGGATTGACTCCTTTTAGCCGCAAACTATTTCAGGTTTCCGGAATATATCAAGGTATGATGAAAATATTAAGACGCAGTATTTAAGGATGGGGACAAATATCGTCATGGCGACCTCAGAGACCAGTGACAAAGCAGCTGATAATGGCGCCAGCCAGCCAGAAACTGCTAGTACCACAAAGGCTAAAACCACTCGCACCACCCGTAGCAGAGCGAAATCAACAGCTGGATCTGCCAATGCCATTGAGCTGTATCAACCCGCTCCGCTACCCACCACGCGCTACGTGGGCCGCTCTGAAATCGACATCGTGCAGGATGGATCGTTGCCTGGGCAGCGGCCAGTCACAGCCGCGCACCTTGAAGTGGTCGATACGGATACCCTCCCCAACCATCGCCCCATTGTGAAATCGGGATTGACCATTGTCCATTCCGACACCATTCCAGGGCATCGTCCGGTGGTTCGCTCCACCGTCGACTTTTCCCACGCCCATATGGTTTCTAAGAATCGGCCCATTGCCTCAAATCAAATTGATATCCCGGCTGATTTGATGGGCTTTATTGACTAGTCTTAGGGCTGAAAGCTTTCTCGTTGGATGATTTCAAGTCCAGATTGGCAGGGGTGACTGGCTCTCAGTGCATCTTTTGACTCTGGGCTTGAGGGAGCGGGTTCGCTTCCCTAAAAGTAATCTCATGTTGATCTGATCGCTCAGGTTGGCCCTTTCTTCGAGTACATGCCCGCGGTGTCTGCTAGCCGCTGGCTTTTGCGATCGCGCTATTCTGCTCATCGGTTCGCCTCAACAGAGATGAGCAGGAGGTTTCGCCATGAACTATGACCTGTCGAACCCGTCAATGCTGCTCAAGCAATATGGTGTTCGACTTGCCTTTTGATTGGCGACTTAAGGTTTTTTTAATAAGATAAGGCCAGATCTCAATTCTGTCCCGACTGCTCAGTCCAGAAGTTAAATGCTCGCGTTATCTCAGTTTGAGATTATTACCCTGGCTGGGGGCTGTTTCCCTAGCCCAGATCATCGATCTCAGAGTGATCTGGGCCTAAGTGTTTCTAGCAGCATTTCGAGCAGGTATTTCTCCGATCCTTCTTAAGAGGCATTCTGCAAATGGTGAGTGGCCAGCCCCAGCAGCGAAACATTCAACCCACGCTCATGGGGAATGGGCATAGCAGCGATACTTCCCGGCTTGAAAAGTGGCATCGCCCACAGCGGCTAGACGAGTATTATCGGCAGGTACAAGACATCATTTTGTCTCGACAAAGTCCCATCACCGGACTGTTACCGGCAAGTACTGCGATTAATGAACACGGGGACTATACCGACGCTTGGGTTCGGGATAACGTCTACAGCATTTTAGCCGTTTGGGGGCTAGCCCTCGCTTACCGCAAATTCGATGACGACAATGGCCGCACCTATGTACTAGAGCATGCCGTTGTGAAGCTAATGCGCGGATTGCTCACCGCCATGATGAAGCAATCCCCTAAGGTGGAGCGGTTCAAATCTACCCAACATCCCCTGGATGCAATGCATGCCAAGTTTGATACCCATACTGGCGATGCGGTCGTAGGAGATGATGAGTGGGGACACCTGCAGCTCGATGCCACCTCGATTTACCTGCTGACTCTGGCCCAGATGATTGCCTCCGGGCTGCAAATTATCTATACCCAGGATGAGGTGGATTTTGTCCAAAACCTGGTCTACTACATTGGTCGGACCTATCGAACCCCAGACTACGGCATCTGGGAGCGGGGCAACAAAATTAACCACGGCAACCCTGAACTGAATGCAAGTTCGGTGGGTATGGCAAAAGCTGCCTTAGAGGCCATGAGCGGCCTGAACCTATTCGGGTTACAGGGCGGGCCAGAGGCCGTTATCCATGTGCTGCCCGATGAAATTGCGCGATCGCGAATGACCTTGGAGTCCCTGCTCCCCCGTGAGTCAAATTCCAAGGAAGTGGATGCGGCGCTCCTGAGCGTGATCGGTTTCCCGGCCTTTGCCATTGAAGACGAAACCTTGCTGCACCGCACGCGCCAAAAAATCCTGGATAAACTAACGGGACGCTATGGCTGTAAGCGGTTTTTACGGGATGGCCATCAAACGGCTTTAGAAGACACCAGCCGCCTACACTACGAACCGGAAGAGCTCAAGCAGTTTGAGCATATTGAGTGTGAATGGCCCCTATTTTTCACCTATCTGGTTTTGGATGGTTTGTTCCGTGGGGATGTCCAACAGGTGCAAACCTTCCGTCAACGGCTACAGCCACTGTTCATTGAGCGGGACGGTTGGCAACTGCTGCCAGAACTCTACTATGTCCCCACTGCGCGGATTCCAGCCGAGCGATCGCAGCCCCAAAGCCAGACCAGATTACCGAATGCGAATTTGCCGCTCATTTGGGCCCAGAGCCTGAACATCCTCGGTGAATTATTAATGGATGGGCTCATTGCCCTCGGCGATATCGATCCGCTGGGGCGTCATCTCAAAATTGGCCATCAAAATCAGCCCGTCGTTCAAATTGCCCTGTTAGCAGAAGACGAAGCCATCCAGAAAGACCTCTATGAAGCGGGTATCGAAGCGGAAACCCTGAAGCAAGTTGAACCGATTCAGATATTAGATGCTGAGGCATTGACAAGAGCCTACGCCTGTCTGGGTCAGAATCATAAGCTCGGGCTGAGTGGCCGACCCAAGCGGCGATTGCGGAGTTTAACCACCGCGATACTCTACCGTTTTCAAGGAGAGCTTAAGGTCTTTCAACCCTCATTTCTAGATCAGAATCAGTTTTATCTAACCTTGGACTACCACTTTTTGGTCGATCAGGTGAAATCGGAGCTGGCTTACATTCAAAATCACTGGTCAAATTTGGGTCGGCCAACCTTGACCTTACTGGTGACCCAAACCATGCTGTCTGGGGGCAAAGAACCCCTGCTCCAGCTGTTTCAAGAATTTCAAAGCGGAGTGTGCGACGGCATTAAGGTGCAGCTGGCGCCCCTGAATCAGCTGATGTTGATGGCGAATATCTATCGAATTTCGATGCTGCCTGACTTTGAATTTACCCCGTCAGATCGCATGTATCGGCACCGCACGACGGCTCACTTGAAATTAGAGGTAGAATCCTGTGTGGCTTTACCCTACACAACAGAATCGACGCTGGAGCTTGAAACTGACCCGAGCCCTCTAGTTGAACAGCTGCATCATTCCAGTAACCTCTATGAGCAAGTCGAGCTACTGCAAGATCTGTGTCATCTCGAAGGCTTGGACTATGCCTGTGATCTGGACGGCTCTGGACAAAGGGTTACGGTGCAGGTACTGCTGGAGGAGGTTTACCACAAAGCCAGTCAGCTGCGGCTCTGGAGTATCATTCGGCGGGCTGCTGGGCTGACTCAGAAAGTTGATGTGAGCCTGTCTGATTCGGTCACCGTTATTATCGTTCGCCAAAAGCAGATTGCGATCGGTAAGGCCTACAGCAAGGCATCCCTGATTACCCGTCCCATGTCTCATCAAGAGATTATGACGAAGATCCTGGAGTTTTGCCGAGAAGATATTCGCGATAGCGTGTTAAGCCAGGAAATTCTGATTTATTTTGATCTGCTGCTTTGTACTGACCCCCAACTTTTTGATGGGCTGCTGACGCTACGAGTGGGCTACTTTATCTTGCTGATGACCAGTGAGCTGATTCAGGAATTAGGCTGCACCCGGGATGAAGCCTATGAACATCTGATGACGCTCAGCCCCTTTGAAGTGAAGGAAAGACTGCGCCAAGCCCTGCTACGGTATGACAGCCTGAATCAGGAACTCTTGCAGCAAGAATCCCTCCATTTGCGACATCCTCAACAGTCCATCGACTGGATTGTGCAGCCCGAGAGCAATGCAGCTGAGCAACAGCCGGGTAGCTGGCTGCATAAACGCGAGCTGCAAGGCATGATTAATCGCGTGCCGCCTAAGTTTTATCCCCGCGTCTGGAATGTATTGAACCACTGTCAGGGCCTGATCATTGGGGATAAGCTAGAAGGCCGAAACCGCTTGGATAGTCAGCGCATTCGGTCTGAGACGACTGCGGGAGAGAAGAATTTTGCCCTGCGGGTTGACCACCTGCTCCATAAGATCGGTGCCCCGCAGTACCGTCAGCTGAATATTGAGGCGCTCATGGAGCTGGCGGCCATCGTTGAAACCAATCCTGATTTTTACCTGGAAGACCAAATTGTGTTGGATGTGCTGATCGGTCACGCGGTTCGCTTGGCGTTCCTGGCACAACATCCGGAGCAAGGCGATCGCTACGATGAGTTTAAGAGTCAGGCATGGCAGGATTTTTATGAGAGTCCCCCCCTGCGCTGCGCTCAATATATTGCGGCTGCCCTGCGATATCTAACAGAACTAGGGGCCGCGCCCGAATCCTCAGCCGTCTCGGTTTAGCTGCGAGGATTAAACTGGGGTTAGACCCGATGTAGGATGACCCATGCAGCGTATATCAGCATACTTGGCCCAATGGGGCTGGCGATCGCAGGATTGGTGGAAGGGCGATCGCGGGGAGTACTGGTTTTTTGCCCAGGTGATTGTGCTACTGTCGTTTGTCCTGGTTCCCGTGCAGACAATATGGCCGCTGTCAGCGCTAGAGCCGCTGCTCCGCTCCGGACTATTCGGGGTGGCGGGATTGCTGGCGCTGGTCGCTCTGTATTTCCTCGGCAAAGGATTGCTGGACTTGGGGCAGAGTTTAACGCCGCTGCCCTATCCCCGCGAGGATGGACAGCTCGTGCAGACCGGGGCCTATGGTAGGGTGCGCCACCCGCTGTATGCTGGTCTAATTTTAGGGGCGATCGCCTGGGTTTTGGTGACCCTCAGCTGGCCCCATACTCTTCTGACCGTGGCCCTGACTCTGTTGCTAAACGCGAAGGCTAGCCAGGAAGAGCAGTGGCTATTGGCCAAGTATCCCGACTATGCCACCTATCGGCAGCAGGTCAAAAAGTTGCTGCCCGGGATTTACTAGGGGCGATCGCCCTTCAGGGCCGGTCTTTGACCATTGACCTCACCCCGAAAAGGTGGACATTCTCGAAGAGTCGATAACCTAGGAGAATGTTCACATGACACAAAAGCCCCGCAGACTATTTACAGCCGAGCAGAAAGCAGAAGCCGTCACGATTGTGAATCAATCCGGCAAACCCATCAGT
>CAZXWR010000154.1:0-9316 GCA_964644325.1 uncultured bacterium
AATGCCTTCACGACGCATCACTTTCCAGAGAGTCAGTCCTAAAATTTGGCAGTCTAGCCCCAGAGACCAGTGATCGATGTACCAAACATCCAGCTCAAACTTAGCCTCCCAGCTCAAGGCGTTCCGTCCCTTGACCTGTGCCAGCCCGGTAATGCCCGGTAACACCTCATGGCGACGGGCCTGTTTTAGGGTATAGCGGTCGAGATAGGCCGTGATCAGAGGTCGAGGCCCCACAAAGCTCATATTGCCCACTAGCACGTTCCACAGCTGGGGCAGCTCATCTAAACTACTGCGCCGCAGAAACTGCCCGAACGGGGTCAGCCGTTGCGCGTCCGGCAGCAAATCTCCCGCAGCATTGCGATCGCCCGTCATGGTGCGAAACTTATAGAACGTAAAGATTTCCCCTCCTTTACCGGGACGCGGCTGGGCAAAAATGATGGGCCAACCCAGCCCCACATAAACGGCGATCGCGATCCACAGCAGCATCGGACTCAGCACGAGCAAGAGCAACGCGGCCCCCGCTCGGTCTAAAACCCATTTCAGCTGCCGCTGACACAGCACATCAAGATTCAGCGGAACTGTTTGATCGGTTTTCATCCGTGGGAATAATATTATTACTAAATCATCTAATTTTTAAACAAAATATAGCATGAATAAATAAAATAATTTGTGCTTGAACTTTTATTAAAAAAACTCGTTTTTTCGGGAAAATTAGGTACGGACAACTCAGAATATTTTTGTCCCTAGGGTAGGTGCCAGAGCCCCGTGGCGATCGTCCGATTTACGGTAAGGTCTGACTTCAGCGTAGCTCCGGGTGGCTGGTGGCCGGATTGACATCAGATTTAGGACAATATTGGCGATACACCGTCAAAATAATTTGAATGATGCGATCGAGGTCTTCCGCAGTCAAATTTGAGCCAGAGGGCAGGCACAGCCCCTGTTCAAATAGATCTTCGGCAACTGCACCGTCAAAATACTCGGTATCTGCGAACAGGGGCTGAAGATGGAGAGGTTTCCAGATGGGACGCGCTTCAATTTGGGCCTTCGCCAGGGCACTGCAAATTTGATCGCGGTCGGTGCCAAATTCCTCAGGATCAACCAGGATGCAAGTCAGCCACCGCGTTGCTTGACCAAACGGGGCTTCTGGCATGAACTGAATACCGGGTAAATGACTCAGCGCAGCCTGATAAACCGCAAAATTATGGCGTCTAGCCTTGATTCGGTCTGATAAAACATGGAGCTGACCGCGGCCAATCCCTGCTAAAACATTGCTGAGTCGATAGTTATAGCCACATTCGCTATGTTCATAGTGGTATGCCGGGTCTCGGGCCTGAGTCGCCAGAAATTTTGCGCGGGTAATCAGGGGTTCATGGTGCGAAACCAGCATCCCGCCCCCGGAAGTTGTAATAATTTTGTTGCCGTTGAATGAAAAAATACCTAGATCCCCGAAGGTACCCACTGACTTCCCTTTGTAGGTTGCTCCGAGGGCCTCCGCTGCGTCTTCAATCAGGGGAACGCGATAGGCCCGACAAAGTTCTAGGATCGGATCAAGATCGGCACTTTGGCCATACAGGTGCACCAGGATAACGGCCTTTGGTAATCTACCTCGGCGAGCTTGGCGGTCTAGCGCCGCAGCCAAAAGCTGGGGATCCATATTCCAGGTGGCGCGATCGCTATCAATAAAAACAGGTCGGGCACCGACGTAGAGGATCGGATTCGCTGATGCCACAAACGTCAGGGTGGAACAGAAGACATCATCACCAGGTTGAATATTGAGCAGCCGTAATGCTAGGTGAAGGGCAGCAGTCCCTGAACTCACAGCAGCCCCATAGCCGATTCCCAGAGTGTGGCAAAACTCAAATTCAAAGGCCTCGATGTGCGGGCCAACGGGTGCTATCCAATTTGTATCAAAAGCCTCCTGGATATAGGCCAGTTCGCGATCGCCCATATGGGGAGGGGACAGAAAAATCGGTTTGACCATTACAGCAGCGCGTTCAGGGAAGACCTTGGGGTCTTTACTAGCACTATAACAACGCCCGAAATTTT
This sequence comes from uncultured bacterium, assembly GCA_964644325.1. Taxonomy (GTDB): domain Bacteria; phylum Cyanobacteriota; class Cyanobacteriia; order Thermosynechococcales; family Thermosynechococcaceae; genus CAZXWR01. Next base: position 2,047 of record CAZXWR010000154.1, read on the forward strand.
GTCCTGATCGAGAAATAAATCGCTGCAAACAGGCTGGCCGTCAGTTCCCCAAGGGATATTCAAGAAAAAGGGCTATGGCCGATCCTGAGGATGTACCAGGTGCACAAAGTATTGTTCAGCTTCGACAATGCTTTGGGTGAATTTTGCCTGTTCTTGAATTTGAAGGGTAGGTGTTTTGAGATTCAGGCTGCGATCTGTCACCAGTAGCAGTGTCTGCCGCTGGTCTTGAATAAGCCGCTCTAAATGGGACAGCAATTCAATATCATCCACGGAGCGACGCTGTTTATTCCAGATGATAAATGTGCCAGTTCCCCCCTTCTCCGGGTAGTACAGGGGGCGATCGAGATATGCGGCCAACCCGGAGAGCGGGTAGTCAGGACTCACGACAACCTGCAAATGATCCCAGGATTGGCTTTGGATATAGGCAACTGCTTTGCGAGTTGCGGAAAACGGATCAACCCAATCACGACCGTAGGCATAGAGCCCCGCCAAAACGTTAAGACTGAGGAGCAGGGTAATCACGACCGACTGATAGCGACGCAGATGAGGCCGGAGGGAGTTTCGGCGAGGGAGCTGGGGCAACTGAGGCTGTTCAGCAATCCAGAAACAGGCCAGCAGCAGCAGCCATAAATGACCGTGGTGTCGGGTCAGCCCCCCAAAAATAAAGTGACTAAACAGCAAGAGTCCCCCGGTGCCGCATAGGTAGAGCCAGAGGGCGGTGGGCGATCGCCTCAGGCAAACCGCAAAGAACCCGAACAATGCAATGGAGATGAACACAATGCAGACCTGTAAAGGCAGCGGCAAGATGACTGCAATATTGGTACTCTGATGCGCACTCCAAAAGCTGTAGCGCCCGAAGTCGGTCACCGGAACATAGGCTTCCCAAAGTGTGGCAAGTGTCTTTGCGAGATGTAGACCCTGGGTGGCAAGCTCATTGAAACGACTTTGACTGAAGGGAGCCACAGCCGTCACCGAGTTATTCGACCAGCCAAACCCCCGATCCGGCGGTGGCATGATTTGATAGAGCGCTCCCAAGACACTGGCTCCAAAGATTAGTCCTCCTCCCCAAAAGCCCCAAGGGTCTCCCTGGGGACGGTTTGGGTGGCTGCTGCGCCGCCACCTATCGTCGAAGAGGCAGGTTAGGGCAAAGGCGATCGCCAAAATCAGGCTATAGACATTGGTATTTGCCAGCAGCCCAAGCAGACCAAAAAGGGCAAAATACCGTCTTTTTGCTTGCCTCAGTAAACAGCAGACACTGAAGATTAACAGCATCCCCAGGGCGTAGTTGCGGCTGATCAGGGCGTACTCATAGAACGGGAAGTAGCCAAATGCAAATAGCCCTTTCTGCAAACGACTAAAGGGTGCATAGCGCACAAAGAGAAAAACAGAGCCTGTCGCGATCCCCAGATGGAATCCCTGCATGATCACGGGGCTGCGCGAGATATGGCTCAAGAAATGGAGACAGAGGTACCAGAGAGCAGGATGCCCCTCATAGCGAATGTTATGAATTAAGGCCGGGATGGAGACACTGTCCCGCGCTATCGACCAGGACTGGAGTTCATCAAACCACATCTCGTGGTGAAGCATGCCCAGGATTCCCAATCCCAGATAGACCGTCACCACGAACGCAGCGAACCCCCGATCGCTCATGCTCAGGAGCGGGAGGGCCTGTTTTTTGACCCGCAGGAGACGGTTCATGTTAGCGGTCTCAGCATTGCTCTACTCCATCACTTCAAACCCGCCGCGATACCCTTGCTGAGGCTGATGCAATTGAATCTCTCGCCAGATGGGTTCGGCAGCACAGGGCAGTGGCGCCGCCCAGCACTGGCCAAAATCATCGTCGGAGTTCTCTGGCGCTTCCGTGTAAACATAGGCCACATCGTTCACTTGGCCGGATTTGACGACCGCTTGTGGAACGGGTGGGGGGAGCCACAGTCGCCACGGATTACCCTGCACCATAAACGCAGACATGAGGCTGGCGATCGCCAAGGATAAGATCCCCAGGTAGCGACGCAGCCAGGGCAGCAGTTTTAAGCGAAAGGCAGGGGGCCACTCTACGGTGACGAGCCTAGGCTCAGGGCTGATGAAATTGTAAGCCACGGTAGCGGCCAGTAGCGCTGGCAGCGTACAAAGGTAGCTCAAGCCAAACCGCAGAATAGGCCCCTGGGTCATCACAAACAACGAACCCAGACCTCCCAAGATCATCACCCAGCCCATGCCCCTGACCCAGAGGGTGCGGCGCATCCAGCACAGAACAATCAAGGAGAGCACTGAGAGAGCGAACAAGAAAGCCATCACTTGATTTTGGGTACTGGACTCAAACCACTGCATGAACGACCACAGCCATTCGTTTTCATCGGCTGGGGGGTCACCAAACCAGCGATTCCAGCCTCGGGTGTAGGCAGCCGCTTCAGAGACTTCCGCCAACTTAATAGCCCAGGGCGTCTCCAGACACAGGCAGGTAGACGGGAAAAAAGCACAGCCTGAAGTCATGACCCCAAAGATCGCGCTGGGGATTTGGATGACAATCACCAGGAGGCTATCCCCCAGCAATTGCGGTGGGTGACGATAATGTCGGGTGAGTACAAAGAGGCAGGCGATCGCAAGTAGGGGTAAGGCACTCAGACGAATTGCCACTGCCCCACTGGCCAGAATCAGAAGCAGTCTCTCATGCCCCGGCTGCAACATGAACGCACCAGGAGGGTTCAGGCGTAACAGCATCACCCAGGGCACCAGAATACCCAGCAGCAAAACGGGGATATCAGGGGAGGGTGAAATGAGTCGATTCACAATATCGGACCGTAATATCAGCGGCAACACCAGGCCAGACATAGCCACCACAAACCAGTCCGCCAAGATGGCCTGTCGCTGGACGATTTGCTTCGCGCACAGGACGCCGTGCACGGCTGCCACCCAGAGAATAAAGCCGTTGAGGGTCACACTCAGGCGATCGCTCACCCCGACCCAAGGAGCCGTGGTGGCAAACCAAGCCGAGGTAAACCCAAAGCGATGATTGATTAAACCAATCCCTGGAACAGTGCCGTACGCTTCCAGCCACTTAATGGCCCCCAGATGGTACAGTCCAGCGTCCACAGACGTCACCTCCCGGCTCACCAAGGCTGCAATGGCGATCGCCATTGCGGTCAGCAGAAACAGCAGCAGCGGCGATCGGGGCGCAAATAGCTGACCCATTTTGTGGCGGACTGCCTGGGAAATGCTAAATCCCCAAAGGATCAGGGTCAACAGCCCACCCGTCGTGGGTGAAAGGGGCAAAATCAGTGCCGTTGCCATCAGGCCAAGGGTAACGGTTATTAAACCCAGCCAAATCGATAAAATTAATTGCTCAGCTTCACGTTCTAGACAGTGCACCGATAGCAGCTGAAGTCCACGCAACCCAATAGCACTGAAAATTACTGCCAAAATCGGCCAAATCCCGAGGTAGTAGAACATCGCCTGGTAGGCTCTGGTATGCAAGGGCAATATGCGGGAGATATTAGCATTTACTCCACAAAAGCGGCGATCTAAACGGGTGCATCCACCTAGGCGTCAGGAGAAATATGCAGAGCATTGGAGCGACTGAGATAGTCACAGCGAAACCTGTAAAACTTTAGATTTGATCTCAACACCCTGAGAAAAACCACCTCTGAACGCGTTGGGGCAGGAGGAGACCCGGCCTCCATGTGGGCTTGCAAGCGTTGTTCCCAGCGCATCATTGTGGGATGTGCTTTGCCATAGGACTCAAGTGCTTTAAGCATTTACCGGGACGGGATCAGCTGCGGGACAAACGTCTCGGGCGTGGGTTCTTGATTGACCGCCTGATTCAGCTGATGCCGTCGACGCGATGTGCGAATGTAAACTTCTCGCCTGACCCGGTTAATGCTGCCCAAAGGCCGATGCTCCGGAAGGCAGTGCCAGGGTGTAAAGGATAGATGTTCCCCAAAGGTTTGCTGGGCAGCTGACGTAAAAATCTGAGGTGGAATGCGTATCGTTGCCAATTTGTACTCCGGGCTGTCTTTCCACTCCACCGTTGGGTCTTCGATTGGCATCCGCTGGGGATCAGACTGCACCTGCACCCAAAAATCGAATTCAGCCGCCTGCCCTTGCAAAAAAGCTGCCATACTCTCTTGGAAATAGTCCCGGGTGAGGGGGGTAGGCTTCGGCACGGTATTGCTGGGGGCAGGAATCACCCGAAACTTAATCACCGTATCTCCCAGCTGATAGGGCGTCATACTCCAGTAGCGAATCGCCAGCGGACTCGCAATCTTTTGGAGTGCTTTCATCAAACCTAGGGTGAAAAACAGGGTTTTAGCTTCCTGCCACCGCCACTGGGCAGGATTCCAGGTTGGGAATAAAAACTTCAGCGGCGGCTTTTTACCGTGGGCGGTATGGCGGGCATTAAAAAAGTCAACGTAGTCAACGACGTTACGGATCAAAAAAACAGGGTGATCTGTAAAGAGTAGATCATGGGTCGTCGCTGTTTTTTCGGCCTCTAAAACTTTTTCACCCGGTACATTCATGAGTTTGAGGGCCAGACCGTAGGCATCCCCTTTGCGGTCATCATGCTGGCGCAGACTCGAAATGCGCACCCAGGCAGGGTAGGTCGTCGGCGTTTGAAACAGCCCCACCTTCAAAAAATCGGGGATATCGGCTTCCACCTTAAACTCAGCCCAAAGGCAGCCATGCTGTTTCGGGTGCTGCTCCCGTTGCGCCACTTGTTGAGCATTCCTTTCGATTAGGTTCTCGCTAATCTGGGCAATGGTTTCAATCATTTCTGACTCATTGGGCCAAACATACTCTTGCCCTGGCACCGGAGTAATAGAGGACATACTGAATTCCTCAGACAGGATTAAGAGTAAGCTACCATTCTTAGAGCGATCAGAAACGATGCCACGAAGCCTGCGTTTGGCTGTTTACCTGGAGATTGGCCATGCAGAAATTTTTCCTCGTGGACAACAATAGCCAACCTGATTGACGATATCGAGACAGTGCCAATCGAAAATCTTAAAGCATGACAGGGGTGGCTGATAAATCGTGCTGTTCGCCCTCTCGCTAACCGCTGCGACTCAAATACTGCAACAGAGTCTGGCCTTAGACCCCCTCCAGGCCAACCGGTTGACGAAAACGAGTTGGATAGCAGTACCCTGAGAACGTTAGGGCATCATGAAGGTAAAGAATCGGTGGCATCTCAACTTGAAGCGCGGGCCTTAGAGCTGCGCCAACTCCTGCAGCGGGCCAGCTATGCGTACTATGCCCAAGACAGCCCGATCATGGAGGATGCAGTCTATGATCAGCTCTACCAAGAACTGGTCGCCCTGGAACAACAGCATCCCGAGTGGGTCACCCCCGATAGTCCAACCCAGCGGGTGGGTGAGCAGCCCGTCGATGCGTTTAGTGCCGTTGCCCATCGGATTCCGCTCTATAGCCTCGAGAATGCCTTTGATTTGGCCGATCTCCAAAGCTGGGACGAGCGCTGGCGACGTCTGGCGGTAGAGTTACCCTCTCAGGTTGATTACATCACGGAATTAAAAATTGATGGGTCTGCCCTGGCCCTCACCTACGAGGCCGGTCTTTTGGTGCGGGGGGCAACTAGGGGAGACGGGGTTCGGGGGGAGGATATCACCTCTAATGTGCGCACCATTCGCACGATTCCGCTGCGATTAAACCTAGAGCAGCCTCCAGATTGTCTGGAAGTGCGGGGGGAAGCCTTCTTGAGTTTGCAGGTTTTTGAACAAATCAATCAGGGTCGGGCCGCAGCGGGCGACCCCCTGTTTGCCAATCCACGCAATGCGGCAGCCGGAACCCTGAGACAGCTGGATGCCAGGATTGTCGCCCAGCGCCAGCTCGACTTTTTTGCCTACACCCTGCACAGTTCAGGTGCCACCGCAGACTTCACTCCCCCGCACACACAGTGGGACGCCCTAGCCCTGCTCCAAAACATTGGGTTTCGCGTCAACCCCAACCGCAGCCGCTGTACGTCCCTTGACGCGGTGCTGGCCTACTACCAAGACTGGGATGAGCAGCGTAAAGCCCTGCCCTATTTGACGGATGGCGTTGTGATTAAGCTGGATGATCTGGCACTCCAGGAGCAGCTGGGGTTTACGCAAAAGTTTCCGCGCTGGGCGATCGCCTGGAAGTATGCCCCCGAAGAAGCTGCTACCCTGGTCGAGCAGATTACCGTCTCGGTGGGTCGCACCGGAGCCCTCACCCCGGTCGCGGAATTAAAACCCGTGCAGCTGGCGGGCACCACCGTAGCGCGGGCCACCCTGCACAACCGCGATCGCCTAGCCGAACTCGATATCCATGTGGGAGATACCGTCATCGTGCGGAAAGCCGGGGAAATTATCCCGGAAGTGGTGCGAGTGCTCCAGGAACTGCGGCCCACCTCCGCCCAATCCTTTCAGATGCCTACCCATTGTCCCGTGTGTGGTGAACCTGTCGTCCAGCCAGAGTCGGAAGCCGTGACGCGCTGCATTAACCTGCGCTGTCCGGCCATCTTAGAAGGCAATCTGAGTCACTGGGTGAGTCGCGGAGCAATGGACATTGATGGCATGGGTGAAAAGCTCATTCATCAATTGGTGCAGCGAGGACTGGTAGAAACCGTGGCCGATCTCTATACCTTGACGGGGCCCCAACTGGCCGACCTAGAGCGCATGGGCCAGCGTTCAGCCGCCAAGCTAGAACGGGCGATCGCCGCCTCCAAATCGCAGCCTTGGTCGCGCGTCCTATATGGCCTAGGCATTCGTCATGTAGGCCAGGTCAATGCCCAAACCTTGGCCGCCGCCTTTCCCTCAGCCGCTGAGCTGGCGCAGGCCACCCCCACCGAAATTGCTGCCGTGTACGGTATTGGCCCTGAAATTGCCCAGTCCGTCACCGACTGGTTTCAGTACCCCGAACATCAAGTGCTGCTCCAGCAGCTTATCGCCGCTGGCCTTCAGCTTCAGAGTCAAAATCCCACTGCCCTCCGTACCCCAACCCCGCTCAGCGGAAAAACCTTTGTCCTGACAGGTACCTTACCGACTCTCAGCCGCACAGAAGCTAAAGCATTGATTGAACAGGCGGGCGGTAAAGTGACGGGTTCCGTGAGTCAAAAAACGAGCTACGTGGTCGTGGGGGCTGAGCCCGGTTCTAAGCTGGCCAAAGCAGAGTCCCTCGGGATTCCAATTCTGGATGAACAGGGGTTGCGATCGCGCTTGGCCAATCCCGAGGAGTAGCGCATGCTACTGACTGGCCCAGCGTTTGTAAAGGGTCTGAATTTTCTTGATCAGTGCTT
>CAZXWR010000155.1:0-9241 GCA_964644325.1 uncultured bacterium
GGATAATGGATATCTCGCGAAAGTACTGGCTGCGTGAATATGCGTTTGCCCTGTGCTTTAGGATGAGAATAAAGATTTGTAACTGCATCATGGACTACCCTCTGCGCACCATTAATCGAGCTAAGCGAGCCGTTAACTGTAGCCCGTTCCAGATGAAACTGCTGGCAGAGATGGGTCACCGGAGTATCGATCTCGCAGAAGTCACTGGCACCGCTGGCGTTACGCGGGGCTATGTCCAGTCTCCACTGGCAGAGCGTGCCGCTGAGCGATCGCTGCTCTGGTTGATTCAGGTGGGGCTGCTGCGTCGAGAGGTGGATGGTCAGGGCTTGACGGATAGCTTCCGCCTCACGCCCTTGGGCCGTTTACTCGTTGAACAGTGGCAGGAGCAGGGTTTGGACTTCCAGCGGTCTTCTTGGGGCGATCGCCTGCGGAATACCGGTCGCCGTCTGCTGTCTGGAGCGCTGTAGATGGCCCAGTCTCTCATGGTGGTGGGGACGACTTCCCATGCCGGAAAATCGATGCTGACGGCGGTTCTCTGTCGTTGGCTGAAGCACCAGGGGTACCATGTCACCCCCTTCAAGGGCCAGAACATGGCCTTAAATGCCTACGTTACCCAGGATGGGTTGGAGATGGGTCATGCCCAAGCGGTGCAGGCTTGGGCGGCTGGGGTAGAACCCCAGGTGGAAATGAACCCCATCCTACTGAAGCCCCAGGGCAATATGACCTCCCAGGTTATTCTGCGGGGGAAGCCTGTGGGTCAGGTGCAGGCGGCTGACTACTACCGCGACTATTTTGACCGGGGTTGGCAGGCGATTACAGACTGTCTAGATCACCTGCAAAGCCAGTTCGACTGGATTGTTTGTGAGGGGGCAGGCAGTCCAGCTGAAATCAACCTGAAGCACCGTGATCTGACCAATATGCGGGTGGCTAAACACCTCAATGCGCCCACCTTGCTGGTTGCTGATATTGATCGGGGTGGCGTTTTTGCCCATATTGTGGGCACTCTGGCGCTCTTAGACCCGGAGGAGCGGGCGCTGATTCGAGGGGTGGTCATCAATAAATTTCGAGGCCAGCGATCGCTGTTAGATTCAGGAGTCGATTGGCTGGAGCAACACACGGGCATCCCAGTCGTGGGGGTTATTCCCTGGATTGATCAGGCTTTCCCCGCAGAAGACTCCCTCAGCCTGATGGATCGTCGATCGGGCCGTATGCCCACTGACCTGACCATTGCCGTGATCCGCCTGCCCCATGTGGCTAACTTCACCGACTTTGACCCCCTAGAAGCTGAACCCACGGTCACGGTGCGCTACCTGAGTCCTGACGCAGAACTCGGCTGTCCTGATGCAGTTATTTTGCCCGGTTCCAAGACTACGACTGCCGATGTCCAGGTGCTGCACCAGTCTGGAATGGCAGCCCAAATTCAAGCCTATGCCAGAGCCGGTGGTATGGTGCTCGGGATCTGTGGCGGCTATCAAATGCTAGGCGATCGCATTAGCGACCCAAGCGGTTTTGAAAGCACCCCCGGAGACTATCCAGGGCTGGGCCTGCTGCCCCTGAAAACCACGATGGCGGCAACGAAAATCACCCGGCAACGCACCACCCACAGTACCCCCCTGCCAACTGCCTTCGCCCAGTTCAACACCTGGCAAGGCCAAGTTTCCGGGTACGAAATTCATCAGGGCCAAACCGTGCCCCTCCGGGACGCCTCCGCCCTTGTTCCCCTATTCACCGATCCTGACCTAGGGGTGGCTAGCAGCACCCACCGCATCTTAGGCACCTACCTGCATGACCTCTTCAACAATGGCCCTTGGCGTCGCCTGTGGCTGAATCAACTTCGCTACGATAAAGGTCTACCTCTCCTCGCCGTCGATCTCCCTAACTACGGAGAACAGCGCGAGCAACTTCTAGAAGACCTGACCGCAGCGGTCATGCCGCACCTGAACCTTTCCCCTGTCCTGGATATCCCCAGGTGATTCGTATAGCACACCCTCCCCAGAGAAATTGATCGTGAGTGTTTTGATTCACTTTTTGCCGGATAACGTAACGGTCAGCGCCGAGGTGGGTGAAGCTCTGCTCACCGTGGCAGCCCGTGCCGGACTCGATATCCCCACTGGATGCTTGATGGGGTCATGCCATGCCTGTGAGGTAGAAATTGAGGGCATTGGTGAGGTCTGTAGCTGCATATCGGCGGTTCCCCCCGGCTATACCAACCTCACCATTAACCTGTTTACCGATCCAACCTGGTAGGGTTAGCACCCTTCGCCATTGCAACGGGATATCAATAAAATGTAAAGACCAATACCATAAAGGATCGCTTTGTGGTATTTTCCACTTACCGTAGTCAGTCTATGTATCTTGCGATACACTGAAAAGCCCATCTTCACTGGAGGACATTTTCATCCGGAGTTGCATTCCGAAAGAACCTTTAAGAATGCGGCAAAACGGAAGGCGATCGCTTAGAGTTATAGACACCTTGTTCTATCTGTATGGACGAAGTTTGCTTTTTGCAAGTGAATACTTGCAGGCTAGTGAGTCCAATTCAGCAAAGGTAAAGCGCTTTTAGTGTGAGCAGTGAATAAGCTGCAACGGGTCAAATTGTGCCAGGTGTGGTGAGTGATTGCGGCAGTCTAGCTTTCCCAGCAGATTGTGACCAGATTTCTCCTGATGGAGTTCTACGTCATCAGGCAGAGGCAGGATTCTCGACAATATCCGTAAATCTAAGGATGTTTCCCATCGCCTAAACCTGTTACACCATTATGGACATCCTTTATGGTGTCTCAGATGAGCTAAGTTTGTAGCCTTGGAGGCTATCTGAAATTTTTAGCGTCAGCAGTTCACGATAGACCCAGTCTAAGGTGCTTCCTTAGGATTTCTCAGGCGGCTCTAAAGTAACCGTCTCAAGCTATAAAAACCAACGCTTAAAAATTAAACAATCGCAATTTAATAAATCTTGGGGGAAAGGAAAATTAATGTCACCAGCAAAGCTAAACCGTTTACTTGAGTTCTTGAAAGAAGAGCTATCACTATCAACCGATTCAATCAATCTGGCGGTTCGTCGTCTGGAAAGCGATCCGGGCACTTTGCCCATTGTGCTCTGGCAACATGGATTAATCACGCTGGATCAGCTCAGCAGCATCTATGACTGGCTCGAAACTGCCTAGGTCTTGCCCTTGGGATCTGTAGATCTTGCCCTTGAGGCCTGTAGATAGGGTGAGTCTTCCGACTGATTGAGCGTAGGGTTGTCTTAAGTTCAACCGCAGGCTAATTCTCAGGGTCTCTCCAAGTTAAGGGCTGGGAGGGTTGTCATAGTGGGCAGTGGCATCACGACTTTAACCTGAGTGCCAATGCCGACCTCGCTGATGACGTTGATACTGCCCTGGTGCAGATCAATAGATCGTTTGACGATCCCTAGCCCTAAACCTGTCCCTTGGATGGTGCCTACGTTTTGGCCACGATGAAATAAATCAAATAGATGTTCTAGGTCATCAGCTGGAATGCCGATGCCATGATCCTTGAAGGTGAAGTTGGCCTGATGGGGCTGAAGGATTAAGTCAAAGACAACTTCCCCACCCTCCGGTGAGTATTTGACGGCATTCGACAGCAGATTGCCCAAAATTTGCCGGATATGTTTCTCGTCTAAAAGGGTGGGCCAGTTCGCATGGGTTGTTGTGAACTGAATATTGCAGCGATTGTGGTCCCCCAGGCTAACCTGTTCGATCAACTGCTGACAGAATTGAACGAGATCTAAGGGGGTTGGATTTAAGGCTAGCTTGTCTGCATCACTGGAACTGATCGTCAAGACATCTTCCAGTAGAGTCTTCATTTGACCAACAGATGCCTGTATCTGGTGCAGGAATTTAACTTTCTTCTCTGCGGTCCACTTATGACTGTAATGTTCCAGGAGTTCACTCGCGGATAAAATCGAACTGAGCGGTGTTCTAAATTCGTGGGAAACTGTCGCAATAAATCGGGACTTGAATTCGTTCAAACTCTGTTCTTGAGCCAGTGCTTTTTGAATCTCCGACTCAGCCAATTTTTGTTCTGTGATGTCAACGGCCACAAATACCCCGGCCGCTCCCATGGCATACCGTTTAGCAATAATCAGATAGGTTTTTGGAAGTCCATTGATCAAATGTTCGATCTCAGTGGTTTTCAACAAATCCACCTGATTCTCTGATTCAAAAAAGCTGCAAATAAAGTCGGTAAAGGCTGGCATGCGATCGCGGAAACAGAGTACCGACTTACCGATAAATTCAGCGGGTATCAAATTAAAAGCCTCAGCCATATGGCCGTTGAGCCCCAAATATTGGAGATTGGCATCCACCCAAGTAACATGACCAGGGACAGCATCTAGAACTGCTTTGAGCTGATCTCTAGCTTGCTGAAGTGCAGCTTCTGCCTGCAAACGTTCCGCAATTTCAGCTTGCAGACTGGCATTACTGGTGGCTAGTGCTTCGGTTCTTTCCTGAACTTTACGTTCTAAGGTTTCATTGATTTGGGTGAGAGCTTGTTCAGCTTTCTTCTGGGTATCAATATCCGTGACAAACCCAATGATTCGCTTTAGGTACCGATCGTTTTCCAGTTTGAGGGCAAAGCTATCTCGAATCCAGATATATTCGCCATTCTGCTGCTGAATGCGATACTCAAGGCTACCGAGTAGAGATTTCTCTGCCAGCGCTTGTTCAATGATGCCCTGAGCTCTGGGGGCATCGTCGGGATGGATTAACGCCAGCCATTCGCCCAGGTTATGAGGGAAAGCATCGGGTGCGTAACCGAGCACCTGTGCGGCATTCATGCCCCAGGTGGCGGTTCCTTTCTGAATATCAAAGTCGTAGAGCATCTGGTCACAGGCCCGACCTGCGGCTTCATAGCGACCGCGCCATTCTTCTGCTTCCAAGAGGCGCTGTTGGGCAAGATGCTGGGCTTGCTTTTGTTCATTAATATTGCGGAGGGTGACAACAGCTTGGTCGGTGCTAATGGGGGCAAAACGGGCTTCATAATGCGTCGTTGTCAAAGCATCAGACAAACAATATTCACGACTGATGATGGTCTGGGTGCTTAAGGCTACTTGGACAGCCTGTTCGCGCTCTATGTCCGGATCCACGGTAAACAGGCTGAAGAAATTAACACCCAGAATCGTGTCGGAGTCTGTCTGGAGGGCTTGGGCACCCCGACCGCTGTTGTAATCCAGGACAGTACCTTGCTTGTCAATACGGAAGAATAAATCGGGGAAGGAGTTAAAAATTGCTTGGCGTTCTGCTTCAATCTGCTTTGTCAAAAAAGCTGCCTGCTTTTGTTCCGTGATATCTTCAACTACGCCCGCACTTCGGTAGCGGGTGCCCTCATCGTTAAACAAGGGGAACCCGCGATCGCGTAGCCAGCGCACGCTGCCATCGGGCCGGATAATGCGATAAACCAAGTTGTAGCAGGTGCCGGATTCAACCAGGTCTTGAAAGGACTGGGTTGCCAGGTCTTGATCTTCGGGGTGGATGGCAAAGGTACAGGGGTTAGGTTTCAGGTAAGCACACTCTCCCGGAACTCCCCAGATTTTCTCGTAGGCTGGGCTGGCGTAGATGAGTCGATGGTTTAGATCAGCGATCCATAGGACGAGGTTGGCATGCTCGGCTAAGTGGCGAAATTTTTCTTCGCTTTCCCGCAGGGCTTTTTCGGTGTGCTTCCGCTCTGAAATGTCGCGGAGGGTACCCCGATAGCCGCAGAATTCCCCTTTCTCATCTAACATCGGCACCCCACTGCTTTCCACCCATGCAATGGATCCCGATTTGGTCAGATAACGCAGTTCTAAAAATTGGTAAGGGGCCTGAGCTGCCACCGTTGCCTGAATTTTCTGGCTCCGTTCAAGGCGCTCGTCCTCGGCAATGAGATCATAGGGGGTTTTTCCTAGGAGCTCTGCAGCGGTATAACCCAGAATCTGAAAGATAGGCCCACTGATATGCGTGAGCTTTAAGGTTGCATCACATTCCCAAACAACGTTGCTCGACGTTAAAACTAAATCTTGAAAGCGGGCATGGCTTCGTTTTAAGGCTGCTTCCGCTTTTTTCGTAGGAGTGATGTCGGTGGCAACGGTCGTGCAGACCCAACTCCGACCCGATTCCTCTGGTTTCGCAGTCAGATTGACTGCGACCCAGCGCCATTCACCGTTTTTGTGGGCAAAACGATATTCATAGTAGGGAACGCTCTGACCCGCAAAAATGTTTTTGTACAGCGGCAAAATGACGGACGTAAAATCATCAGGGTGCACCCGCGCTGCCCAAAGATTTTTGTCGGCCATCAATTCAGCGCTGGAGTAGCCAAACAGGTCTGCACAACCCTGGGAGAAATACAGCCATTCGCCATCATGATTGTCAAAGATGCGGAAGGACATGATGGCGGCAATCTCGCTGTTCAGAATGCCGTCGAGGGTTTCTTTCTTGTACTGTAAATTGTCCTGATGCAGTTTGCGTTCTGTGATGTCTCGGCCGATGCAATAAAAGCAGCCTGTTTCTGGACTCCCGTTAATATGCCACTCAATCCAGAGTGCTTGATCTCGATTGCGATGGCCTCCCAGACGACTTTCCAAGCAGTGGTGGGATGGGCCGGGGTGGCAACCCTCAAAAATATGGCGGGCCGCAAGCTGAGCATCAGGATGCTGCCAATGCCAAAAGGGTTTGGCTAAGATATCTGCTGCGGGGCAACCGATGGCTGTTGCAAACGCTGGATTGATTTCCTTGAGGTTTCCGTTGGCGTCAACAACGCACAGTAAATCTTGACTGACCTGAAAAAGAGACAGCATTGCCAGAGAAGCTGTGTTCCCGGCCTCTACGGTGCCACTGTTTGGTTTGGCTGAAGATTTGCCGTGGACTGTTGCTCCGTTACTTACTGCAGCGGCTTGAGCGGGTTTCGCCCATGATGTGCCTTGGACTACCCCGAAGCGTTCTTCCATACGATTGACCCGTCGTGAGTAGAGGTCAGTGTTCTATCTAGTATTCCCACTTACTTCGGCAATATATAAGTATCTTTATCACGTTAACCAGAGTTAATCATGAGGGTGGTATACCTTCTGCTACTAATGAGGTGCCTTGGCGGTGTACGGTGAATGGAGAACTCAAGGTAGAACAGAAGTGAGGCGAGCGTGCGTCTGATTGTAGTGGGCAACGGTGGTCGAGAACATGCCCTGGTTTGGAAGCTGGCTCAGTCTGCTGCGGTGGATCGGATCTTTTGTGTGCCAGGAAATGGCGGCACTGCAACGGTTGGTAAGTGTGAAAACGTTGAGTTAGAAATTACGGATTTTGCAGGGATGATTGCCCTGGCAAAGGCCCATCACGTGAATGTGGTTGTGGTGGGGCCAGAGGTGCCCCTCGCGGCGGGCATTACGGATGCGCTCACGGCTCAGGGAATCCCAGTGTTTGGGCCGACTCAGGCTGGGGCCCAAATTGAGGCGAGTAAGTCCTGGGCGAAGGAACTCATGGTAGAGGCGGAGGTGCCAACGGCTAAGGCCCGATCTTTTACAGAGCGTCAAGGGGCGATCGCCTACCTTGAGGCTGAGGGGGCTCCCATTGTCGTAAAGGCGGATGGGCTGGCGGCAGGCAAAGGGGTGACGGTGGCGTTAACTTTGGCGGCGGCGAAGGCGGCGGTTTTAGAGGCTTTTGATGGCCGCTTTGGCGAGGCTGGGCAGCAGGTGCTCATTGAAGAATACTTGACGGGGCAGGAGGTTTCTGTGCTGGCCCTCACCGATGGCCTGACGGTGCGTCCCCTGATTCCGGCTCAAGACCACAAGCGCATTGGCGAGGGTGATACAGGCCCCAATACGGGCGGGATGGGGGCCTATGCTCCGGTGCCTTGGGTGTCGCCAGACTTGATGGCCCGCATTCAAACCGAGATTCTTGAGCCTGTGATGCAGGCGTTGCGCGATCGCCAGATCGATTACCGGGGTGTCCTGTATGCGGGGCTGATTATTCCGCCGACCGGGGAGCCTAAGGTCATTGAATTTAACTGTCGCTTCGGGGATCCTGAAACCCAGGCAGTCTTGCCTTTGCTGGCTACGCCGCTCGAACAGCTTTTGGTGGCCTGTGCGACCCAGAAGCTCAAGGAGGTTGGCCCAATTGCTTGGAAGCCAGGGGTATCAACCTGTGTGGTGTTGGCAGCAGGGGGCTATCCCGGCAGCTATGGGACAGGTCAGCCAATCTCTGGGTTGGCCGCAGCAGCGCAAAAAGGAGCAGCGGTGTTCCATGCCGGAACCTGCTTAAAAGCGGGGCAGATTGTGACGAACGGTGGACGAGTGTTGGCCGTGAATGCGATTGGGCCGAACTTTGACCAGGCCTTTGACCAGACCTATCGGGCGATCGCCGCGATTCAATTTCAGGATTGCTACTATCGCACTGATATTGGGCATCAGGTTCGCAGTCAGCAATTGACTTGAAGGATTCCAGCTCGACCATTCAGCCCTGTCATTCAACCCTGTGTGGGTGCAGTGAACCCATGGATTAGATTTAGATGTTTTCTATCCTGCAAGGCTCCTGCAAGATGTTCTCAGCTTTCTTAGCATTGGTTGAGGTTGGGGTGACGGTTTAGAAAGGAATGTCATCGTAGTTGGGTTCATAGTCAGGGGTGGGCGGTGGCGCTGCCGTGGGAGTGGCCGGGGCTGGCTGGGGAGCGGCAGGCGTGGGTCTAGGAGCTGGAGCGGCTGCTTGAGGTGCTGCTTGAGGCGATCGCTGAGTGGCGGTTCCTGGGGTTGCTGTCATCCGGGGGGCGTTGAGGTCGGCTTGCACGCGATGGATGCGGCTGACGGTGAGTTCAGCTTTTTTTTCTTTGAAGCCTTCAGGGCGATCCAGGACATTCATATTGAGGCGGCCTTCTAAAATAACCTGCTCGCCGACTTGAAACTGCTCCTGGATGGTTTGGGCTAAGTTGCCCCAGCCAATGACTTTAAGGGTTTCCATGGGGTCTTCGGCCCGGAGCGCCGGAAACTGAACGGTCATTTCTGCGATCGCGGTTTGGCCATCTTGGGTATAGCGCAGTTCAGGTGCGCTGATAATCTCGGCCATCAAAACACAGCTGTTCATGATATTTCCTTGCGTTGTTTTGCTGATTTTACTCTAACCATCTATGGCGTGATTCGACGGCCCATCCGGCCAACATTGGTCAGGGGATTCGAAAAATGAGCTACCGAAACGGAATTATTTATGAGATAATTATAGACTGTGTCAATTATCCTTCCTACTGAGCTCTGAGAGACCCATGGCTA
>CAZXWR010000156.1:0-9157 GCA_964644325.1 uncultured bacterium
GAAATTAAGAACCGGGGTGCACCAGGCACCGTGAGCGCCGTGGGGTGAAACTGAAAGAATTCGAGGTCTCGAACCACAGCCCCCCGACGCCAGGCGATCGCCATTCCATCTCCCGTACTTAAGGCTGGGTTTGTGGTTTGGGCATAAACCTTGCCCCCGCCGCCCGTAGCCAAAACCACGACAGGAGCACGAAGCCAGGAAATTTTTGCCGCCGCCATGACCTTAATCCCCTGACAAACTTGCCTCTGGGGATGAATCCACACATCCAGGGTGAAAGTTTGGGGAAACAGCGTAATGTTAGCGCGCTGTAAAACCTGGTGGGTTAGGGTTTCAATGAGCGCATGGCCCGTCGTATCTGCGGCATGCAGCACCCGAGGACGAGAGTGGGCTGCTTCCAGCGTAAAAGCCAGACGGTCTGCACTGCGGTCAAACGCAATCCCCATACTCAGCAACATTTTGACCTGTTCTGGGGCATGTTCAACCAGGAAATTGACGGCTTCTGGCTCACACAGCCCCACCCCCGCCGCCAAGGTATCCCCGGCATGCAGTTCAGGGGAATCATCTGGGTCAATCGCAGCCGCAATTCCCCCTTGAGCCCAGTCACTCGCTGACAACGATAGGGTGTCTTTGGTTACCAGTCCGATCCGAAATTGGGGAGGCAGCGCCAGCGCCGTGTAGAGACCTGCTGCCCCACCCCCTACAATCAAGACATCAAAACCTGGTCGGGAGCTAGCGTTCGCATTCAGTACACTGCTCAAGGTAGGGCTATGCTCCAAAGAGAATGGAGTGTATCTTATCGTAGACTGCTCTCATTTTGCCGGGGACTCAAACGCCAGAGCTGAAAAGCATGCAGTCTGGGTCAGCCAAATCAATGAGCCAACTCTCCCTCAAATGCGTAAAACCACCACAGCGACTGCCATGGTGGTTTCTGCTGGATCAATGACTGGCCTAGAGTACTGGCGCGATTCACCCAAAGCTCGCAATGATTGACGTCAGGACAGCTGACTCAGCCGCCACCCGTCAATGCTCAGGAGTGGTCTAGTGGTCTATTTGTAAACGCCGTTATTGAAGCGATCGTCACCGCTCACCAGCGCCGTTTCGACATCAGTAACGGTAAAGTTATCAAAGTTTGTCTGTAGCGTTTCCTTCTGGCGCTCAGATAGCCCAGGAATCTCTAAGACATCCTCAACGGAATCATAGGGCGCATTCTTCACAATTAGACGGGCCAGGGTGGGATACAGGCCCCGGTATTGTGAAAATGCCGTGATGTTGGTGTTGTTTAAGTCAATTTTCTGGCCGTACTCGCCCCCCAACATCTTATCAGCAACGTTTTGCAGCGAACTGGCTTCTGCAAAAAGTGGCACGCCTAGGGGATATAACGCAGCGGCATTAACGGGCTGCAACCAGCTTAAAAAAGTTAGGCAAGCGACCACAACCGCGCTGCACAGACTCATCCGTCGGACTAAGGATCGCATATCCTTCTGTTCCTCCCTGTCTCACAAAAGAATTAAACACAGCACTGTACAAGAGCGTACCATCTACAGCTCTTGAATTTTGGGATTATCCCCGTTGGGTGAAATCCCGCCAGCTTTAATAGATCCGGTGACTTAATCAGTCGCCTAAATGAGTAAGTTTCTGATCACCAGCATCAGCTGACATGGAAGGATCATACCCTTTTGAGTGAACATCCGATTTATCCACGCGTAAATTGTCACCCAGCCTTGCCACCCACTGGGGAGGAGCGGCGAAAATTTGGGTTCGGCTAGTCGCCCGCTTTTCTGAAGTCCCAGGGTTATATGCCTAAGGTCTCAATTACGAGGCAGCGGAACTCAGATTAGGCAGCATCAGCTCTGCCCGCTTCGCGGCGGGGATTGGCCGGAGCTGTAGATCTTGATAAAACTCATTTTGCGTCAGTTCGACTTTATGCTGGGCGCTGAGCAGCAGGAGCGCCCAAAAGAGTCCCACTCGGTCGTTCATCAGGGATAACAGCGCCTCAAACTCAGTCCAGCTCTCGCTGATTGTGCCCTCACTGAGCAAGCGCTCTAGTTCCGCTGCTACCTCAGACAGATTCTCAGGGTGAGAGAGTTGGGCAATCGTCTTCAAGGACTGGGCGCGGGATGGACGGACTACTTTCTTCCGCGTCCGTGGATTGCGCGACTGACGCTCTACAGCCACCGCAATCAGCTCAAGCTGTTGAATGAGCTCGTTGAGCGTTACCCGCCGCTTGCGGTAGGGTTGCGCAACGGGTCGGCGGTGGATATGTTGCTCTAAATTGAGCGGGAGCTCTCGCTCTAATAGGGGCTCTGCTTCAAAGTCCTCTGGGCAGTCTTCTAGTTCGTCATCGGGCTCTAGTCCAGACAAGCTTTCTGCTTTCAGCAAAACCAGCATCGAAGCATATAAAAAGGCTTGGCCCGAAGTTGCCAGGTCTTGCGTATTCGTCAATGGCAAATCGCTGAGGAACCGATCAAACACGGTTACAACATTGACATCCCACGGGTCAATCTCGCCCCGCTGCGCTAAATCAATTAGAAGGGCGATCGCATTGCCCGCAAACTCATGACTCATAGCACTGGCCTATCATCGAGCCGATTCTACAGTCTATCGTTCAGAAAGTCGAGGATCCCCGCGATCGCAGGTTGCAGCACCCTGGCGGATCAGCTGGAAAACTGGCTCGGTTCTCAGGAAGGCTGATCCGTTAGCGCGTTTCTCTGCGCAGAGAAATTGAGCGGTGAACTCGAACCCGGTTGCCTTAGTCAACCATGCTGCTGGAGCTGGGCAATAGCCGCTGCTGCTCTTCAATTTCAGCCTTATACCGTTCAATGTCAGCCTGGAGTACCTCAATTTGCTGTTCGCGCTCCTCCAGCTCTTGCTGGGTACTCAAGACCGACTGCAGCCGCGCCCAAACACTGAAGATCCACGCCAAAACTGCCCCAATGCCCATAGCAATAATGAGCTCCACAGACAAAGGTGCCCTGAGCACAACACCTTCGATAATTTTGATACCCACTAACTCAGTGTTCTCAATGCCAAATAGCACCAGTGCCAAGCAAATTACGAAGATTAAGGCAAAATTAACCTGTCGCATCCGTGGACTCCTAAAACTGCATTTATCAGATAGAACGAAACGATCCCAGTCACCCAAGTGAGCATAATCTTTGCGCTCATCAACATATCTTGAGCTGCTAAGTTCAAGAATCTGAAGCCGCTGAAGCGTTTTTAACTCGACAAGATCATGGGCGATGGGTTGCCGCTGTTCACAATTTACCACTGGGCGTTGTGACTGGATGGCAGCTTGATACGGACTGATCAGCAACCTGCCATAGAGTAGCATTCCTCTGCGGCTACAGCTACACCTCAACTAAGATGCACCGGAGCGGGACTGCCAGCATTTGCGGCAAATTCAGGTCAATTTATGTAAAAGTTCGTGATTGTGACCCGCCATCCTGGAGATCATCTGAGGCAAAAGGCTATCATGTGAGCGAGGGAAAAGGGCTGTTCCGTTGCTTTTCTCATTGATGCAGGTTTGCTTCAATGCTCAGTGGTTACTTGACTAGGGGTTCGATGCAATGAATGTGACTAAAGCCAGTCATCCTGACATGACGTCCATGACCGAAGTTGAGGTTGCCCAACTCGCACAGCGCCTAGAAGAAGATGCCTATGATTCACAGTTTGAAGCCTTAGAGGATTGGCACCTGCTCCGAGCGCTGGCTTTTCAGCGATCCGAGTTAGTAGAGCCTTACATGTATCTCCTCGACTTAGAAGCCTTCGATGAGTCTTGATGGCTATCAGCAGGCTGAACTCAATCGGTTGAACTAAACTCAGATTTCCCGGCTCCAAAGGCAGGCCCAGATGCACGATAAAGTGAGCTAGACATGCAGGCTTTGTTTGATGCTGTTGTCTCTGGGACGTCAGAATAAGTGGAACACAGAATGTATCCCGCACCTCAGCTCCAGGGGAAGCGGGTTTTGGTCTGCATTTGCGGTGGGGTTGCGGCCTACAAGGTGTGTGAGGTGATCTCGACTTTGGTGCAGGCAGGATTCCAAGTCAGGGCAGTTCTGACTGCTGCGGCACAGCGGTTTATCGCCCCCTTGACGGTCGCTACCCTTTGTCGGCATGCTGCTCACACAGATGAGTCGTTTTGGTCGGCAGATCAAGGTAGACCCCTACACATTGACCTGGCCGAATGGGCTGACCTCTTGCTGCTGGCACCGCTCAGTGCCAATACCCTGGCTAAAGTAGCCTTAGGGCTAGCGGACAATTTGCTCACCAATACGATATTGGCAGCGAGCTGTCCAGTGCTGGTGGCCCCAGCCATGAACACGGTGATGTGGCAACAGCCAACCGTGCAGCAGCATTGGCAAACCCTGGCCCAGCTGCCCCGTTTCCACCAGATTGGCCCAGCCGCGGGTCGGTTGGCCTGTGATGCGGTTGGCACTGGCAGAATGGCAGAACCCGCTGAAATTGTGACCCACTGTTTATCGCTGCTCTTGAGCGGGGGGCACCGGGATCTCCAGGGGAAAGCCATTCTGGTGACGGCGGGGGGCACCCGTGAATATCTTGATCCGGTACGGTTTTTAGGGAATCCGGCTACGGGGAAAATGGGGGTTGCGTTAGCTTATGCGGCTTACCATCGCGGGGCTCAGGTAAATTTGGTGCAGGCGGTTGGGGAAGAGAACCCCGCCCCAATGCCGTTTACACACAAACGGGTGGGGACAGCCAGCGAAATGCGTCAGGCGGTACTGTCTGCCCTCCCACAACAGGATTGGGTCATTATGGCGGCAGCGGTTGCGGATGTGCGGCCGCGGACATACTCTGCCTCAAAGATTGCTAAGCAGGCTTTACCGGAAGCACTGCTCCTTGAGCCAGTGCCGGATATTTTGCTGGAGCTGAGCACCTTAAAGCAGCCCCAGCAGCGGCTCATTGGCTTTGCGGCTCAGACGGGCGATATTGTAACACCTGCCCTAGAAAAGCTTCAGCGCAAAGGGCTAGATGCCATCGTAGCCAATCCAATTGATCAACAAGACAGTGGCTTTGCAGGCGATCGCAATGAAGCGATTTTCATTGACCGATCGGGCCACAAAACCACCATCCCCAACATGTCAAAGCTAGCGGTGGCCCATCGCATTCTGGATTTAATCGGGCAGATGCAGTGACGAGCCTGCGGGTCTTATTCCTGTTCAGCGTTCTCCTGATCGTCAAAGCCCTCGGCATCATCTTCGTTCCAGTCATCCCCTTGAATGTCTTCATCGGTGGCTTCGCTGCCACCGCCGACGACCGCTAGATCAATCTGCTGGCGGTAGTAGTCAACGCTCTTGATTTCGACTTCAACGCGATCGCCCAAGCGGTACTGGCGGCGATTTTTACGGCCAATCAGCGTTTGCTGACGGGCCCGGTACTCATACCAATCATCCTTGAGAGAACTAACATGCACCAGTCCTTCAACCAGTAACGCTTCCAGCCGGACAAAGAAACCATAGGACTGAATCCCAGTGATGATGCCCTGGTAAATTTCCCCCGTGCGTTGCTGCATTGTTTTGGTTTTTTTCAACCCCAGGAAATCCTGTTCTGCCTGACGCACAACCTTGACCCGTTCGTTCAGCCAAGACACCAGCGGCCCAATCTCCGTTTCTAGTTCCCGCTGGGTATCTGGCGGCAGTACATTCCAGTTAATTTGGCCCACGCAAGCACTGTGCCGGAGGTTGACTTTTTCCTTGGCCCGCGATGTTTTGCGATCGCGCCCCTCTTGAAACACCGCCTGTAAGATGCGCTGGTTGAATAAATCTCCGTACCGATTCAGGGGCGAGACAAACTGACCATAGTCTTGCACGTAGGCCAAACCAAAATGCGGGCCAGATTGGACACTGTATTGAGCCGATTCCAGCGTTTCTGCCAGCAGCTCAAACAAAATTGAGACCGACTCCAAGGTCGATAACTTCTCAGCAAGCAGCTGAAAATCTTGAGGCAAGATAGTCCCCTCGCGGGTCAAGCTAAACGTGACTTCAAGATTTTCAATCAGCCGCATCAGATCTTGGAGCTTAGCAACCTCTGGTGCAGCCTGAATCTGGAACATGACGGGCACCCCAATTCCCTGAAGGTGGCTGGTCAGCAAATGATTGGCGAGGGTCAGTAGCTCTGCAACAAGATGGCGCCCCGTGGGGGTCATCCCGTCGCAAATGACTCCGAGTCGGCCATCATCGCCAAATATTGCGGGTGGCAGGTGGGGGAGGGTTAAGTCAAAATCGCCACGGTCATGGCGCTGTTTCCGAAGCAGCTGTGTCACTTCATTGAGTTGACTGAGCCAGTCAAAAATGGGCGATAGCTTTGCAATGGCCGCCTTCGGCTTCCCCTCCGTCTTATCCACGTTGAGGCAGCCCATGAGCTGTTCAAAACTGAGCTGGTGATCAACCTGCACAACGGAAGGCTGAACCTCATAGTCAACGACAGCCCCAGACGGATCTAGATGCACGAGCAGCGAAATGGCAAGGCGCTCTTTTTTAGGAGAAAAGGTACCGACCCTGGCCGCAACTGCTTCCGGAAACAGGGGAACGAGGGTGTTGTCTAAACCGATAGCTGTAGCCCGACGTTTTGCTTCTTGATCCAGTGCAGAACCTGCCGGGATGAAGGCAGCAATATCCGCGATGTGGATACCCAGCGTCCACCCGCCACTGTCCTGGGGTTCTAAGGAAAACGCTTTATCTAAGCCAGTTAACCCGAGCTCGGGATCATGAAGGGTAACGGTCAGCAGCTTTTGGAGGGCGAGACGACCTTTCTGGTCAGTCTTTTTGAGTTTGACGGGCAACTCCTGCGCTTCGGCTTCGACCGTTTCACTGAAGCCACGGGGTAAATCGTACTTGCAAAAGACCAGTTCAGTATCCGCAGCCGATTGGGCATCGCTCCCTAAAATTTGATTGAGCCGACCCAAGGGAAGCATTTGCCCCAGGGGATAGCGTAGAACTTCAACATGCACCAGATGATCAACGGCGTCTTCGAGACGAGGGCCAGCTTCGCTTTCGACGAGCTGGAGTTCAAAGAGCAATCGGTCATCGAGGGGAGCTGCCCGATACTGACCTTCTTCTGTTTTACGGACATGGGCTAAAACGGATGGGTTCGAGCGCTCTAAAATTAAGCGGACTTGTCCCTCTGGGCTGCGCCGCCGTCGCCCCTCTTTCGTAACTTTTACCAAAACGCGATCGCCATTCCAAGCTGAGTTTAACTGGCTTTCACGAATGTAAATATCCTCTGTTTCTTCCCCTTCTTGAATGGCGAAGCAAAAGCCCTTGCTCGAGCACCGCAGCTTCCCTTCGACGACCCCTTCCTCGATCACACGGCGATATTTGCCGCGCTCTTTCACTAAAAGACCGCTGCGTTCCAAGGCGTTTAATGCGATCTCTAAGTGCTGTAGACTTTCAGCAGTGTCACACTCTAATTTTTTTTCCAGCGCTTTTGGCGCCACCAGTTTATCGTCAGAAAAGCTCGATAATAGTGCGCTAACTGCAAATTCCATTGTTGGGTGTCGATCCTTCAAAAAAGTGTCTGCAACAGTTCCTAGAAATGCAAACGCTCTAGGTTATTTAACAAAACAGTGCCTCACCGCGCTAGACAACAGAGCTACTTCAGTTCACGGAAACCGACGGGTCGCAAAATGTAGGGAACCCTGGGCTTCTTTGTTGCTGAAACCACGGAGAAACAATGCCGATCAGTTTCCCACAGGTCGCCTTGTCACTTGTTAAGCAGCGAGGGACTGACCAGGAACGCCAATGACCCAGGCTTGAACATCGCTAGAAGGAACTGCCCTCAGCGGTGAACCTGATCACCTGTAGGCAACGGACACAGCCGGACAATTCTGACGATGACAAGCCGCCACAAATCTAGAAGCGGCTGGCAACTCTCAAGAAATGGCACAGGGCTGCTCTCAGCGTTGGGAAATATCTGCTCTTAGCACTGCCAGAAATTCATCGCTGATGACGACTGAGGGCGCAATGAACCTCCAACCAAGAAGCAAGGCAGAGAGGTACAGGAGTTTCCCAATACCTTATAGTTCCCTAGAGAGGGGCAACTGTCAAACAGATCTAAAATCCCAAAGTTCAAAAAGGTGGAACGCCAAAAGTCGGCAACATTGGTCTAGACAACGGCGTTTGATTGTTTATCAGCAAAACGTTCTGCCCACAGCAAATCTTTGAATATGACCCGCTGCACCTAGGGCCAGCGCTTGGGCTAACGCTTTCCGGTGACAATGAACGGAACTCGCTTACCAATGTTGGTGGCATGGTCGGCCATTCGCTCCAGTCCCCGAATTGCCAGAGTCAAAATTAATAAAGGCTCAGCAGATCCCTGAATATTGGTTTGACTGGCTAGGCGATTGTACAGACGAGCATAGTAGTCATCCACTTCATCGTCTTTAGACTTCATCTGTAGGCCAGACTCTACGTCCATATTGGTTAGGGCCTCAAGACTCATGGCCAGCATGGAGCGGCAGGCTGATGACATGGCCTCTACGTCACCGATGCAGGGCGATGGCGGATAGGGCAAAAGCTTGATGGCTAGCTTACCCAGTTCTTTGGCATAGTCACCAATCCGCTCTAGATCGCGCACGAGCTGCATAAGCGTGCCAATGAGTCTCAGATCGTTGGCGACAGGGGACTGCAATGCTAAGAGCTTGAGGCAGTCTGTCTCGATCTGATGGTAATACTGGTCAATTTTCTTGTCCTGGAGACGAATTTGATCAGCGGCGGCTAAGTCGCGGTCGAACATGGCTCTGTGCGCCAGCCAGCAAGAGTGCTCAACGAGGGCGCCCATGCGCAAAACGTCGTCTTGAATAGACTGCAACTGCTGCTCAAAGTGACTTCGGATTGGTTTAACCACAGGTCGATACATAAATTCTTAAAGCTGTATTGATCTAGAGAAATGAGCTTGAGAAGCGGTAGAGAGGCTAAAGAAAATTTAAAACTTGAGTTGCATGGGGTGTGATGGGTCGGCATCAAGCCGACCCTGCTAACTCTGGCCCAGAAAAACTGGCCCATAAAGCATTAAGATAAAGTTAACTATATTGATTTTTTTGTGATAGCAGATTTTCAAAATTGACCTTGAGCAAGTGAGCTTACGGCGCAATTTCTCAAAAAGTGCTGATAGCCCACGAGCTATAGCTTGGACTTTAGGC
>CAZXWR010000157.1:0-9130 GCA_964644325.1 uncultured bacterium
GGCGGACGGTCGCTGGAGCCGTGCGGGTGACTTTATGATCCCAGGGCTCATGTTCTTGTACATTGCAGGCTGGATTGGCTGGGCTGGTCGCTCCTACATCATCTCCATTCGGGGTGAAAAGAATCCGGCGATGTCCGAAATCATCATCAATGTTCCCAAGGCAATTGGCTGCATGTTAGGTGCTGCCCTATGGCCCCTGTTGGCTTTCAAGGAAATTGTCTCTGGGGAGATGTTCGCGAAGGAAAACGAAATCACGGTTTCCCCGCGCTAAGGGTTTGGCCTCTATTTTAGCTAGCAACGTACTGTTGTTTCGGAGAAAAAAATGTCGAAATTTCTGTCCTCTGCGCCCGTATTGGCAGCCGCATGGATGACCATTACCGCCGGGATTCTAATCGAGTTTAATCGCTTCTTCCCCGATTTGCTGTTTCATCCCCTCCCCTAGGGCCGGGATGATAGCCAGACCAACAGGTTTGGTTGTTCTGTTCCAGGGCAGCGCGGCCATCTCAGTCTGTCGCTAGTGCTGGAGCAGTAAAGTCTGTTCTCAGGCTTTACGACCCTCAGTTCTATTGATTCGTTGACAAGAGAGAAGAACATGACAATAGATGTTGTGAGCGCTCCGGGCGATCCGCAAATTGGCAACTTGGCCACTCCGGTCAATTCTTCCGGATTTACAAAGGCGCTGATCCAGAATCTGCCAGCCTACCGCACCGGGCTAACCCCCTCGCGGCGGGCACTAGAAATTGGCATGGCCCACGGATATTTGCTGTACGGCCCGTTTGCTAAGCTGGGGCCCTTACGAAATACGGAAGTGGCAAACTTGGCGGGCGTTTTAGGGGCCTGTGGTCTAGTGGTTATTTTGACCATCTGCCTATCGATCTACGCGGGCAGTCGGCCTGCTGGCCCCATTGCTAATTTGGCAGCGGCGGCTCCCCAGGGACTGGATAGTTCTGAAGGCTGGAATGATTTTGCCAGCTCGTTCTTGATGGGTGGCATCGGGGGTGCTGTGTTTGCTGGCGCTCTGCTCTGGATTGCCAGCTTTATTGGGAGTGCCCTGTAGTTTTAGGGATACCCCCATGCGGATCAGCGTCGCCGCTGGTTTCAATCTCAAAACTTCGTTCCTAGGATGAATCATCTGGATCGAAAGCTGCACTCTGGGCCAGTGGTGACCGCTCAGCAAATGCGCCAAATTGAGTCGCGTTTGTTTGCCAGCGGAATGCCTGTCGCTGCACTGATGGAAAAAGTAGGGGGTCTGATTGCACGTCGCATTCAGGCCCTTTATGCTTGCGACCTATTTCCTGGCGTGGGGATTCTGGTGGGGCCGGGACACAATGGTGGTGATGCCCTGGTGGTGGCCCGTGAGCTGCACTTTAGGGGCTATAAGGTCAGGCTGTACCAGCCGTTGGAGCGCTGTAAACCCCTCACGGAAGCCCACGCCCAGTTTGCGCGATCGCTGGGGTTAGGGTTTGGCTCCCTAGACTCGCTAGAATCTTGCGACCTGATAGTTGATGGTCTGTTTGGCTTTGGGCTCGAGCGTCCCCTGACGGATGTCCTGGCAGAGGCCGTGGAGAAAATCAACGGCTGGCCTCAACCCGTTGTCAGTATTGATATCCCATCCGGCCTCCACACGGATACAGGCGCGGTGCTGGGCGTCGCCATCCGTGCCACCCAGACGCTGTGCTTAGGGCTCTGGAAGCTGGGACTGTTTCAAGATCCGACCCTGGACTGGGTGGGGAACGCGGAGCTGATTGACTTTGATATTCCCTGGTTCCATATCGCAGCCGAACTGGGAGCACAGCCTCTGGTGCAGCAGTTAGCCCCGCAGTCTGTGCTGCAATGGCTGCCCTTGGTGCGCGATCGCCATACCCATAAGTACCGTCAGGGCCATGCGCTGCTAATTGGCAGTTCCCGGCAGTATGCGGGAAGTTTGTTACTGGCGGGGCTGAGCGCCAGAGCCTCAGGGGTGGGCATGCTGACCCTGGCTGTCCCGGAATCCCTGAAGTCGCTCTATGTGGCACGACTGCCGGATGCGCTGGTGGTGGGCTGTCCCGAAACGCCCCAGGGTGCGATCGCCCACTTGCCTAAAACCCTAGACCTGAGTCGCTACAGTGCGATCGCCTATGGCCCAGGCGCCACAACGGAATCGGCCCAGGTTCTAGCGCAATTGCTTGCCAGCGATCGCCCGCTGCTGCTGGATGCCGATGGCCTTAACCTGCTGGCCGCTCAGGGTGCTGCTACCGTTTTAGGACAGCGCCCGTCCATAACAATCCTGACGCCCCACGCGGGTGAATTTCAGCGCCTTTTCCCTCAGTTGGCCGAGCTGCCACCCACTACCGCCGCCCAAGCCGCCGCCCAGGAGAGTCAGGCCATTGTGGTGCGGAAGGGCGCCTGCACGGCGATCGCCAACCCTCAGGGGCAACTCGCACTGATGTCTGAGAGCAGTCCTGCCCTGGCGCGCGGGGGCAGTGGCGATGTCTTGACTGGATTGATGGGGGGGCTACTGGCCCAGGCCGTGACCCACGAGTCGAGTCTGTGGCAGGCCGTACAAGCTGCTGTGGGGTGGCAGGGGCTGGCCGGATGCTTTGCCGCCCAACGGTGCAGCGTTTTAGGCGTAGATGCTGAGCAGCTGGCGCTCTCTTTGATCCCGGCTCTGATGGATCGGCTGCAACGACCCTAGAAGCTATAGAATACAATGTGTTTGCAGCCCCATTGTTGAATTCGGCGTTGTCTATGCAGTCACTGCAAGCGTATCTTCGTGAAACTGATGCGGCGCTGTCGGACGCCGCTGAGGGTGATCCCATCCCCAGCTATGGCAATGACGCCGCTGCGCTACAGGCCGTTCGTGAAACCGTCGCGGTCTGCAACCGGAGCCATTGGGGACGCCTGACCCTGACCGGGGGCGATCGCCTCAAGTTCTTGCACAACCAGACCACCAACGACTTTAACCGCCTCAGCCCTGGACAGGGCTGTGAAGCGACCGTGGTTAACTCAACTGCCCGCACGCTAGACCTCATTACAGCCTATATCAAGCCCGAAGAAGTATGGCTGATTACCGCCCCCCAGCGACGGGCGCAGCTAATGACCTGGTTTGATCGCTACATTTTTTTTGGGGATCAAGTGGCCCTCCTGGACAACACCGCCGATACAGTGTGTCTCAGTGTGATGGGGCCTAACAGTACAAAACTCTTGCAGCAGCTGGGTTTGACAACCCTTCCTGAGGTACTCAACGCCCACAATGACGGTCAGATCGCAGGCCTCCCGGTGACGGTAGCCTATGGTGACGGGCTAAAAGCCCCAGGCTACACAATCATCGCCACCGCCGCGAATGGTGTCGCCCTCTGGCAGGCGCTCACCCAGGCAGGTGCCGTGCCCCTGGGTGAGCAGGTGTGGGAACAGTTACGGGTACAGCAGGGTCGTCCAAAACCGGATGCTGAACTCACTGAAGACTATAACCCCCTCGAAGCGGGACTGTGGCATACGGTGTCCTTCGCCAAAGGCTGCTACATCGGCCAGGAAACCATCGCTCGCCTCAACACCTATAACGGTGTAAAGCAGCAGCTCTGGGGTTTGCAGCTTTCAGAGACCGTTTCCGTGCCGACGCCGATCCTGCTGGCGGAACAAAAGGTGGGTACCCTGACCAGTCTGGTGGAAACCTCTGAGGGGTTCCGGGGGCTGGGCTACATCAAGACCAAGGCAGGGGGGGCTGGGCTTAGCGTCCACGTTGACGGAACGACAGCAACGGTGGTGGAGGTTCCCTACTTGACGCGATCGCAGGCCCAGTCGGTTGGAGTGGGGTGAGGAGTGAGAGAGATGATGGATTGGCTACTGCTGGGTGTGGGTCTATCCATGCTGTGCTGGATTTATTTACTGGTGTTCCGGGGCCGATTTTGGCGCTGCGACCAGCGGCTGTCCGCTTCAGCTTCAGCGGATTGGCCCAATTGGCCGTCGATCTGTGCCATTGTACCCGCACGCAATGAAGCGGATGTGCTGCCTCAGTCTTTGGCAACGCTGTTAACCCAGCGCTACCCCGGCCCTTTTTCGGTGACATTGGTCGATGATCAAAGCACGGATGGCACGGCGGCTGTAGCCCGTCAGACTGCCCTGACCGTTGACTGTGTGGAGCAGCTGACCGTCACCACCACGACCCCCCTCCCCGTGGGCTGGTCTGGGAAGCTGTGGGCGGTTCATCAAGGGGTGCAGCAGGTGCTGGGGCGATCGTCAGCGGACAAGCCTGACTACTTCCTGTTGACCGATGCCGATATTCAGCATGACGCCACCAATCTGGCTCAGCTGGTGATCAAGGCGGAACAGGAACAGCTCGATCTGGTTTCCCTGATGGTGCTGTTGCGCTGTGAAAGTCTGTGGGAAAAACTGCTCATTCCGGCCTTTGTCTTTTTCTTTCAAAAACTCTATCCCTTCCCCTGGGTTAACCATCCCAACCATCCCGTCGCGGCGGCAGCAGGCGGCTGTATCTTAGTGAAGCGGGCCGTCCTCGAGCGGGTGGGCGGCATTGAAGTGATTCGCAAGGCCCTCATTGATGACTGCGCCCTCGCCGCAGCGGTGAAGGGCACTGACCAGTTACCCCAAAAGCAAGGCCGCATCTGGCTGGGCCTCACCACCTCAACCGTTAGCCTCCGACACTACGCGTCCTTGGCCACCATCTGGGATATGGTGGCCCGCACAGCCTTCACGCAGCTCAACTACTCCCCTGTATTACTGCTGGGCACCTTGGTGGGCATGGTGGTGATGTATTTGCTACCCCCCCTGAGCTTTGTGGGAGGGCTGTTGACGGGGCAATGGCTGTTGGCGGGGCTGGGTAGCTTTGTGTGGGGGATGATGAGCTATGCCTACTGGCCCACGATCCGCCTGTATCGACTATCGCCCCTATGGATTGTGCTGATGCCCCTGATCGGGGCGCTCTACAGCCTGATGACCCTGGACTCTGCTTTTCGCCACTGGCGTGGGGCAGGCGGTGCCTGGAAAGGGCGGGTCTATCCCACCGCCACCGTGAAGTAGTGGGCTGAGCATGGCACCGCCGATTGTTACCTATAGCCCTGCCTTTACACTGGTGCCCACCTACGAGTGTTTCAATCGCTGTACTTACTGTAATTTTCGGCAGAACCCAGGCCAAAGTCCCTGGCTGTCGCTAGAAACAGCCCAGCAATTGCTGCAGCCGCTCCAGGCCCAGGGTATTTGCGAGATTTTACTGTTGAGTGGCGAGGTGCATCCCCAAAGTCCCCGGCGATCGGCCTGGGTCAGTCATTTGGTTGCACTCTGTCAGCTGGCGCTCTCCATGGGGTTTTTACCCCATACCAATGCAGGGCCTTTGAGCTTTGCCGAAATGCAGCAGCTCCAGGCTGTGAACGTTTCGATGGGCCTGATGCTGGAGCAAATGACCCCGCGATTGCTGGCAACGGTGCATCGCCATGCCCCCAGTAAAGTCCCTGGATTGCGCTTGCAGCAGCTCGAATGGGCAGGGCAGCTGGGTATTCCCTTCACGACTGGGCTACTGCTGGGGCTCGGCGAAACCCGTGCAGACCGCCAGGAAACCCTGGAGGCGATCGCCCAGGTGCAGGCCCAGTGGGGGCACATTCAAGAAGTGATCTTGCAGCCCTATAGCCCTGGCACCCAGGAAGACTGGCATGCGGAACCCTTTGATTTGGATGCCTTGGTTGAGACTGTCGCCTTGGCCCGCGCCCTATTACCCGATAGTATTACCCTCCAGGTGCCCCCCAACCTGATTCATAACCCAGCGGACCTGCAACGCTGCCTCCTGGCTGGCGTCCGCGATCTGGGTGGCATTGTACCCAGGGATCATGTGAATCCAGATTATGTCCATGTGTCCCTAGGTACACTCCAGCAGACCTTAGAGTCCGGAGGATGGCAGCTTTTACCCCGGCTGCCCATCTACCCCCACCTTGACGCAAAACTTGCTCCATCCCTGTATGCCCCCGTGCAGCGCTGGCGTCAGCGATCCACCTCGGGATAGACTGTGCGTGACATCGCGATTGTTCTGACAGCATCTCGGAATCATGCCAGAATCACCCCTGGATCCCCAAAACCCTTGGGACACGCCCCCCGCTGAGCTAGATCCAGAACTCGTGGAAACCTCGCAGCGACTGGTGGCAAAATCCGCAGCGGTCGTGGATCGGCAAAATCCCAGCGAAGACCCGCCCCCGACTGAGACGCCAGTTGATCCCCATCTACATCACCTCGAAACTCAGGTGCAGCACCTGCTGAAACGCAATACGATGCTGGTAGCAAAAGTTGCCCAGCTGGAGTCGGCCAATATGAGACTGCAAGAACAGCTGTCCGCAGCCCGCCAGTCCCTCAAGACGCCCTGGTTTCGCCGCTGGTTTCAGCGATCGACAGCGCCATAGCGCTTGGCTGGTTCTCGCGTCATGCCTCATAGATAACGCCGACCTGTTCCAGGCCGACCTGTTCCAGACCGGGCGCACGCATCG
This sequence comes from uncultured bacterium, assembly GCA_964644325.1. Lineage (GTDB taxonomy): Bacteria > Cyanobacteriota > Cyanobacteriia > Thermosynechococcales > Thermosynechococcaceae > CAZXWR01. Next base: position 6,462 of record CAZXWR010000157.1, read on the forward strand.
GCCTGGATCCGTGCGGTTGCTAAAATTGAAACCCGCGTTACGGCCTTGGGATCGCAGCCCATAATGGAGTTCAGCCACCCGGGGCACAGCGCGAAATCTACTTGTCCCAGACGCCCAAGTCAGGCAGATTCCCAGGCAGATTGGGTTGGCCCTATCCCAAAGGAGAACATCCATGATTACTCATCGCCACAGACTGCAAGGTACGGTTTGGGCATCCGTTGCGATCGCCAGTACGCTCCTCGGTAGCTGTTCTGCGGCGATGCAGGAAAGCAGCACGTCTGCCCCCCAGGCGGCACTGGCTCCAGCCGATGGTGCTGCTGACATCGCGGAGTCGGCCAATGAGCAGCAGCGATCGGAGACGTTGTCTGAGTTAAACGGTGCGGAGCCTCCGTCAGCTTCCCGACCTGCGGCCCAGTTGATTCGCACGGTCAGTCTAGAATTGCGCGTGGATGGGGTTGAAGATGCAATTCAACAGGTGACGCAAATTGTGCGGGCGCAGCAGGGCGACTTGCTGGGTTTACAGGATTCTTCCCCCCAGGATGGGGGTCGGCGATCGGCCTATGTGAAGCTGCGGGTGCCGCAGCAGCGGCTGGATGCGACGGTGGAGGCATTATCCAAGCTGGGGACGGTGCAAAATCGTTCGATTCAGGCGGAGGATGTGGCCAATCAACTGGTAGATTTTGAGTCTCGGTTGCGCAACCTGAAGCGTTCTGAAGAAACGGTTCTCAAAATCATGGATCGCTCAGGGTCGGTGGCCGATGTGCTGAAGGTGTCCCAGGAGCTGAACAACATCCGCAACGAGATTGAGAAAATTCAAGGTCAACAGCAGTATCTCAAGCAAAAGGTGGCATTTTCATCCATTGATCTCACCCTAGCGGAGGCGATCGCGCAGCAGCCCCAGGGAACTCCCGTTGGGACACAGATCAAAAACAGCTGGACGAACTCCACCAGTGCCGTGGGTTCGCTGACGGTTAATTTATTGCAGCTGGGGGTCTGGCTGGTGGTGTTTAGCCCCTATTGGCTGGGCTTGGGGGTCTTGATTTGGGGCGGACGGCGACTGCTGCGACGGCCCCAGCCTCGAATCCTGACGCCCGATGGAGGTGTAGCTGGTACCAATTTACCGGAATCCTAAGAGCACGTTAGTGACAATGTGCACCATTGTTTGGCCCTGCAATAGATGTTGGATGCTTCTGGTCTTTGCACCCATTTGCTGATCTTGGAAGCAACTGTATTCAGGATGCAGCACGCGGAACGTAGCTGATCAACAGCTACTCCACTCCGCCTTCGCAAGCCTTGGCTGTTCGATTGCAGACTGTTGATTCTCGACCAATATAGAGTCAGTCATCACTCATTTGAATTCTGTCTTTGGGCAGAGCAGAATATCTGGCAATTCTCTCTCTCTCTGTTGATGCGCGGCATTGGGTTTGGCAGTAGCGTACGTACATGGGGAAGGCTTCCCCCCTGCCACCACAAGAGGATTTCACATGATGAAACTGAATCAAACTTTGCATGCATTAGGGATGAGTGCCGCTGCTGCGACGTTCTGGATCATGATCAGCCCTGTTTCTCTAGCCCAGTCTACGCAAGCACCTGCCGAAGAAACTGTTGACCAAAATGCAGCAGAAGCGGTGAATGAACTGGAGCAAGCTGAGTCCAGCTTTGAAAACGCAGCTGAAGAATTTGGAGAAGGGGTCTCTAATACAGGAGCGGCAGCCCAAGAGAGCTTAGATGCCGCAGGGCAGGCTATAGAAAATACCGCAGAAGATGCAGGACAGACCCTTGAAAATGCGGCAGAAACAGCAGAACAGCGCATCGATCGTGCTGCGGAGACAGCAGAACAAGAGATTGAAGCTGCCGCTGCCGCCGCCCAGGAAGAAACGGTAGAAGCAGCAGCAGCTGTGGAGCAGAGGGCTAACTGGGGATGGCTTGGCTTAGTGGGACTCTTTGGGTTATTTGGCTTAGCAGGCCGCAAAACTGAAAAGCGATCGCCGTCAGTGACCTATCGCGAACCGTCGTCTACGTCGCCGCAATCCACAACGTCTTATCGACCAGAGTAGTGGCCTATTGTGTTTCCTTCTCTGGTTGGCTCTCCTGGTGAACGGGGCTAGCGATTCAAAGCGATGCGATCAAACGTAGCTTTCCAGTCCTAATATTAAAGAGGGAGGTAGAGTTCTCGCCCACTCCGTTCGCTCCATCGCGTTGTTAGCTTGCGTTTGCTTCCGCCCCGTTTTCTAGAACTGTCGCCAATTTTCAGTCTGTAGACCAGGAACTCGATCAAATTCTCTTTGGTTTGCGGTGATCATGAGAAGGTTATGTTGCAGCGCAGTAGCTGCAATCAAGACATCGTAAGCACCAATTGGCTGCCCTTGAGATTTAAGAACAGCACGAATTTGAGCTGCTTGTTCTGCTTCTACAATACTGAAAGGGAGAATTGTTACAGAAGACAGAAAGCTAGAGATTGCGGGTTCAACCTTCTGGGCACGTTAAGGATTGAGCGCCAACCCGTAGCGTAACTCCATGACTGTAATAGCTGAGATAGCGATATCAACAGGTGGGGTTTGTTTGAGCCTGATTTTGGTGCCAGCTTCGCCCTTGATGAAGTCACTGATGACGCAAGGCAATTTCTCAATTACCGCTGGTAAAAACAGGCCCCAGGGGTTGCGAAAAGA
>CAZXWR010000158.1:0-9084 GCA_964644325.1 uncultured bacterium
TGCCTAAAGTCCAAGCTATAGCTCGTGGGCTATCAGCACTTTTTGAGAAATTGCCGTAATTTTACATTTGTCAGCCATCGCCCGCATGGCATCTACAGACTGAGTCATTAATTCAGCGGCATTACAAGCCTTTCTTTGCATTGTAATTTTGCCGAATTTCATCCGCTCGATATCGAGAATATCGTTGATCAACCGCACTAAACGATTCGTGTTGGAGGAGGCAATCTCTAACATCCGCTTGCTTTTGTCAGGCTGACTTTCGAGCCAGCCACTAGAGAGTAATCCGAGAGTGCCGCGGATTGAGGTTAGGGGGGTGCGGAGTTCGTGACTGACAATGGAGACAAACTCATCTTTCATCTGTTCAACAAGCTGACGCTCGGTAATATCTTTGAACAGTACGACAGCTCCTTCAATCTGATTGCGTTCCTGAATAGGGCTACTAATGTACTCCACAGGAAAAGTAGACCCGTCTTGCCGCCGAAATAGATCTCCCGTAATTTGGTGAGTATTTCCCTCATGAAGGGTATTGTAAATTGGACTTTCAATCAGCGGATAAATTGTGCTATCGGGCTGAGAATGTTGCAGGAGAGAATGCATCTCCTGACCGATGAGCTGGTTAACTTCGTAGCCTAAAATCCTAGCAGCAGCGGGATTAGCAAAGGTAATTTTGCCCTGAAGATTGATGCCATAGATTCCCTCACCAGCTGAATTCAGAATGAGCTGGGTTCTCCGACTCAGTCGTGCTAAAGAGGCTTCAGCTTTCTGGTGTGCAACCCAGATACGTTCACGTTCTGTGATTTCACGGACTAGATCTTCGTTAGACTGCAGCAGTGCAGCCGTTCGCTCCAGTACTCGTTTTTCGAGCTCAGCATTGAGGGCAAAAATTTCTCGTTCTGCTTGTTTGCGCTTCTGAATGTCTTGCTTCAATTCTTCGTTGAGCGCCCGAACCTTTTGATAAAGGGCTTCTTGATATGCTGCAACTGCGAAGTGGTAGCTTAAAGCTTGGATAAGTTCAATATCTGAAGTGCTCCAGGGATCGGTCTGTCCTCGCTTTATTTCACGCCAAGTCTCAAAAGATTGTCGCGGTCGTCGCTGGCGAGGATCGTCTTCCTCAACGCGGCCTGCCCAAATTCGCTCTCGGTCAATTTCACGGCGGAAAATGCTAAGGTAGCCCAGACTAGTTTCTTGATGGTGAAGACGCACAATGAGCAAGCCTCTAACGGGCGTATCCAGCAGGGCCATTGCTAGATCTGAGGGCATCACAGCTTGGTACAGATCAGCGATGGCCCATATCTCACCCTCTCCCCGGACGGACTCCTCAAGCGCTAGCCAGTCCTTCCAGCAAATTTGCTGCTCCAAGGGCATGTCCCGACAACTACTCTCAAGAGCGGCGGGCTGTCTCCCAAAGGTATAAAGCTGAGGTTGTTGATGGTTTTTGGGAGCAAGATACAATCTGCCACCCACCCCATGCAGTGCCAGGATCGTTTGCTCTAAAGCGGCCTGCATCTGCATCTGAGCCGTTGAATGGAGCAGCGTTGCCACTCGGTTAATCGTAGATTCCTGCATCACTCGCAGGCGAGTTTGATGCAGTAGATTGGATTGTGCGATCGCAATCGACACTTGGTCAGCAATTAACTGAACAACTTGGAGGTCTTGCTCTGAAATTTGGCGAGGTGTACTGTGGTGAGAGACCAGCAGTCCCCAGAGCTGATCCTGATAGAGAATAGGCACTACTAGAGAAGACTGTACCCCCATCGCTGTCAAGTACTCGACATGACAGGGGTCAACAGGCCGAAACCGGATATCAGATCGAATCATCTTACCGATCAAGTCATGATCTAGAGGACTCACACCAATCATCTGAGCACTCACGTCCACAATTGAACGCTGCCGTGCTTTTAGAAAAAGTTCACGCGCTTCTGCTGGAATATCTTCCGCCGGGAAATTATGCCCCAAAAGGGAGGGAAGTTGCTGATCTCGGATTGATTCAGCCACAACCTCACCGCTACCATCCTCGTGAAATTGGTAGACTTTGACGCGGTCAGTTTGTAAAAAAGTGCGGACTTCTTCCACAGTGGCTGCTAATATTTCAGACAACTCCAGCGATTGGCGAATCCGATCAATCATCCGGTGCAGCATCAAGGCAAAAGAATCAAGATACCTTTGCGGGAATGGGGCAAAGGAATCGAATCGCTTGGGCCTTAAGTTATCAGATTGCATATTGAATCTGTGTCGCATTATCTGCACCTGACAATGATCATGACATTATTCCTGGTCTACGGGATAGGACAAAAATCCATAGAGAATGAGCGCACCACAACATAGACAGAAGGCCAATAACCCTAAAAAAATGCCAACGCCAGTTGAGGCAAAGGTTGTGCCCTTGAGAGAGAGTTCTTTCGCTGCGCTTGTGTAATCCTGCAAAACAGTCCAATTCACATCAATCCCCTCTAGCAAAACTGAAGCGTTGGCAATTTGCAGAATGATGAGTAGGAAAATAAGAAACAAGAGCATGAGACCACCCATCAGTGGTGCAGTGCCCCAGCCTCGGACAACCTTGCCAGAATCGGCATTAAGCTGCCTGAAGAGATACTGTAACGGTGCCACCTTGCGGGGTGGATACTGATTGGTTGTCATAGGTCACTCCAACAAAGTTTTACAACTTGAGACGCGCAGCGAAAGCGCTTCCCTGCACTCCAGTTCCTGTTCGGAAGGACAAGCTTTTGACTAGACTGTGGAGCTAGGGAGGAATCGGATCTTCAAGTATCTTGAACAGGGGAGGAGAGGGGGTTAGGCGTCATCAACACGGGCTGGAGCGCGGGCGGTTTTTTACGCGTCGTTTTATCCCCAACTTTTTGATAAATACCCCACTCAACTTGTTCATCATCCAGGTCAGGATCGACGCCCGCAAACACATCTTGAAACAGGGCGCGGGATCCATGCCAGAGATGTCCAAAGAACCACAAAATAGCAAGGCAGGCATGAAAAAAGGCAAACCAGCCACGATTACTGGTGCGGAAGATACCGTCTGAGTTGTGGATAGTACTGTCAAACTCAAAGGGTTCGCCGAGTTGTGCTTTCCGGGCAAACTTTTTCACAACCGTTGGATCGCTGAAGGTTTGACCATCTAGCTGCCCGCCGTAGAAGCTAACCGTTACGCCTGTTTGCTCAAAACTATATTTGGCCTTCGCTCGAAAGAACGGTACATCGGCGCGGACAATTTCATCTTGGTCAAAGAGAACAACTGGAAACGTTTCAAAAAAATTCGGCATCCGGCGCACCGAGAGTTCCCGACCTTCTCGATCTTTAAATACAGGATGTCCTAACCATTCTTGTGCGACGCCATCCCCATCCACCATGCGGCCAACCCGAAATAACCCACCTTTAGCAGGGCTGTTGCCCACATAATCATAAAAAGCTAGCTTTTCTGGGACGGCTGACCAGGCTTCAGAAAGACTTTTACCTGCAGCTAAACTGGCCTGAACGCGGCGATTAATTTCAGTGTTGAAGTACCCCTGATCCCACTGATAGCGGGTCGGCCCCCATAGCTCAATGGGTGTAGTTGCAGTGCCGTACCACATACTACCTGTCGCGACAAAACCAGCAAAAAAGAAAGTAGCCAGACCGCTTGCCAAAGCCCCTTCAATATTGCCCATGCGTAACCCGCGATAGAGCAGTTCTGGAGGACGTACAAAAATATGGAATAGTCCACCGATAATGCCCACAATACCAGCAGCAATGTGATGAGCCACAACGCCACCCGGATTGTAAGGATTGAAACCTGCTGGCCCCCATACGGGCGCGACCCCCTGCACATGCCCGGTCAAGCCATAGGGATCGGAGACCCACATGCCAGGACCAAAAATGCCCGTCAGATGAAATGCCCCAAACCCAAAGCAGGCTAGCCCTGCCAACAGAAGGTGAATGCCGAAAACCTTTGGCAGGTCGATAACGGGCTTGTCTGTTTTAGGATCAAAGAATGTAGAGATGTTCCAGTAGTTCCAGTGCCATACCGCAGCTAAAAACTCTAAACCCGCAAAGATAATGTGGGCGATCGCCACGGTTTCAAACGTCCAGAAGCCTGGGTCAATCAGTTTTTCACCCGTGATTGACCAGCCTTCCCAGGAATGGGTGACGCCTAATCGAGCGACAAAAGGCATCAGGAAACAGCCCTGTCGCCACATGGGATTCAAGACCGGGTCACTAGGATCATAGGAAAACAATTCAAACCAAAGCATAGAACCAGCAAAGCCGGCACAAAGGGCATTGTGCATCAAGTGCACTGCCAGTAAACGACCTGGATCATTAATCACTGAGGTATGAACGCGGTACCAAGGGAGGCCCATTCGGTTCTACTCCTTTTGCTGATTTTTGTAATTGAGTTTTAAAGCAGTGAATGACTTAAAAAGCCACATCAGATGCAGGATGCGCACAACCATTCAACCCAGACACCTGATACACCATTTGTGGTTAATCCAGGGGAGGCATTTTCATAACGGGCTCATTATTGCGGTCAATGCCTCTCACAAATCCGGCGGCCTCTGCCCTGGCCCGTCCTGCATGCCAGAGATGCCCGACCAAAAACAAAAAACCAAGGATAAAGTGAGCACCAGCAAGCCAGGTACGGGGAGACATGAAGTTAAAAGCATTGACTTCGGTCGCCACCCCTCCGACCGAGTTAATGGCACCCAGGGGCGCATGGGTCATATACTCCGCTGCCCGTCGCGTTTGCCAGGGCTGAATATCATGGCGAATTTTGTCGAGGTCAAGACCATTTTTGCCTCTTAAGGGCTCTAGCCAGGGACCACGAAAATCCCAAAAGCGCATGGTCTCACCCCCAAAAATGATTTCCCCTGTAGGCGATCGCATTAAATATTTCCCTAGCCCAGTAGGCCCCTGGGCAGAGGCAACATTTGCCCCTAGGTTTTGGTCTCGTACCAAAAAAGTGAGTGCTTGGGCTTGAGATGCTTCTGCGGCAGTGGGGCCATAAAACTCACTGGGATAGGCCGTGTTGTTAAACCAGATAAACGCTGTAGCAATGAAGGCCTGCCCACAGATATTGCCTAAGCTTTGGGCAAGATAAGCTTCGCCAGTCCAAGTGAACACTTTATGAGTCCATTTGAAAGGTGTCGTCACAACATGCCAAATACCCCCAGCGATCAGCAGAACGCCTACCCAAATATGGCCACCCACAATGTCTTCCATGTTGTTGACACCGATAATCCACCCTTGCTGTCCGTAAGGGGTGCGGGTCAGGTAGCCAAAAATAGTTAGCGGATTCAGCGTGGGGTGAGTAATCAGACGCACATCGCCGCCCCCCGGAGCCCAGGTGTCATAAACACCGCCCCAAAACATCGCTTTACAGACAAACAGCAGTGCAAAAACGCCGAGCCAAATCAGGTTAAACCCGAGGATCAAGGTAATTTTATCCTTATCCCCGTAGTCGAAATCTAAGAAGCCCGGTAGCTTTGCAGGTTCCCGCACGGATAAATACATCCCTGCCAGCCCTAAAACCCCAGAGCCAATGAGATGGATCACCCCAATGGCAAAAAAAGGAAAAATATCCATCACCTGTCCCCCTGCCCCAACACCAAATCCTAATGTGGCGACATGGGGCATCAAAATTAAACCCTGTTCATACATGGGTTTTTCTGGCACAAAGTGAGAAACCTCAAACAGCAGCATTGCACCGGCCCAAAAGGCCATCAGACCAGCATGAGCCAGATGGGCACCGAGAAATCGACCCGACATATTCGCGAAACGCATGTTGCCAGCCCACCAGGCATAGCCCGTCGAAGCCTGATCGCGTCCCTCTCGAGGTGTAATGATCGAAATGCCTTTTGCAGTTTTAACGGTTGTTACTGTTGCGCGATCAAAGGGCGTTTCCACGGGGCAAGACCTCCTCTGGGAATACAAAATGTTCGTGGGGCTGATCGGCAGGAGCCATCCAGGCTCGCAGACCTTCATTTAGCAGCAGATTTTTGGTGTAGAAAGTTTCGTACTCAGGGTCTTTAGCAGCACGCAGCTCTTGAGAAATAAAGTCGTAGGCCCGCAGGTTAAAGGCCAAGCCCACCATGCCAATTGCACTCATCCACAGCCCAAAAACAGGTACAAACAGCATAAAGAAATGCAGCCAACGCTTATTAGAAAAGGCAATCCCAAATATTTGCGACCAGAAGCGGTTTGCCGTCACAAAAGAATAGGTCTCTTCTCCTTGAGTGGGCGAAAAGCCACTGAAGGTATTAAAGCCGCGCGTGTCTTCGTAGAGCGTATTTTCAACCGTGGCTCCGTGAATGGCACACAGCAATGCCCCACCGAGTACACCACCCACACCCATCATGTGAAAGGGATTGAGCGTAAAGTTGTGAAAGCCCTGGACAAACAGAATAAAGCGGAAGATAGCAGCAACACCAAAACTGGGTGCAAAAAACCAGCTCGACTGGCCAAGGGGATAAATTAAAAACGTAGCTAGATAGGTGGCAATCGGTGCCGAAAAAGCCAAGGCATTATAGGGTCGAATCCCTACTAAGCGGGCAATTTCTAGCTGGCGTAAGCAAAAGCCAATTAGCCCAAAGGCACCGTGAAAGGCAGTAAACGTCCAGAGTCCTCCTAGCTGACACCAGCGCGTAAAATCTCCCTGGGCTTCTGGCCCCCACAGCAACAGGAGGGAATGCCCCATACTGTCGGACGGGGTTGAAACGGCAACGGTTAAAAAATTGCAGCCTTCTAGATAAGAACTGGCAAGACCGTGGGAGTACCAGGAACTCACAAAGGTTGTCCCTGTAAACCAGCCACCTAGCGCTAGAAAAGAGCAAGGAAATAGTAGTAAGCCAGACCAGCCAATGAACACAAAGCGATCGCGTTTTAGCCAGTCATCAAATAGTTTTAGCCCTCTAGCCCAAGCGGGCTCAGGACGCTCTAGTGCAATTGTCATTGATCGTCTGTCTCCTTTATTTAAAGCACTGTGTAGGGCATCAGTGCCGGATTAAAACCTTGAGTTAGTATGCTAAAACCCCTTCATTCATGAGATACGGCACGCCTGGGTAAGCCAACACCTGAATGATGTGATCAAAATAAGGCGTAACTTCTGCTGCATCTTCATCACCCAGGAGGGCGATCGCCTCCTCTTTTAGACAGCGCACTGCCTCAGCCCAGTTTGCCAATGGGATGCCTAGTGATTTGTACATCTCCTTCATGCCCAGGGTGCCAATTTCGACCATGGGCTGTTCATTGCCGGCTAAGACACAGTAGGCTACCAAGCGGATATACCAACCCTGATCACGTTGGCAGGAGGCTGTTTTCCGAAGACTGCCGCTATTGCTGGGAGTCACAGGGCACCGCTTCCAAAACTTGAAGCTACCCCGATCGACCAGCACCTTCTCATGGCTTGCCAGGGTTTGAGCAATCCGGATGCGTCGGTCTCCCGTTTTACAGAAATTTTGAATCATATGGATTTCGCCGGGTGTTGGATAGCGCAGTTCCTCATCGGCAGTTTGAATCACTTGTTGGATGAGGCTCATGTCCTGCCTCCTTTTTGATGGATTTGCACTCCACCAAACCAGCCCCAATAAACCCAGCGCTTGGGCCAAGAATAATCGTGGCAAAGTCGAACCATGCGTTGACGAACATGCGCTAGTGTTTGAGCTATGGCAGCACGGGTAGTGTTATTACGTTCTTGGAAGGTTGGCCCCAGTTTTGACATCGTATTTCACTCCATAGAATTCAAAGGACTTGGGCTGTGCAGCAGACTGACGGAGCAGATGGCATCTCGCTGTGAACAGTTGGGCATCAATTAACAGTTGCCGGGGCATTATCTGAAGCATCTGAGGTTGCAGATGATCCTTCTGCCGACACTGACCCGCCTGACACAGAGGGACTTTCTTCAGAAGTACTGGGCTGCTGCTCCACACCTGCGCCCACTACAGGCTCATCTGTAATTGGGGCTGCAATTGGATCTGTCACCGGATGAATGCTCCTGAAAGCAGCGTTCATCCCGTTATGGTTAATATGATTGGCTCTGAGCAGTGCTGCCTTAACCCAGTTGCCTTCCGCAACACGGGGCTGACCGACCGAGGGACTGTTACTCTTGGCCACATGAGCCCGAGATCGCATCTCGTATCCGCGCGGTGTAACATAGCGCTCGTATGGCACCGTATCCTCACCGAAGGCTTCCAGGTATTCAGGGCTATCGACCAAGGCATCAATCAAGGCGGCGAAGCCTTTCCGGGAGCAGATGTCATAGTATTGACTTATTTCCTCACGCCCGTAGGTCGGTCGTCCCAGGAGCCGTCGATGGATATATTCAATGGCCTTGGTGACATATAAAGAATCCCAGTAAAGCTGGCGAAATAGGCGAGACTTTGCCACCTGACGCACAAACTCACGTACCGTAATTACACCGCCTTTGAGCCTTAGTTCCGTAGCAGGGCTGCGCTGACTGGCTAGAATATCCCGTCCATAGAGCTGGCGATAGGCGCCATCAATCAACGCAGCAGGGGCTGGCTGGGTCAGATCAAGGTTGGCCCCTTGGGATCTTTTTCCCTGTGGCCAGACCTGACTTAATCTCAGCACCCTAGAAGGTGCACCCGGAACTTGACCCCAGCAAACAACGCCCCCGTCCCTGTCACCAGGCTCGCAGCCAATCAAAATCCGACGACTCTCACGCTCAAAGTGGGCCGAGCGCTCGGTCAAATCCCGACTCTGATCAGGAAAGATCGCCCCAAACTGAATCTCTAGCGGATCGTTTCCTCGCCCGTAGGGATGCTGATTTGGCAGCGGTTTTTGGTAGTCGCCGAATAGCGTAATAAACTGAGGAACTTTGTGGGCAAGCGCACTGTACTTCAACAGTGCAATCTGGGCGCCCCAATTTCGGCACTCCTGGGCCTCCTGCCCCAAGCCCCGCAGGTAAGGCACAGTCTCTTCGCCAAAGTAGTCGCTGTACTCGGGGGAATTTATAAGCTGATCCACTACCGCCGATAGCCCAGATTGAGATATGAGTTCAAAGTATTGTTGAAACTCTTCAAGCGACCGTAAGCCCCGACCTAAGAAGTGCCGCACGGCGAACTCAATGACACGGCTAATCGT
>CAZXWR010000159.1:0-8989 GCA_964644325.1 uncultured bacterium
CGCTAGGGTTCATTCAGGCTGAACGCGAACCTGATATTGTGCGGGCGCAGCGGCTTCAGCAGGCAGAGGCTAACCAAGCTGATCTGCTCCACCAGTTTGCGATCGCCCGTTGGGGGGTGAGTCATCTACCCCCAGTTCTGCGTGTCCCGATCCGCCAGTCTTGGCTGCGGCGACAGCGACAGCTCCGCCGGGGAACAACGTCTGTCTGCCTCAGGGTCTGAATTTCCTCAAGACGCGCTGACGGTTCCTGATTGGTGTTGAATAGTAAACAGATCCCGTCCACTTGAACAACCGCAACTGCATGTGGCAGCCTCCATTTAACGCGATCGCACTTCTGTTGCTTGCGACCCTAAGTCCCGTTCTAGGGCTTTCCTGTAGCCGTGTGAGTCAGCCCTTCAGGAGCGACAACGTCAAGGCTTCAGAAAAATACAGGGCGACATTAAGTTCCTTTCAAACCCTTCAGGGCACGTCCTATCTGATGGCCGCTGTAAATGATGGCACCTGGTCACGGTCGGACAAGCTACTGTCCTCTGGTTCCTACGGCGGCGGCGGGCAAACCCGCAATTTAGTTTTTCTGGATGCTGGGTCACTCACCTCTCGGCGGCTATTTGAGACCAATGCCTACGTCATTCTCCAAACCGATGAATATACCCGTAAGGTAGAGGGCAAAGCCGTGACTCAGTGGCTGGTGCATCAGGTGCTGAAGGCTGATACCGATGGCGACCAGCAGCTCACGCGCGACGATCTACAGACGATCGGCGTATCGGCAGCGAGTGGTCAAAACTATACCGAGGTGCTGACGGGCCTGACCGAAATTTTTGGCCTGACGATGGTCACGCCCGGAAAACTGGTGGTGGTGTATCGCAAAGATGGCACTAAATCCGCCAGCATCGTTGACCTTGAACAGCGACAGGTTTTATCGACTCAGCCCGTAGTGGATCTGGGGCCGGAGGTGAAATAGCCATGGAATTAAACTGCCGATGAGCACATTTGTGGCCCTGGATTTTGAAACGGCTGATCGCGGCCGCGATAGTGCCTGTGCCGTTGGCCTAGTCCGCGTTGAAGCAAACCAGATTGTGCATCGCGTGAGCCACCTCATTCAACCCCCTCGACGTCAGTTTGAATTTACCTACGTCCACGGTATCCACTGGCAGGATGTAGCCCAAGCACCAACCTTCGGCCAGCTCTGGCCTGCGATCGCCCCTATCTTTCAAGACGCTGACTTTATTGCCGCCCACAATGCGAGTTTCGACAAAGGGGTCCTGTACGCCTGCTGTGACGCCCATCAAATTCCCCGACCCCACCCGGCCTTTCTCTGCACCGTGAAGCTGGCCCGCCAAACCTGGCAGATCCGCCCGACCAAACTCCCAAATGTCTGTCAGTACTTGGGCATCGACCTCAATCATCATGAAGCGCTTTCTGACGCTGAAGCCTGCGCCCACATCGTGATTGCAGCCACCTCCCTAGGCCACTAAAGACCCCGTACAGGTGATATCCCTGCCCGCCTCAATGCTCCAAAGATAGCGGGTTCCGATGGTACTTATTGACAAAGACTTGCAATAAATAAAGGACGCTGCTAAAGTTCTTTTAGTTGAAACTTATTCTCAATAAAGACCCGTGGCGTAACCCTGTTAAAGCCCTGTCGCCTCCGACTCATTCCTGGTTCGGGAGTGAATCATTGCGGACTGTGTAATGGATTGGGCGGATAAAGATTCCTGGAGCCGCTGTTGCATGGTGGGTGAAGGGAGTGTCCCTGCTCCCTATGAGATGGGGCAATGCGCTTTTTCTTTTTGGGAATTTATTGATTCTAAGTCTCAACAAAGCCCTTGACTTACGGCTTGGTCAAAGGGTATTTGTTCTCCTCTCAACGCCTCTGCGGCTGCACTGTGGCCAATCGTGCTCAGGCAGCCGCAGATCCTTCCTCTTTTTCTTCTCCCTCCAGCAGGCGATCGCAGCATGAGAATCGCAGCACAAGAATTGACTGCTGACCGTTCATTGATATTCATGGAGAGATCAATCCGATGCAGACCTATAGCAATACCGAAGTTCAGTATGGCTGGTGGGCGGGTAATGCCCGCTTCGCAAAGTTGTCTGGGTTATTTATTGCAGCCCATGTGGCCCAGGCAGCGCTCATTACCTTTTGGGCTGGTGCTTTCACGCTTTTCGAGCTATCTCGCTTGCAGCCTGATATCGCCATGGGGGAACAGGGCTTAATTCTGCTTCCCCACCTGGCAACGTTAGGGTTTGGCATTGGGGACGGTGGGCAGGTAGTGAGTACTTACCCTTATTTTGTGGTGGGTATGCTGCACCTGATTTCCTCTGCGGTGCTGGGAGCAGGGGCCCTGTTCCATGTGGTCAAAGGGCCTGCGGATCTGCAGCAAACAAAAGGGCGGGCGCGCCGCTTCCACTTTGACTGGGATGATCCCAAGCAGCTGGGACTCATTCTGGGGCATCATCTTCTGTTTCTAGGGGCGGGCGCACTGCTGCTGGTGGGCAAGGCGATGTACTGGGGGGGACTGTACGATGCGACCCAGCAAACGGTCCGGCTGGTGACACAGCCGACCCTAGACCCTTGGGTGATCTACGGTTATCAAACCCACTTTGCCAGCGTTAACAGCCTAGAAGACTTGGTGGGGGGCCATATTTATGTGGGGGTTCTCTTGATGGTGGGCGGTGTCTGGCACATCGTGAAAGAACCGCTGCCTTGGGCCAAGCGACTGCTCACGTTTTCCGGGGAAGCTATTCTGTCTTACTCGTTGGGCGGTATCGCCTTGGCTGGCTTTGTGGCCACTTACTTTTGCGCGGTGAATACCCTGGCCTACCCCGTGGAGTTTTATGGTGCCACCTTAGAGATCAAGCTGGGGATTGTGCCTTACTTTGCCGATACTGCTGAGCTGCCCATGGGTACCCATACGGCCCGCTGTTGGCTGGCAAATGCCCATTTCTTCCTGAGCTTTTTCTTCTTACAGGGGCATCTCTGGCACGCGCTACGCTCGATGGGCTTTGATTTCCGACGCGTGGAAACGGCCTTGAACACGTTGGCGAATGAGGCTTAGGTTTACCTCCGCTCCAGGTGCGCCTGTGGCAGAGCCTGTATCGCTCGGTTTCTAAAGGTTGATGTCACAGGTGCTCCTGTTTCCTATGGGCAGAGAACTGCGGTCAGGATTCCTGACCCGGCAAGTATTTGAAAGCGTTGGTAATGAGTATGTCTACAATTGGTTTATTTTTTGGTACGCAAACCGGGAATACCGAAGCAGCGGCAGCATTAATCCAGGCGGCTTTCGGTGGGGAACAGCGGGTTGTTCTCCATGATGTGGCCGATATTGAGCCTGCTGAACTGTTGGAGTTTGAGGTTTTGATTCTGGGATGCCCGACCTGGAATATCGGTGAGCTGCAAAGCGACTGGGATAGTCTGTACGACGAACTGGATGCCCTCGATTTCACGGATCGGCGGGTGGCTTATTTTGGGGTCGGTGACCAGGTTGGCTATGCCGATAATTTCCAGGATGCCATGGGATTGCTGGAGGCCAAAATTTCTGGGCTGGGGGGCCAGACGATTGGCTACTGGCCTACTTTGGGCTATGATTTCTCTGCTTCTAAGGCAGTGGTCAACGGCAAGTTCGTCGGCTTGGCCCTAGATGACGATAACCAGCCGGAACTCACTGAAGGGCGGATTAAGACCTGGGTCGCCCAGCTCAAGCAAGAGCTTAACCTGTGAAATCGGTTGGCCTGCGAATCGGTTGGGTAAATAGCTACTTTATCCAGTTTCTTTTCTAAGATCAGCGTTGCTTGTTGGGAGTTTTTATGTCTTTGTCTGGTTCTATATTGTGGCTCAATGTGAGCCCTAGTCTGTCCTGGCTCCATGCACCCCTGTTACAGCGGTTGGCCCGCTCGGTCTCGATTGCGCGCTGGAACTATTCCCAAACCCTGGCTGCACCCAGCGCCTTGGACAGTGCGATCGCCCGACTTCACCAGTACCTTCAAGCGCGGGCTACGGACCCTTTGCATCTGGTTGGTCATGGGCTGAGTGCGGCTTTTGCCTGCCAGTATGCCGATCGCTATCCGCAGCAGGTGCGCTCTCTCACGCTACTATCGGTGGCTCCCCAAGAGATGGCAACCTGGCACCTCTATTACTATCTGCAGCGTCAGCAGCTTTCGATCTGTCGAATCCGGCTCTTGATGGGAATCGCGCAGTGCTTGCTGGGTGGACAGTCGTTCCCCCTCATTCAAAGACTGGCCCTAGCGCTGGATCGAGATCTAGAGGCAGCGCCTTCTCTGTATTCCCTGTTATGCCACCTGAGTCAGCCCAATCCTGCTCCCTCGGTGCCAGTGCTGCTGGGCAATAGTCAGGATGATGCAGTGGTGAAGGCCTTCTCCCCAGAGGAATGGGCCAATCGCCTTCCACCGGGCAGTCGCCAGTGGTTGGCCCCCTCAGGCCGACATTTTTTCCACTACTTTGCACCGGATGCGATCGCTCACCAGATGTTGCAGTTCTGGGGGCTCGGGGCGAGTTCGGTTTCTGTCGGTGTGCCAACGTCGATACGGGTGAGTAGCTCGCCAGTTGCAGTGGGCAACAGCCATTCCATTGGAGGACGTGAGGTTCCATGGTGACCCTGATTTGCCTGATTTGCACCTGGGCCTTCATCGGGCTAGGACTGTGGCGAATTGGACAGGTTACCCGGCAGGGACTCCGCCATCTGCAGCGGCTGCACCGTATTCCCTGCGATCGCTGTATCTACGCCACTGGGGACTATCGACTCCCCTGTACCGTTCGACCCACCACCGCTTTTTCAGAGGCAGCGATTGACTGTCAGGACTATCAGTCACCTCAATCTCCACATCCTTCTAGTCAGAAGCAACCATGTTTGTTCTGAATCAACCTCAACCTTTAGCCCCAGTTATCCCGTTGCGATATGCCGCAAATGGCCAGCCGATTCACGCCCTGGCGACAAACCCGTTCCAAACCTTCAGACGTGGTGACTTCGTGCCCCTGCATCTTCAACAGCTCTGGACGATTAATCAGGGACTCCTCCGCGGTGTAGCGTGGAATAGCGAAGGGGACACAGTCACCCTGGGGCTATGGGGAACCGGAGATATTATTGAGCTGCCTACTTCCACCCTGGAAGGCTATCGGCTGGAGTGCGTGACGTCCGTGCAGCTGCAGCTGCTAGCTGTTCAGACGCCCAGCATGAGAGCGACCCTCCTACAGCAAGTAAGGGTGCAGCAAATCCGGCGACTGGAGTTTTTGCTGAGTATTTTGCACTTTCGGCGAATTGCACAGCGGGTTGAGCAGCTTCTGCTTTGGCTCGCCCAAGAGTTTGGTCAGGTTACCGATCAGGGGTACCTGCTGGACTTATCGCTCACCCATCAAAAAATAGCCGAACTAGCGGGCACCTCCCGCGTGACCGTGACACGCTTGCTCCAGAAATTTGCAGCAGAAGGTAAGCTAATTCGGCTAACTCGACATCGCCTCCTGGTTCCTGATGGCCCAGTTGTCTAGATGGGGCTCAGGGCTGCCAAGGAGTCGTAAGCACAGTTTAAGATGCTGTATTGCAGCGATCCAGGGACTAAGAATTCGACAAATTCAGCCTGAATTTCCTGAAATCTAGGACTCTCTAGAATGGCACTGAGGGCTGCCTCCGATTCCAGCTCAACTTGGCTGAGGCCGTGCAGCGGTGCGGCTTGTCCTGCCATCGGCGAACAATCCGGCGCAGCGGTCGGTAAGCGAAAGGTGCGATACCGTAAAACACCAGGCTGCTGCTGCCAAAAGATCATGCCGCGCTCCGCAGCCCAGGTTTGGAATGCGTCAAGCTGATGAGTCTGTACCTGAAACCAGTACAGCAAAAAGAGGGTAGGGGATGAGGAATTAGACATTGTAAACCTCCTGTTGCTGCCATAGTTTGGGATCTTGAGCCACAAAGTACTGGATCAGGGGCATGGCAAAAATGTGCTCGTCTTTGAGGTAGCCGTGGGCTTCAACCTCATAGAGTGGGCCGCGCAGCTTGCGGGCTTGAGCCACCAAGCAAATGCGATCGCCAGGGTACAAAAAACCTTTTTGGAAGGATTGAATTTCGCCAACCTTATAGACCAGCGGTGTGAAGCACCCCCGCCGTCCTTCGAGTTCCCGTACCCAATAGGCCACCAAGATTGCGCCCGTTTGGGCAAGGGTTCGCCCCGCTTCGGCTAAGGGCAAGATCGGAAAC
This sequence comes from uncultured bacterium, assembly GCA_964644325.1. GTDB lineage: Bacteria > Cyanobacteriota > Cyanobacteriia > Thermosynechococcales > Thermosynechococcaceae > CAZXWR01. The sequence continues at coordinate 6,204 of CAZXWR010000159.1, forward strand.
CCTGGCATGTGTCCAGCACACATGCGTTCGGTAACGATAAAGGGCGCAAAAATAATGTGCTGACTTCCCTGGGCACAGATTGCGGCCCGGTTGATCCGCAAACCCGGTTCACGTTCTGGGTAGAGGTCATAAATTTGCTCTCGACTCAGGTGCCGTACTTGCGGGTAGGGAATGGGGCTCGTTGACCCTGAATTGACCAGGGAAAGCCGTACCGATTTTTGAACCACTTGACGGGGTTCCATCTTAGAAAGATGGGATATATTGCTGGGAACATCAACACCTAAGAACGCACTAATATCAGATCTGGGTAGGGAAAGATCGGCAACTGTCATGGCTTTTCACTATCAATGGTTTATCTGAACACATGCACAGATGGAATCGTAGCAGAGACTCAAAAAATATGGGGGCTTAGGCACATCCAGATGCCTGAAAATCCCGTTAATGTCAGGATTTTATAACAAATTTCGCTAAAACGACCTCGCTTTTGCCGGAGATTCAGGGATTCTAGATTGATTGGCCGGAAAATGAGTGGCTTTAAGATTTCCTTTGTGTTCAGCGGTCTATATGTATGTATTGCTTAGACGGCCTATGGGAATCTGAGATCGCTCCCAAGCCGATCGCCCTGGAGCTAGCTCTTTAGAATAGATAAAGAAACGGGGATAGTTTTAGCGCAGGACAGCATCATGCAACTCACTTGGTTGGACAGTAATTCGTGGCTGATCGAAATGGCAGGGTCTCAGATCTTGCTAGACCCTTGGCTGGTGGGGGATTTAGTGTTTGGCAATGCGCCCTGGTTCTTTAAGGCAACGCGACCCCAGTTTGAACAGCTGCCAGTGCCGAGCTTTATTTTGCTGTCCCAGGGATTGCCTGACCATGCTCATCCTGAAACCCTGAAGCAGCTTGACGCCAAAATCCCGGTGATCGGGTCGCCGAGTGCGGCCCAGGTGGCCACTGATTTGGGGTTTCAGACGGTCACGGCACTGGAGCACGGTGGGACCTTTACCTGGGGCGATCGCTTGCAGATTCAGGCGTTTCCGGGGGCACCCATTGGCCCAATGCTGACGGAGAATGCCTATGTGCTCACGGATTTAGAAACCCAGACTCGTCTTTACTATGAACCCCACGGCTACCATGCAGCAGCGGTTCAGGAACTTGCGCCCATTGATGTGGTGATTGCGCCGCTGGTCGATTTAATGCTGCCTTTGGTGGGGGCGTTTATTCGCGGTGGCGATCGCGCCTTGGAGCTGGTGCAGTGGCTCCAGCCGCAGGTGGTGTTACCCACCACCGCAGCAGCGGAGGTGGAGTATGGCGGACTGTTGACCGCGCTACTCAAGGAGAAAGGCAGTCTTGATGAGTTTTGCGATCGCATGCAGCAGGTGGCCCCCCAGGCCCAGCTCATTCGGCCAGAGCCGGGGCAGCCCATTCCGTTGACCTTCATGACCCCTTCGTTCAGCGCTTAATCTGACGCATTGGTAGCAGATGGGCCGCTGCTTTAGAGTTCAGGGGGCGCACTCGCCTGTAGCCCGGTCTGTAAAATCCAGGCCAAAATCGGGCGAGTGAGCCAAACCAGGCCCAGCCAAGTCTGACAGAGATCTCGGCGATCGCCTTTTGGAGGTACCAAACACTGATGCTGACGGTAAAACCGAAGAAATAGGGTGCTCCAGTCTTGGGCTTGCTGTCGCCAAATGGCCGACCCATGGGGTTGCAGCAAGCTGGTGGTGGTTTGGGGTAAAAAACCTTGCCCCCAAAGCTGTTTCTGAAATGCCAGGGGCTGTGGGAAGGTGAGCAGTCCGTGCAGCAAGTTTAGGAGGGCGCTGGAGGCGCTGTTCCGCCATAAATTTCCCCAGGGAATGGGGTCTGGGCTTAGCCACTGGGCCTGTGGTATCGCGGTGCTGCTGAGAGTGATTAGCTTTGCTGCCTGGGCTAAACGCAGCAGGCTACAGCAGCGGGCATGGGCATACTGCAACTGGAACACAACGGGGTCTGGGCTGACCCCACTGGCAACGGACAACCCAGTTGCACCCTGAGTCAGTCCTGAATCCAATCCTGTCAGCGATCGCCCAAGGGCGGCCTGGAGTTCTGTGGCGATCGCTGCCTCAGACCATTGCAGACATAGCCAGCCATTGGGGAGGAGGTTAACCTCTGGCGACAGCAGCGGCGTCTGATTTGCTTGCCAGTATTCGGTCAAAAAAGCGATGAGTTCCTGGGCCAGAGCTTGGGGCGATCGCCCGGTGCGGCTAGCCAGCTTTAAGGGGAGGGGTGTAGCCCAACGCTGCGGGCAATCGGGGTTGACCGAAAATAGGGGTAGGGGCAATCGGTGAACGGTCAGTGGGTTTGAGGTCGTGATGGCTAAATCAGTATCAGGGGCGATCGCCAGGATGGCAGCGGTGAAATCATTGGCCAGCTGTTGGCTCCAGCTTGGGTAGTGCAACAGGATGACATTATTCACATCCCACTTAGCTATGCTAGGCACACTAATCTATCGACTACTACGCGTACATCATCCTGACGTAACTTTCAATGCTCAGTGCGCATGGGCAATGTTGACTGTAAAGTTAACTTGGGTTCTGAGGCCGACGAAGTCAAGAATGTTAATGCAATTTTTTATCAGTTTAGGTCGCAACTTCTTTGTTTCGCATTTGTCAACCATTTTGGTTCACGAAAGAATTGCCGCAGGCTGCGACTATTTTCGAGCATATTTATTGAATGTGAAATCAGAAGCCTCTTGATTATATGGTAACCGTTCCTCAGCGAGCGTTTAAAGCTAAGTAGCTAGGCGGAATTAA
>CAZXWR010000160.1:0-8927 GCA_964644325.1 uncultured bacterium
TTGAGGTCGGCACCGGGAATATCAGCATGTCTGTCGCTAAGGTAGATGGCCGCACGGGTGAGGTTGCCGGTGTCTTTGAAGCTGAGCAACCGTCAGACTCTGATATGGGTGCCCATGAGCCCCTGGATGTGAAAATTCAAGGCGTGTTTTACGGGCGTCTGGCACCAAAGGAAGCTTAGTCCCTGAGTAAAGCTGAAACGCTAAAACAATGAGCGAAGCTGCCTCTGAAGGGGCAGCTTTTTTATAGCTGCTGGGAATGGAGTTCTGGCAACAAAAGAGGGAAGCTAGCGCCTGACAAATCAATCCAATATCACACCTTACAGACCGTCTCAAGCTGGACTTGATGCTGCTGGGCCTGTTCTCGGAGTTTATCCCGTCCCTCAGGGGACAGCAATCCTTCTCCTTGGTAAGTGTTGAGCCACTGCGAGGCCATATCCCTGGCATCTGGTGGCCAGGTTTCAAAGCTCCAACCCGGCGCTTTAAGTTCGCGCAGCAAGCGCTCCACCTTGGGGTCATAGCTAATGCCAAAGCATTGACAGCCTTCGGCGGCGGCCATGATCAGTCCGTGGAGGCGCATGGCGATCGCCATTTTGACCTGGGTGAACAATCCTTTGAGCTGGCGCGGATCCTCCAAAACACAAAGCTCGCTGATGTTTGGGAGTTGAGTCTGGAGCTGCTGCGCGATCGCGAGGTCTTGACTCTGCTGAAACGGCACGAGTAAGAGTTGGGTCTGGCTCTGTTGCTGAAAAATTTGCAGGGCCTGGGCAATGGTTTGCAGTCGGTCTGGGGTGAGTTGGGGGTGCGATCGCAGTACTACAGCGACGCGCGGCAGAGGTGTTTCTGATAAAAGCGAGTCAGGGACTGGTGTGGCAGTGAGCGCCCACACTGGATCTGGCGCGACCGTTGCCGTTAGTCCCCAGTCCTGAATCCAGGCCAGCGAACCCCCATCGCGAACGCTAATGGCATCACATCCGCGAAACGCTTGACGGGCAATCCAGCGAGTTTGACTGTGGTGGAGGGGGCCAATGCCTTGCGCCCAGGCCATAGTTTGGAGTCCCAGCCGCTGAGCCAATAGCATCAGGCCGCAATAATACCAGGGACTGAACGCGCTGGTGGCATCCTGGATCAGACTGCCGCCTCCCCAAATGAAGAGCTGAGACTGTCGCAGCAGGGTAAACACCCCCCGGATATCCCTGCGATCGCAGGCCGGGACGCCATGAAGTGCCTGGGTCTGAGCAGGATTCCCCGAGAGGACAACCGGAGCAATATGGGCGGGTAAAAATTGCAGAAGGGTCGCCAGTAAGGCTTCATCACCGCCATTACCATAGCCGTAGTAGCCGCATAAGACTGCTTGCATGGGTGCTTTAGATCTCAAGGATTGGGAAATTTGAACGTTGAATCATAAACCGATCGGGTATCGCACTCCACAATATTCATGGGTCTTATCTTTGAGGGCGCGATGGTCGTTGCTTGCTGCCCGGAGGGCATAGACCGACCTTTGGTCATCGCAATGGGAGCAGCTGAAGCGTTGGCTATTCCTGAGCCAGGATTCAAAGATATCGGTTTGCTCAATCTCGGCTTGTTTGTTGAGGGTAATTCTGACGGTGAGGGTAGGTCTGGATGCCCCTTGGTGGCGATGACCTCCGGTCGGTCGAAGACCATCGCTTCTTCGGAGTAGGGGGGAATGGGCATTACTCAGTAGTGGTAGCGGCAGGCTAGAAAATCAATGCGGTCGTTCCTCACGCGGTAGACCAGTCGATGTTCGAGATCAATGCGTCGTGACCAGGTATCAGCATCAAGGTATTTCAGAGGTTCGGGTTTTCCAATTCCGGCAAAGGGACTTCGAATCACATCAGAAACCAGATCCAATATTTTGTTGGCTTTCCCGGAATCTGTCTTAAACCACCAGGCCAAGTCTTCTCTGAACCCCTCGTCAAATATCGGTACTCGCTGAACAACTTGAGATTCAGGCTGATTCGAGACATTTGGCTTACGCTTCTTCTTGGCCAATACCCATCTCCTGCTTGAGCTGAGCGATCGCCTCTGGTGGGACAATATCCGGTAGAGGCTGGTCATCTCTAGCTTGCGAACGGGCTAGTGCATCCTGGAGCCGTTGAGCATTTTGGGGGGACTTGAGGAGGTAGGCTGTCTCATAAAGACTGGTTAAGTCTGATTCAGCAATTAGGACGACATTCTCTCCATCCCGGCGTCTGACCACTACTACCTCATGATTATTGGCAACTTGTTCTAAAAGGCCAAAAAAGTTTTTGCGGGCCTCTGTCGGTGAGGCGGTGCTTTGAATCAACATAAACGCACCTAAAATGTGTACGCTAATTATCTCATCATTAACAATGCTTTCCCACTAATGATCCTTGATTCATGGCCCTGAATGAACTCTCCAACAGGCTTTCCGCTCATTGCATCCCAGACCCGCACTGTCTTATCCCATCCGCCGCTGACGATACGTTAAACTAGCACCCTGAACCTAGATGGCCTTCCGGTTTCGCTATGCATGCACTGTCCATCCCGACTTGGATGATCCATATTTCAAGTGTGATTGAATGGGTGGCCGCCATCTGGCTGATTTGGCAATACGCTGAAATCACCGAAAATTTGACCTGGCGGTGGCTCTCGCTTGGCATGCTCCCCGCCTTGGTCAGCGCCATGTGTGCCTGTACCTGGCATTTTTTTGATAACGCGCCTGCCTTAGAGTGGCTGGTTTATATCCAGGCTCTGATGACGGTCGTGGGCAATCTTACTCTGTGTGGTGCAGCCTGGCTCATTTGGCGCAGTACCCGTGCCGCCACCTAACATCCAGAGATTGCGCCAGTATTTCACGTCAGAAACACCTCAGAAACCCCAATCCGATGACTAAAGAAACCCTATTTGCTGTTTCCCTGTTTCCATACCTAGGCTTTTTGTGGTTTTTAACCCGCTCCGGAGAGACCCCTCGCCTTGCCCTAATCGGGTTTTACATGACCCTGGTGTTTGTGGGGGTCACCATCCCAGCCGGACTTTACACGCAGCAAGTCCTAGGTGAGACGCTGGCCAACGTGGACTGGGTGCATGGGGGAGCTGAGTTTTTTCTGACCCTGGCTAATATTCTAGTGGTGCTGGGATTTCGACAGGCGATTATCACCCGCAAAAACGCCGCTAATCCTTAACCAAAACCTCCGCAAAGGCGAGTTTTTGGGCGGCCAACACAAACAAAATCGTGGGCAGTCCGGCGGTGCGATGGAGCAACTGATCGAAGTAAAGACTAAAGGCTTCACCGGGGTCAGCCATCCCCAGAATAACCAGATCGGCGGCCTGAGAAGAAGTTTTTAGGATTTCAGCAAAGGGTCGATCCTGGGCCACAATGACTTGGCACTGTGCCCCAATCCGCAGGCGATCCACCGTCTCTTCAAGATTTTCCTGAGCAGCCTGGGCCGCCTCCTGATCGGGGACAACCAGTTTGAGCGTGACCTGCGATCGCTGCCAAATCTGACTGGTGCGCAGCAAATAGCCCAAAATCAGCATCAGACCACCATTCCCCTTTAAACCGCCCCACCACACGTCAATGCGCTGACACTGGTCTGGGAAGGTTGATTGATCGTTGAAGCTCGTCCGTAAAATTAAGACATTGAGCTGGGCCTGATGGAAATTGGCAATCATCTGACAGTAGCGATCGCGGTGTTCGGGGGCTTCCGAACAGCCCAGCAGAATCGTATTGGGCATTAGCGGCCCAATCCCATAGGCTTCCACTAGGCGCTCGGCCCCTTCAAAGGGGTTGGTCGCCGTGACCACCCGCACAAAAGCCTGCACCCGCTGTCGCTTCAGGTAGTCGCGAATCAGATTTTCCGTGGCCGCCTGCTGCGCAATATTCCGGGTTTTATCCGATAAGATGCTGGCAACGGTCACAAACCCACGCTGGTGGGTGAGGGCATCGGCCAACCGAATCAGGTGCCAGCGTCGGGTCGGAATACCCGAGAGCACCAGCAAATTCGGTCGCCAGTTCTTCGGGTCATCCGGCGCCGTATCCAACAGCAGGAGCCCCAGCCGCACCAAACTCAACCACAGCCCCCGACGCACGTCGCCCCAAGCACTCTCCAGTTCCTGGCGCTCCAGCCAAAAATAGACCCCCAGCACAATGGCGATCGCCACAGCTGTCGCGAAGGCATTGATCAAAAGCATCACCCCAGCACAGCCCACCGCCCCTGCTAGGGAAAAAAACCAGTGAACGCGAAAGGAGGGTCGAAAGGAGGGGCTGTTCAAAAAGGTTTCGATGCCAGCCGCCGCATTGAGAACTAGATAAGTGGTCAAAAAGAACATGGACAACACTGGGGCCACAGCATTCAAGTCCCCCATGGCCACCACCACCAGCGCCACACCCAGGGTAAAAAACGTCCCGCGCCGCGGTTCATCCATCGGGCCATGGCCGTGGCCCAACCACTGCAGGGAGCGGGGCAGTACCCCATCCCGAGCCAAAGCCTGCAAAACGCGCGGGGCACCTAAAATACTGCCGATTGCACTGGAGAGGGTCGCCCCCCAAACTCCCAGCAGAATCGCATCGCCCCAGACGGCAAGACGACGCATGATCAGGGGATCACTGGCCAGGCTGCTAAAGTCAGACCGAGAAGCCAACAGAATCGGCAGTAGCATGTAGACGACATAGCTCGTACCCACTGCCGCCAGGGTACCCGATGGAATGGATCGGGATGGATCCTTGAGGTCTCCAGACATATTCACCCCCGCCATAATTCCGGTTACAGCGGGGAAGAACACAGCAAAGACCGTCCAGAAATCCTCAGCGTCCGGAATGGGTGGACTCATCAGTTCGGGGCTGCTGTCCGCCAAAGGCGACCCCAACACCAGGGAGATCAAAGAAACCACAATGGCAGCCATGATCACGTACTGCACCTTGATGGCAATATCCGCTGACTTAAGGGCGATCGCCGCCACCAAAATGGTCGTGACCACTGCGACCAGGGTTTGATTCAGCTGGGGGAAGGCCCGCACCAAACTCTCCGAAAATCCCAGGGTATAGAGGGCAATGGAAAAGGCCTGGGCAAAGTACAGCGGAATCCCGATCGCCCCCCCCGTTTCGATGCCCAAGGAGCGGCTAATCATGTAGTAAGCGCCCCCGGTACGCACCACCTGATCCGTGGCGATCGCAGAAATAGAGAGGGTCGTCAGCAGGGTAATGGAGGTGGCTAGGGTTACGATCACCAGCGTGGGAATGAGGCCAACATTGGCAATCACCCAGCCAAACCGCAGGTACATGATCACCCCAAGGATGGTCAGTAAGGATGGGGTATAAACGCCGCCAAAGGTTCCTAACCCTTGCCGTTGGACAGCGACTTCTGGCGCCGATGAAGATTGATTCAGGGAAGGCTTGGGCATAGGTGTAGGATCAGTGAGATCTCTTGGACAATAAAATCCAACAGGATCCATTAGGGGTAGGCAGAACTGCTCAAGACTACCTTATCCTGCCTCCATTGAGGGAATGCAGCGGGGGAGACTCGCCAAACTCCTGTTCCAATTGTAAAAAGCCTAAAGCGTTTTGATGTAGCTGAGCAGATCAGCCATTTCACTGGGACTAGCCTGAAACTTGGGCATCGGAGGGGTCTTGCCACTGGTAATTTGCTGGATCAGACTCCACTGCGATCGCCGCCTTGCCACGTTCCGCAAACTGGGGCCAACTTTACCATTGGCTTCAACTCCGTGGCACCCCGCACAGTTCAGCTGGAAAATAGCGTGGCCGCGGTTTGCATCCCCAGGGACAGCAATCACTTTGCGCACATAGGGATCGGCATGATGCCAGTAGTAAATCCCTGCGAAAATGGTCATGCCAATCGCTGTCAGCGCCAATACAAAAAGCACCAGCTTTTGAATACTCTGTTCGAGGTTGAGCGTCGATTGCTCTTCCAAGGCGGCTGGCTCCAGAAAAGTTGAGGTATACGAAGTAACTTCTCGTTTTATAACATATCGTGAAGCCTATCCCTGGCGATGGATCGGGGCTTAAGAATCTCTCAAGGGGCCTGCTACTGGATCACGCGTCCCATATACTTGCCCCATAGTCCAGCCGCCTGGGCGCTGCTGCCGCTTGTCGGCGTGTTGTCATCATTGCCCAGCCAGATCCCCGTCAGTAGGCTCCGGCTGGGGATGAACCCGACAAACCAGAGATCGCGGTTGTCGTCGGTGGTTCCGGTTTTCCCGGCCGCACCCTGGCCGATGGCCGCACCGCGCCCGGTGCCGCTACTCACGACATTTTGCAACAGCTGGGTCATGGTACGGGCAACCGTGGGGGATAACACCGTCGTAGGGTGCTGAAAATCTAGGGTGCGGTCGAAAATAACCCGACAGGTCTGGTAGCGAAGCGGCTGTTCACAGTCCCCGGCATCCATAATTTTCCGAATTGCCAGGGGCTGGATTAGCTGTCCCTGGTTCGCAATAACGCCATAGGCCCGCGACATCTCTAACAGGGTGGTTTCACTTTGGCCCAGCACGAGTCCCGGCACTGGCTGGAGCGGGGACTCGATACCCATCCGGCGGGCCAGTTCCACCACCTTGCTAAGTCCAACGTCCTGGGCCACGCGCAGCGCAATGGGATTTTCAGACAGCGTGAACCCGGTGGCTAGGCTCATGGTGCCGCTGCCACCGCCGCGACAGCCCGTGAAAGACTGCCCTTGCCACTGCACAGGCGTACAGGAATAGCCCTTATTCGGAGAAATCCCGGCTTCAATGGCAGCCGTATAGGCAAAGAGCTTAAAGGTAGATCCGGGCTGGCGTTCGGCTTGGGTGGCCCGATTAAACTGGCTTTGCTGAAAGTCTTTGCCGCCCACCAAGGCCAGAATTTCCCCGCGTCTAAAGTCCAGGGTGAGGAGCGCACCCTGGGAAAATCCGTAGCTGCTCCCGGCGGTGTCAATTTCTGCTTTTAGGGTAGTTTCGGCATTAGCCTGGATTTTTGGGTCTAAGGAGGTTTCTACAATAAAGTTGCCCTCTTGGGCCAGATCTTTACCCAGGAGCTGGTCTAGCTCATCAAAGACGTAGCTGTAGTAGTAAGGGGCGATCGCACTTTGGAGCTGCGCCCGCGCCTTGGGGCTAATTTCGATCCGAGATCGTCGGGCCCGTTCGGCTTCTGTGGTCGTAATTCTTCTTTGGGCGACCATGCGGCTAATCACCCGATTGCGATACTCAACGGCTGCACTATAGTTTTGCACTGGGTTAAAGCTGTTGGGCGCGGGCAAAATACCGACTAATGTCGCGGATTCCGAGATGGAAAGATCCTTCGCCGATTTATCAAAGTAGAAGCGGGCTGCATCTTCAAAGCCACTGGCATAGGCTCCCAAATAAACCTTATTGAGATAGTTCAGCAAAATAAAGTCTTTGCTGTAGTAGGTTTCGAGTTTGAGGGCAACGACCCCTTCCCGCACTTTGCGGCCCACGGAATCTTCGGTGCCCACATAGCCACGAAACAGGCTACGGGCGAGTTGCTGGGTGAGGGTACTGCCCCCTTCCCTGATGCTGCCGCCCAGCAGGTTTGTGAACAAGGCTCGCGTCACCCCCACCGGGTCAATACCGGGGTGCCAGTAAAACCGACTGTCTTCAGAGGCAATCAGCGCATCAATGACATGGGGTGAAAAGTTAGACAGCTGTTTAAGTTCGGTATGCCCCTGGAGCCGCACCTGTACCAGGGGGGTCTGATCTCGCGCTAGCACCACAATGGGCTGTTGTTCCGAAGCCGGCAAGGGACGAATGGCAACTTTCGACCACTCAGCCACAATTACCAGGGCGGTTAAACCCACAAAACCACTCAAACCCAGCAGCGTATAGCGAAACAGTTGGATAGGCCAAGGCGGCGGGTCCATGAATCGCATGCGGACGGCGGCTTCTAGATCGGGTGGCCCCAAGGTCAAAATATCTTTATGCCTGAATTCGTGGGTTTTGAGCCGCTGCTGCTTTTTGAAGATGCCGTTCGTGGAGTGGTCGTCTTTAATCCAGAACACTCGCCGATGTTTGGCATCGCGCTTGATGACGGCATGTTTCTGGCTCACAATGGGGTTACGCACCACAATATCGCTGTTGCGTGAGCTGCGACCGATCGTGTAGCGATCGCCCAGTAGCGGAAAAACATGGGCTGTCTCTGCATCGCTCTCTTGAATCCACAGCTCAGGAACGCGGGCATCTTTGCGGAGCACGAGCTTAGAAAAATCAACCCTAGACTGTATGTCTTTCACCACCTTGGTCAGGTTGGTGAGGATTGTCTTGGGGCGCGAGGGTTCGGGCTCACTCATAGGACTTCAGGATAGGATGTCAGACCAGCAGATTCGGTTCACTTCGCGCCACGATGAAGGATCACGAGCGTTGCGGAACAGCAACCGTCAGACGCAGTATCCCCAAGGATAATCGCCCAGTCTCGGGAGCAACTATGAACCAGGTACTCCCTCAATCATACTGACAGGCGATCGCCGCTGAAAGAGCTGAGCGCTGCGCAGAATGGTTTTCTGATCCGCCTGAGCCACTAAATCGAGGGTCAAAGGCCCAGCCGCATAGATAGGAGCCGTGGTGACGGCTTGAATCTCAACGGGCTGAGTATCGTTGCGTTCTTTGAGGGATAGCACAAAGCGAAACAGCTCAATTTGCCGAAAAGACCCCACGGTGCCCGTAACGGGATCGGGCAGAATACCGGCCTGAATAGCCTCACGGTTGGCAACCGTAAAAAGCTGGTTGATCCGCGCTAAAATCTGCTCATCGGTCAGGGCAGCGGGCGTCAAGCTCAGACTCGCCACCACCGTATTGTCCTCAAACACAAGCACGTTACGGGCCGCTTGCGGCACCACCAGAATTTGAGTTTCGCCTTCAAGGTAGTTCAGGGCAGACAGAATCCGCACTGCATAGGTATTCCCGTCGCTCAGCTGTGCCGTGAGCTGCTCTACGTCATCGTT
>CAZXWR010000161.1:0-8927 GCA_964644325.1 uncultured bacterium
TACATCAACCGCAAGCTTGACCTTTATTCTCTCTCCAGCGGATGATGTGCTCCCCCTAGAGCTAGTGATGCAGAACATAGCGAATACAGAGGCTAGACTGCCAGCACTAGAGCAAAGTATTCAAGAAATTAGAACTGAGTGGGAACTCCCATGACGAACCAACCATTGATGCCCGATCCGTCAGTTGACGAACGTCTCTTGGGTAATCTGCGTCGTGCTCGTTTAGAGATTGAAGAATTAGGGTTACAGCTTGATGAATTGCTTGCCAGATTCGATGGAGAGATTCGTCAGCAAAGACTGAAACGTATCCAGAAGTCCTTGAGTATTGTAAGTGAGCAAACACCTACTCCCTGACTTGTCTAACAAAGCCATGCAAAGGGACGCTCGATTCACCCGACTGGTTAAGCTTTTTTTTCATTTCTGCTCACGCCCCTGATGGCCGAGTCGTTAGCTTCCTTAACAGCTGTCGCTATTATATTTCCATTTGAGAGGTGATTTTGAAATTTGTTCTGATTATTTTAGGCATTGGACTATGGATATAGGTTAACAAGCGCACCTTTGATCGCAAAAATACATATGGAGTACAAGAATTTAGAAGTTTCTGGCATCGGTTTGGCTCAGAGGGTTTTGAGCTTTTCATTGTAGTATTAGGACTCCTTTTCATTTTGATAGGGATAGCTCTTTTCTTCCTTGGATAGAGCAAAGCATTTGAGATTTGAGAAATACCATACACTCTTGGATGAGATGTATGAACAAATCTAACTATCGATTTGCGTTTTTGTCACTGTGGCGTAGCAAGGCTCAATCTCTGATACCTTATGCCTGAAGGTATGTTAAGAGGTCAAAACTTGCCACCTAAAAAACAATCCGATACCGCTCTATTTCTGTGTCAGTTGTTGTCCAACTTGTATCGACCTATTCAAGTCTTTCGCTATGACAGGCAACTCAAGACACTTTATATTCAGGCTGGCATGTCGGATGAAATAGCAGTCATAATTGATGAAGATGGGAACTGGAGTTTTGTCCTATGATGCAAAACCTTGACCAAATGACAAATCTTGAACTGAAACAGTATCTCTCAGAGAATAGAAATGATGAGACTGCTTTTCGGGCTGGATTGCAGATACTGATGGATCGGCGGGATCCCTCTATGCGTCAGCCTTACCCTTTTGATTTGAGTGATCCTGAGAATGAGGTAGAGGCTTTACTGAAAGAGAAGCTCAACCACAAGGACTAAACAAGTCTAACCAGGGCTTCCAGCGGATGGCCTCGATACCCTGGTGGTGACTCGAAGATCTTTGCTACCACTGAAGCCCAAGCCGCTAGGTCTTAAGAATTGTGCACTTCGCTTTTAGTGCTAAAACTCCACAGTATTTGAATACAGTGGCATGATGGCTCTTTGGCTAGGGTGTACACACAAGTCTGTAGAAATTGGTTGTTGATCCTTAAACCCTCTACCCAGCATGGGCTTCAAAAACGAATCTCACTCTCAATAATTATTGCTCATTGAGAAAATTCAACGAAGAACCAAGATTATATCAAGTCAAGATTCCCACAATCTGGATTTAATTGGACTTGTGTGGACACGGTAGCCCTCTGGGAGAGGGGTTAGGGGAGAGGGATAGAGGGTGAACGTTATTCGATCCTCGATCCTCATCAGGTCTGGGTGAACGGTCTGGATTAAAGGAGCATCATTCTGCCAGAGGTTCACGCAGCAGTGACTGGACATGATCGATGCCATCCACCCCAATCCGCGGCAGTAACATGGACTGACTGGCCCGCACCGCCGCCTGAAATCCTTCGGTGCCTAGTTGTCCCTTGAGAATCCTCAGCAAACCTAGGGGCTGCGATCGCTCCTGGGTTTGCAGCACATCCAGCCAGTACAGGCCGAGCAGCAATGCGGGGAGCGAGAGGGCACGATCTTGGCTGTGGTAAGCCGCTTCCCCGAGGTAGGCCCAGCTCAGACCCTGCAAAAATAAATCTCCGGCTCGTTCAGCGGCCTGAATCCCCTGCTGCAACAAAGGGACAGCAGCGGCATATTGCTGCTGCAGGGTGTAGGCAGTTCCCAGGCTATTGCAGCACAGGGCCTCACTCTGGCGATCGCCCACCTGCACCGATAGGGCTAAACCCTGCTGGAGCTGTTGAATCGCCATTTCCGCCGATTCTGGCAGGATGCCTTCCAGCTGCTGGGCCGTGAGCACCTGGCTGAAGCCGTAGTTGGCCAGCGCATTGGCTTCCCCCAGGCGATCGCCCCGCTGTCGCGCCAGAATTAAGGCCCGCTGACTGTAGGCAGCAGCTTCGCTGTAGCGCTTTTGGGCCAGGTGAGTGCGGCTTAAATGGTTCAGATTGGCAATTTCACAGGGGGTATCCGCCGCCTGCTGCGCCATCGCCAGAGCCTGCTCATGAAAGGCGATCGCCTGCTCCAGATGCCCGAGGGTGCGTTGCGAATACCCCAAGAGGGTCAGAATGCGGGCCTTTTCCTGGGTACCTTCGGCTGACGCTAGAGGCGCATCGAGGTACGCCAGGGCGGTGCCGAGATAATCCCCCGTGAACAGGGCAAAAACACCGCCATACAGCGGGAAATAAGGCCGCTGCGAAAATCGCCGCAGCACTTGGAGGGCCGATTGAAAGGCCGCCTGTCGCAACACCGTTGCGCTTGGCGAACCGCTGGTAACGCCCTGCATAAGCTGTCCCCAGAGGGCGGCAAAGGTGAGATAGGTCGCGATGGACTGAGCCGTCCCCCATCGAGAGTCGTAGGGCTGTTGTTCAAACCACTTCACCAAGCCCCGCTGAGTGTAAAGCAAGACCAGCGTCAGCTCCACCCAATCCGCCAGGGTGATTGCAGACTGCGTTAACCAGTCTGACAGCGGCTGTTGTCGGGCTAGCCCCTGGAAAAAGCGGGTCAGGATCGGGCTACTAATTTGCTGTGACCAGGGTTCCCAGGGGCCGACCCGACCGGGAACCCCTTCGAACCCAATCGCCCGCTGGCTTTGGTCATACATCCAGTCAATCAGGTGAGGTTCAATTTCTTTGTAGGTGGCCAGACCCCGCTGCATTCCCTGGTGCAGCTGAGTGATTTCATCATCCCCAGACTGACCCATCTCTAAGGTCTGCATGAGCTGGGCCAGCTGCGATCGCTTCAGGGGCTGGGCTAAATTCTCATCCAGGGCCAGCAGCCAGGGCAGCAGCCGCTCTCCAGCTGGCGCACTCAAAATGGCGCGGGTCGCTGCGGCGATCGCATCCGTGGCCTGACGTTCAGCACAATATTCCGCCCAGGCAGACTCAATGGTGTGCATCGCCCGCTGGCGGCGGCTGGCCTTCGCCTGACGCAGTTCATCGGTGGCTTGGGCAACCTGGGCGGCAATTTCAGTGGCCTTTTCCGTCAGACAAGCCGTAAACACTTCCCCAGTGCCAGGTTCGATCTGTTCGCCTAACTGACGCACCACATGGGCCTTAGACAAAAGCTGGCCCTGCAAAATTTTCGTAACCATTTGCTCGATCAAGGCCAGATAGCGATCGCGCACAAAAGATTCTCCCGCACAGTTACCTTCCATGAAAGCACGATTCTCTGAGTCTCTGCTGCATCCCGCCTCGGAATGATTTTTGACAGCGCTAAAATCACCCCAAAGTCCCGCGACAGCTCTCTCGTAATCACAGAGAATCGAGCAATACCTTGTCAAAAACCGCCAATTTCAGGTGTGAAAGTCAAAACGTTTTCTTAAATCTGCCTTGGATCTCCAGATTTGGGGGTTAGGGTAAACGTGCAGCCTTATCTGGCTACACAAAAGATTTAGTCATACATGGCAACATGCTGTGGCATTTGCCACAGGGCTACATTTCATGCAGCGACTGAGTGGATAAATCCATGGAATCTTTC
Source organism: uncultured bacterium (assembly GCA_964644325.1). GTDB lineage: Bacteria > Cyanobacteriota > Cyanobacteriia > Thermosynechococcales > Thermosynechococcaceae > CAZXWR01. The sequence goes on from CAZXWR010000161.1 coordinate 3,878, forward strand.
ATCGATACAATTTCCCAACAGGTCGGCGCTTCCGTGCCCAATATTATTGGTGCCGTGCTCGTCCTGATTGTGGGTTGGTTACTGGCCGTCATTCTGGCCTGGTTAACCCAAGCGTTACTCTCCCGCACCGATTTAGACAATCGACTCGCCCGCCTGATTACCGGCCACACCGATCCAGGCGCAGAAGCCAACATCGAAAAATGGTTGGCAACGGCAGTCTTCTGGATTGTCATGACCTTTGTGCTGGTGGGCTTTTTACAGGCCCTACAGCTCTCGGCGGTCTCGGAACCGCTCAAGGCTTTGCTGGGGCAGATCTTTAGCTTTTTACCCAACATTGGTGGCGCTCTGCTGCTGCTGGCGCTGGCCTGGTTGTTGGCAACCGTTTGCCGCCTGCTCCTGGTGCGGGGCCTCAAAGCTTTTTCCCTCGATGATCGCCTCAATGCTCAAATGCAGGGGGATGATCCCAGCACTAGCCCACCGCCGCTGATTCTCAGTGAGACCCTGGGCAATGCACTGTACTGGTTTATCTTTCTGCTGTTCATTCCAGGCATCTTAGATGCCCTCCAGTTGCGCGGCCCCCTCGGCCCGATTCAGTCGCTGCTGGACGAGATTCTTTCGATTCTGCCCAATATCCTGGCAGCGGTGGTGATTGGTGCCCTGGGCTGGTTTGTGGCCCGCATTGTCCGCATGATTGTCACCAATTTACTGATGGCCACTGGAGCCGATCAAGTGGGGGCAAACTTTGGCATTCGGCGCGGCAGCAATGGTCGCGGCCTGTCCTGGCTAGCGGGAACCGTGGCCTATGTGCTGCTGCTGATTCCCTTTGCGATCGCGGCACTCAATGCACTGGAGGTGGCAGCCATCTCAGCCCCCGCTATTGAAATGCTGGGGCAAATCCTCAATTCCCTACCTAAGATTTTCACCGCCGTGGTGATTTTGGGCGTGGGCTACTTCTTGGGTAAATTTGTCAGCGACTTACTGACCAGCATCCTGGCAAGCATCGGGTTTAATGATGTCTTTATCTGGCTGGGTGTGCAGGCTGAAGCAGAACCAGAGGTTGCGGCCCCTGCGGTTACCTCGGCGGCGGAACTGCCTCGCCCCGACGAGATGCCAGCAACCCCCTCAGCCCCGTCCTCAGCCCCATCCCTCTCCGCCAAGACGCCCTCCGAAGTGGCTGGGGCGATCGCGCTGGTGGGCATTCTGCTCGTCTTTTTGATTCCGGCCACCGATGTCCTGGAATTTGAACCCCTCACCAACGTGGTGTCTGGCCTGCTGGTCATTCTGGGACAGGTGCTTGTGGGTGTTTTGGTGTTTGCGGTGGGACTGTACCTGGCCAACCTTGCCTTTAAACTCATCTCCAGCTCCGGGGGTAGTCAGGCCCGTTTAGTGGGACAGGCGGCACGGATTGCCATTATTGCGCTGGTGTCAGCCATGGCCCTCCAGCAAATGGGGATTGCCACCAATATTGTGAATCTGGCCTTTGGACTGCTGTTTGGCTCCATTGCCGTGGCGATCGCCGTCGCCTTTGGCTTTGGCAGCATGGACGTTGCAGGGGAACAGGTGCGGCGCTGGCTGGAAGATTTCCGGCAGCAAAAGGAAGCGTAGGTAACGCGCTCGAGTCTAGGTTTAGACTCTTGATTTAGGATAGGTCGGCTTCGAGCTGCCATTGATTTCTGCACTGTGTTTTTGGCGCAGTGCAGTTTTTTGGGCCGCAGTTTGGGCCGCAGCTTGGGCCACAGTTCGCTGCCGCCAGCGCTGATACAGCCAGGGCGCCCCAGATAGAATGGTGAGCACCCCGCAGGCAAACCAGAACGAACCGAGATGTTCACCCTGAATAGCCTGCTGGCCTGTAACCCCCAGCCAGGTATACACGATGACCCCAGGCACAATCCCCAGGCCCGTCCCTAAGCAGTAAGGCCACCAGTGCAGTTGGGTCAGGCCCAGCAAAAAGTTCACCACGTTGAACGGGTTAATCGGGGCAAAGCGCACCATCAGCACAAAAGACAGGGGCTGGCGCTGCACGGCTTGGGTAAATTTTTGATGGAGCGGATGATGACCAAAGCGGCGTTCTGCCCAGGGATGGAAAAGGGTACGCGCCAGCCAAAAGGCCCCCATTGCCCCTAGGGTCGTTCCTAACCAGGACAAGGCTGTGCCCCAGTACAGCCCAAACACCGCCCCGCCGACAATCGTTAAAATCACTCCTGGAATGCCCAGCAGGGTCGCCACAAAGTGAAGCAGCACAAAGATGCTTCCCGCCCATAGACCGTAGCGGGACAGGGCGCGGGTCAGCCCTAGGGGGTCAAAGAGCAGTGGCAGCTTGACAATCACCAAGGGCAACAGCAACAGCAAGGCGATCGCCTCCAGCAAAATCAGGGGCGATCCGCGCCGCTGGGACTGTCGGCGCTGGTTCTGTCGCCGCCGAGACTTGGGCCACAGGGGTCGAGTGGAGTGCGGCGGAGTAGATGGTTTGACAGGTTTCATCATGGCCACCTTGTTAAGCGGGCCTTGTTAAGCGGGCCGAGTTAAGAAGTCACAGATTCAGTTTCCTCTGGAACCGCCTCTGACAGTGCTTTACGGGCCACCCGAGTTACATAGAGGGTCACGGCCACCGTCGCGATGAAGCCCACAATGCGAATCACCCACTGCACGCGAGCATCCGTCGGCTGGTCGGCGGCACCCAGCGTGGCCAAATCGCCAGCCAAGGAGCCGATGTAAACGTACATGATCGTGCCGGGAATCATGCCAATACAGGCCAGAACATAATCTTTCAAGGCAACCTTGGTAATGCCCAAGGTGTAGTTCAGGAGGTTAAAGGGAAAGACAGGGGATAGGCGCGTCAACAGCACAATTTTGAATCCTTCTCGACCCACAGCTTCATCAAGGGCCGCAAACTTAGCATTGCCCGCAATTTTGGCAGCCACCCAGCCCCGTGCTAAATATCGCCCAACCAGGAAAGCAGCCGTTGCCCCCACCGTCGCTCCAATAAAAACGTAGAGCGACCCTTGCACAACCCCAAATAATATCCCGGCCCCAAGGGTCAAGATTGAGCCAGGTAAAAAAGCCACCGTGGCCAAAACATAAATCCCAATAAACGCAAATGCACCGACAGCCCCTAAATTCTCAATCCATTCCAGGGCGCTCCGCAACCACTGCTGCGGATTCAAGCTGGTGGTGGTCGGCTCGGCAAGGGCCGGGAGGGCAGTACAGACCAAGGTGAGCAAAACACCCAGGGCAAATCCCAGAACATGACGCGATCGCAAAGTCATAAGCTACCTCTAGAGTCTGTTGGTCTGGAGCTGGAATTTTTCTGACACCCGCGCACTGCGACACCCGCTGCGACACCCGTGAACGACTAGACCAGTGCCCCCCCGCAGCTAGAGCCACTCCCAGCGGTGCAGCCGTAACAGTACTCGGCGGTTTGTACCGTCTCAATCAAATCAAGGCGATCGGCGGCCAGCAGATCCGCGACCGTTAAGACCGCTCCCGTTTTCGTACGGGCGGGGATGCCTTCCATCTGGTTAAAGTCGCAGTCGTAAACCTGACCCAGATAGTCCACCGACAGCTCATTGCGACACATCAGCTGCGCAACGGTCGCCTCGTTGAAGTGATCAGCGAGAAAGTCTAGGTAGGGCGCTTCAAGCTGACGATGCCGCAGCTGAAATTTAGTGCGCCCGATGGGTAGATTGGTAATGGTGAACAGGTGGTTGAAGGCAATGTTAAAGTGTTCGCCGAGATAGGTTTTATAGGCGGCTTCTAACCCCTGTTGGTCAGGGGTCAGGGCAAAGTCAGGCGTTGTGGGAATCGGTGGGTTATACACCAAGTCCAGCTGGAGGTGAGGATGGTGACCGTAACCCAGGGCATTGAGCGCTTGAAGCGCCCGCACCGAGTCTTTGAACGCCCCTTTCCCCCGCATGGCATCCACGTTGTCTTCCAGGTGGCAGGGCAGGGATGCCACCACCCGCACCTGCTGCTGGGCCAGGTATTGCGGTAAGTCGGTGAATCCTGGCTCAAAGAAAATGGTTAGGTTAGAGCGCACAATCACTTCTTTCTGCGCCGCTCTGGCCGCTTCTACGATGGGCCGAAATCCGTAGTTCATCTCCGGGGCACCCCCCGTTAAATCCACGGTGTGCAGTTGGGGGAACCGCTGAATCAGCGCCATGAGCTGCTGACAAACCGCTGGCGACAGTTCCTCCGTGCGCTGGGGACCCGCTTCAACATGGCAGTGGGTACAGGCTAGGTTACAGCGCCGCCCCAGGTTAATCTGCAAGACGGCGATCGCCTGCTTGGTCAAAGGCCGACCCAGCTGTTGCGGGAAGGGCATCCTGGACAGGGGATTGACGGAAACGGGATGGGGAAGGCCGGACATAAAAACATGAGTGGCTAACAGCATTGAAATAGGAAAGAGAACCGCAGCCGTTACAGCCGGGATTCCCTCAGTGGTCTCAAGAACCCGAGCGAGCTAGCAGCAACCGCCGCCATCGTAGTGCCAGGTTGAGGGGGTAACCCACATCTGGTCGGGGAAGCGCTGGGAAAAGTGCGCAGCGGTTTTATCGCAGACGGCTAGGGGCACGCCTCGGGTCAGAATATGACCCGCCTGATCATCAAAATAGGCCTCTGCTCCGACATAGGTAGCGGTTTTCCCCGTAAAGATACAGGCTCCATCGGAAGGTATATCCACCTTAAACGCAACGGAATCTAAGCTCTCAAGGAGTAGATTCGCCTCCAGGCCATAGGTCAGAGCATCTAGCACGCGGTAGGGTCGTCGCGCCCGAATTTCAACCTGGCCAAACCCAGCCTGAATAATGCGCTGGGTGTATTGCGCGTAGGTGAGTGCCCCGGATAAACACATAGCTCGCAGCCGCTCATCGGCCTGGAGATGGGCTGGGATGGGATGGGTGGCAATGGGGTCGCTCATCACCAGTCGGCCACCGGGTTTCAGAACGCGATGGGCTTCTTGCAGGGCGCGGGTCAGGTCTGCGGGCTCAAATATATTAAAGAGGCAGTTCTGGGCCACTAGATCCACAGAACCATCTGGAATCGGCAGGTGGAA
>CAZXWR010000162.1:0-8891 GCA_964644325.1 uncultured bacterium
CCTTCGCCAATATCGTCACAGATGGCGAGCCGATAGGCGGCGGCTTGGTCTTTCAAGGAGGAGGGTAAGACACCGGGTGCATCCAGGAGGTCTAGGTCATCTGAAATACGAATCCAACGCAGTTGACGGGTCACTCCCGGCTTGCGGGCGCTCGCCACTACGCGCTTGCGCACCAGTCGATTAATGAGTGCCGATTTCCCAACGTTGGGGAACCCGATGACCACGGCTCTGACGGCCCGGGGATTCATGCCGCGATCGCGGCGACGTTGATTTAGCGCGACCCCTGTGGTTTGGGCTGCTTTTAAAATAGCAGCAATCCCTTTGCCATGTTGAGCATCAGTGAAGTAGGGTGTTTCACCTTGGGCTTTAAACCAGGTGCGCCACTGCTCCATGGCGGCGGTGCTAATCAGATCGACGCGGTTCAGAACCAGCACTCGCGGTTTATCCCCAATCCACTGAGGTATTTGGGGATGGTGGCTGGCTAGGGGAATGCGGGCATCGCGCACCTCCAGCACCACATCGACACGCTTAAGCTGCTCTTTAAGGGCGCGTTCGGCTTTGGCAATGTGGCCGGGATACCACTGAATGGGTGGGGTGCTGGAGGTCATGGAAACCAGGTTGGAACAGAATCAATGCACAATCGCGTTACACCAGCCGATGCTACTGCTGGTTTAGCAAGTCCGTTGTGTCGGAAGTTTTAATTTCATCGTCTAGGGTAGCGTCGAGGCCGCTTCACTTGAGAATTGTGACGTCCTAACGTGCCGTTAACCTTGGGAATTCAAAATTATTGAGTCCAAAGTAAAATGGATGCCCCACAATGCTAACCCCTTTAGAAACGGTAAAACTTTTTCAGCGCCAGCCTGGGCCGCAAGTTTTTGCACCGGGCGACATTATTTTCAAGGCAGGTGAGCCAGGTGCGGTTTTGTACGGCGTGCTTGAAGGTGAAATCAATCTGCTGGTGGATGGACAGATTATAGAAACGATTCGGGTGGGCGATGTATTCGGGGAAGGTGCCCTGGTTGACCCAGAAGGACTGCGGGCTTCAACGGCGATCGCCAAGACAGCTGTGAAACTCGCCGTGCTCGATCGCGAGCGGTTTTTGTTCGTGGTTCAGGAAACCCCCAGATTTGCCTTGAATGTGATGCGCAGTCTTTCACTCCGACTGCGACAGTTCAAACAGCATGTTGAGGGCAGCTAACGTTATGCGGCTGTACCCCTAACCACAACTGTCTCTGTCGCAGAGATATCCTCCGAGAAAATGGCAGTGCGCTGCTGCTCAAGATTAGACCATCGCGCTGTCCTGGGGCTTGCGTCTGTAATGGACTTAGACAGATTTTATGACCTGATTGATGACAGCACAGACGCCTCATTCTCCCCTTGAGCCCGATCGGTTTTTAGTGTGCGGACTGGGCAGTTTGGGACAGCACTGCGTCAGGATTCTTAAAACCTTTAATGTTTGCGTACAAGCCATTGAGCGATCGCCTGATATCCAATGGGATATCTTACAAAGCCCAGATGCTTTAAGTCAGTTACACATCGGCGATTGTCGCCAAGCCGAGGTGCTCATCCAGGCCGATGTACAGAATTGTCGGGCGATTCTGCTCGTGACCAGCGATGAACGCGTGAATCTGGAAACAGCGTTTGCAGCTCGGTTGCTCAATCCCCACATTCGCCTAGTGGTTCGTTCTGCCAAAGAAAATCTCAATCATCTGCTCGGAGACCAGCTAGGAAACTACGTTGCCTTTGAACCCACAGCCCTTTCGGCCCCCGCTTTTGCCCTGGCGGCGCTGAACTCGAGCAGCATGAGTCCTACAGACACAGGCTCAATGGGGGCAGCGCTCTTGGGCTTCTTCAAAGTCGGTAACGAGCGATTTCAGGTTGTACGACATCCCATTCAGCCCCCTCACGACTGGTGTAATCATCGCTTGTTTGATCTGAATACTCGCTTACGTCGGGTTTTGGGATCTGGATTACTGGCCGAGGGGCATTCCTTTAGCCGCTTTCATGATTGGGAACCCAATGCCACAGCTCAGCCCAATACTCGTCTGATTACGGTTGAGCGCGTCCATGAATACGTTGCCCCACAGCCACCAGTCGCCCAGCCCCAGCAGCCCCTCCAACAGAAGCTCAAAACTTTGCTGCGCCCCACATCCGCTTGGCAAGCTCTCAAGCTGGTCTGGCACAATCTGCAAGCGGCGATCGCCCAAAATCAAATTCAGCGGGTTGCCCTGCTCTGTGGGTTAACCGTTGCGGGGCTCTGGAGTACGGGCACCCTGTTATTTCGCCTGTACTATCCCGAAAGCACCTTAAGCAGCGCCTTTTATGCGACAGCGGTTTTGCTGCTGGGTGGCTATGGCGACTTGTTCAGTGAAATTCCATTGGCAACTCCGATGCCCTGGTGGCTCCGTTTGTTTGGCCTCTGTTTAACCCTGGCAGGGACTGCCTTGATCGGTGTTTTATATGCCCTCCTCATCGAAAAATTACTCTCCTGGCGACTACAGTTCTCCTCCCAACGCCCGCCCCTGCCCCAGCGTGACCATGTGGTAGTGGTGGGGCTGGGGCAAGTGGGCCAGCGGGTTGCATCGTTGCTCCAGGAGCTAAAGCAGCCCGTTCTAGCCCTCACTGCTCAGCCGCTCCAGGGACTGGATCACCTGCCGCTCATCGTCGGAAACTGTGTGACTCGACTCAGGGAAGCAAACCTACAGGCTGCTAAAAGCATGGTGGCTCTCACAGAGGATGAAATGGGCAACTTGGAAATGGGGTTGATGGCCCACGCTGCCAATCCAGGTTGTGGCGTGGTGTTGCGTACCTATGAACAGCAGTTTACCGAACGAATTGCCCAGCTGTTTCCCTATGCTCAGGTACTGTGTGCAGCAGCACTAGCCGCTGAAGCCTTCGTCGCAGCCGCTTTCGGCGAAAATATTCTAGGCCTGTTCCGCATTGACCAGCAAACTATTCTGGTTACGGAGTACCACATCGAAGCACACGATACCCTCAAGGGCCTACTCCTCTCAGAAGTCGCCTATGGTTATGGGGTGGTGCCCATTGTGCATCAGCGTGGCCCTCAAGCTGCACCGACGTTTATGCCAGGGGATGATCTCCGATTGCATCAGGGCGATCGCCTGATTGCTCTAGCGACCATCACAGGATTGCAGCAGGTTGAGCGCGGCCAAATGAACCCTCGTCCCTGGCAGGTTTATGTCGAGAAAGTGCTCACATCCACTGGGATGTTTGAAGGGGCCACGGAAATTGCCCGGATCTCTGGCTGTGAACTGAAGACCGCACGCAGTTTTATGACCCAGCTTCCTGGCCGATTGCCCGTTCGCCTGTTTCCGCATCAGGCCTTTCGACTGGTGCGGCGACTTCAGCGCTTGCAGGTGCTGGCCCATGTGATTCCAGCTCCTGAGGCTGCGGATGCAAAATAAGGGCATAGAGGTGACGCCGAAACTCAACATCGAGGTATTGGAGTTGCCATGCTTCCCAGTCGGAGAGCGCTTCTACTTTTTGGCGATCGAGCCATGGCTCGAGTAACCGGAGCTGATTGGGCTGGATCTTTGAGATTCTGTCTCGGAAGACAGCGGTGTCTTGGAGCTGACCCAGTCGATCCTGAAACAACTTGAGGGTCTGCACCCAGTCAGCAAACTCAGGCTCATAGAAGTCGGCGAAGAACTCAGCCTGGTAGCGAACCTGTTTACACCGCTTCCGGAGGTCGTGTATCAGTTCACTGGTCTCAGCTGTAATATCGGCCAAGGATAGTTGCCAAGCCGGGTGAATACAGAGTTGCGCCACCAAGGGCAGCAGCAGCTCCGGCAAAATTTGCCCGAGGGGAACGGTCGCCAAAGGCTGATAGATCGGAGTATCCAGCCAGGCCCCACAGGACTCTTTAAATCGCACATATCGCTTCGAGTGCAGCGTTTTCTGAGCGGACTTGAAAGCCTGACGACGGTCTTTGAGCAGGGCTCGATTAACCTGATCCAGAACATCCGACGCCATCCCCAGCTCCTTTGCCAGAGTGTTGTCTTGGAGCGCCTGGATCTGGACATCCAGGTCACGGAGTGCCCCGAGCGATCGCCCCAGTCGCCCAATTTTAGCGTCACTCACTGCTTTCGGGAGCCGCAGAATCCCGGCAAACACCTGGAGCGCTGAACGCAGGCGGCGAAATCCGACCCGCATTTGATGGACATGTTCCGGGTCTTGATCCTGTAGTACACCCGACTCATGCTTCAAAATACGCTGATATTGCTGGCGGATGATGGGGTAAGCCACCTCGCCCACCGTTAAAGACGATATGCGGGGTTTATCGAAGATGGCGGGCAAAAGCGAATCAGGAGACGTAGAAGATTCAGCCATTTTCCGGGGATGACTTTGGATTGACCTTTTCTTAACTATGCTAGCCCGTTGCGATCGCCCCAACCCATCACTTGCTCTAATGCCGCCTTGAAGAACCGATGAGTGCCTTATTGACAGCGATCGCAGTGGCCACAGTTCTGGATGCTGCCTCCAGCACTAAACCCAAAGGCGTGCAGTAAAAATTGCCAGCGACAGGTGCGGGTGGCTAGGTAGGCACCGATATCGGCCATGCCGGAATGGGAAACAGGCGACTGGAGGGCCAAGGTCTTGGACAGCCGATAGTGGAACGGGTCTTGCCAGGTCAACGCTCCCTGCTGATGCAGAAGTGCCAGGGCCATTTCGGAACCCGGTACTTCCTGGCCCAGATCTTGGATGTTGCCTTGGGCGGGTAGCCGCTGGATCAAGCGTTGAGCCTGCCGCTGTTGGGTGAGCTGTTGCTGTTGAAACTGTCGTTGACGTTGGCGATCGCTTGGGTCAAGGAGGCCCGTCGGTTCACTGGCCAACAGCAGCGCTTGGGCTGCATTTCCATCCCGTCCGGCTCGTCCAACTTCTTGGAGGTACTCTGACAGGGTAGATGGGGGCTGAAAATGACAAATCCATCGCACATCGGCCTTATCAACCCCCATACCAAAGGCCGAGGTACAGATCACAATGGGCACGCACCCAGTCAGCCAGTCCTGTTCAATCTGACGCCGCTGTTGGGGAGCCAGTCCCGCGTGGTAGGCCCGAACGCCGTAGCCCTGTTGCTGAAGCCAGTGGGCAATCGTTTCACTGTCAGCCCGGCTGCGAACATAGACGAGACCCGAATGTGGCCCTTGGGCCTGCATAAACTGCACCATTAAGCGGCGGCGCTGGGCAGGCGTCCAAACCCGCCGGGTGCGCAGGAATAGATTGCGTCGATAGGGGCTCTTTTGGATGATACGCGCCTGTCTGAGCCCCAGCACCTGCTGAATTTCTGCCTGCACTGCCGGGGGAGCAGTGGCCGTAAACGCTGCGATCGCAACGGGGGTGGGCTGGGCCTGTTCGAGGGCGGTACGGACTGCCCCTAAGCGGCGATACACCGGACGAAACTGGGTGCCCCACTGACTGATACAGTGGGCTTCATCCACGACCAGCCTGTTGATGCGCACCGCTTGGGTCAACAGACAAGCCCACATCGGTGCACTCAGCAACGACTCCGGCGATAGATACAGCAATTTCAATTGTTGGGCCTGTAGAGCCTGGAGCAGCCTGCCCCGATCTTGACGCGATCGCTCACTGTGGAACAGTGCGGCTGCAACCCCCCGCCGCTCAAGATCGGCGACCTGATTTTCCATCAGGGCTACGAGGGGTGAAACAACGAGGGTCAGACCGTCTTGGAGCAGTGCTGGCAGCTGGAAGCATAGCGACTTTCCACCCCCTGTCGGCAGCATCCCCAACAGATCTTGCTGGCCGAGAATCGTGGCAACCATCTCGGCCTGTTGCGGTCGAAAATTGTGGAACCCCCAAACTTGTCGCAGGGTTTGATAGACGGCCTGCCGCGTTTGATCCGTTATGTCAGCGGTCATGGTTACCGATCCGCAGAAACTTAGCAGTGAATATTACCGTCATTGACCTACGTCCTAGTGCTAGAGTCCTTCTCTCAGCAGGAAACGGCCAGGATTGGTTACACTAGCCCTATATTAAGGGATGCAAAAGTTAAGCGGTTCCGACGTTAAACGGGACGTTCTGGTCAACCGTTAAACGTTCCGTCATTGATTACGCCAGCAGGGTTTAACAGCTAGCTGAAACATTCTGGCATCTCTACCATCATTCTTTGATTCACCTAACGACTCCTAACCTATCCCACCATGTCCCCAAAATCATCCGCTCAAAAATCAGTCACTTATCTGTCGGTTTTATTAGTGGGTGCGCTGGGCACCTTTGCTGGGATGCAAATGCTTCCTGGGCGATCGCTCTTGCCCCAACCGAGCCTCGCTCAGCTGCCAGCACCGCTCCCCGGCGGCTCAGATACCAACTTCATTGCAAGAGCCGTTGAAAAAGTAGGGCCAGCGGTGGTTCGTATTGACGCTTCTCGAACGGTACGGGCCCGCGTGCCGTCTATCTTTAACGACCCGTTTTTTCGTCAGTTTTTTGGGAGTGAAGTGCCTGAGTCGCGCACTCGCGTGGAGCAAGGAACTGGGTCGGGCTTCATTATCAGCAATGACGGGTTAGTGCTCACAAATGCCCACGTGGTGGCTGGCGCCGATACCGTTTCGGTGATTCTCAAGGACGGACGCTCCCTGCAAGGCCGGGTGATGGGTCAGGATCAGATCACTGATGTGGCTGTCATCAAAATTCAAGCCACGAACCTGCCCACAGTCACGGTTGGCAACTCCGATCGCTTGCGCCCCGGTGAATGGGCGATCGCCATTGGGAATCCCCTGGGTCTAGATAATACTGTTACGGCTGGTATTATCAGCGCTACAGGACGAACAAGCGGTGATATTGGCGTTCCAGACAAGCGCGTTGGCTTCATTCAAACCGACGCAGCCATTAACCCCGGTAATTCCGGTGGCCCGCTGTTAAACCAGTATGGTGAAGTCATCGGCATGAACACTGCCATCATTGGGGGGGCTCAGGGCCTGGGTTTCGCCATCCCGATTAAGACAGCACAACGCATTGCCAATCAGCTCATTGCAAATGGCAAAGTGGATCACCCATTTTTAGGGATTCGGATGGCGAATCTCTCCCCAGAACTTAAACAAAGAATAAACGCAGATCCCAGAGCCCCCCTCAGGGTACAAGAGGATAAGGGTATCTTGGTGTTTCAAGTGCTGCCCAATTCACCTGCGGCTAAGGCCGGAATTCGCTCCGGAGATGTGATCACGAAAATTGACGGCAAAACGGTCAGCAAAGCCAGTGAAGTACAGCAATCCGTCGAGAATACTAAAGTTGGCGAGTCGCTTTCCCTTGAAGTGCGGCGCAATGGGTCAAGCATGGTTATCGCAGTTCAACCCGGCCCATTGCCAAGCCAAGTAAGTCAGAACTAGTTTTGCTAAGGGAAATTGATTCATTACTAACAATAATGAGGTTGAAGAATTTGTGCAGTCAGAACTGAGTCCATGAGAAAAAGCCTCATTTATGTTCTGGTAGGATTACCTTTTCTAATTTATTCAAGTGCGTTCGGCCTCACAGATGGGGTCGAAATTATCTATTACAACAGTTTTGAAAAAATAACAAAGCGTGGTGGTCTTCGAAGAGATGAATGTGGTCACCAAAAAATCCAAAAACGATATTCTGATTTCAATAAAGTCACTCAAAAAGGTGGGGCTTGGGAGGTTTGGAAAGGACTGGCAGGTCGTTCCTGGATAGAAAGTAGACCAGTCAACGTCTTCAAAGGACGTGGTTCGCTTGCTTTGAGTTTGAGTGATCTCAGCGGTACGAACTTAAGCTGCAATAACACTCAAAAGATCGAGGTCATGACATTAAATGCTGGTAGTAAGGATAAGCGAGGAAAGTATGTATTTAATTTTGGCCAGATTCGCTATGTTGGGTTCGCACTGAAACTCGGTAAGTCCTTAGACCCAAAAGATCCTGAGTATTTTGAATCACCCGTTGGCAGCAATAGTTTTTGTGTATTGGCACAGCTTAGGCAAGATAGTGCCAGTCCGCGATCGGGCAGCCCCGTTGTGTCAATGTACATCACGCCTCATTCAGATATAAATAAAGTAAATGCGACTTTCTGGGTTCGCTGGGGACCTGCCAGCGATCCGGTATCAGCTTTAAGTGAGCGTCAACCTTTTTCGACCGTTCTAAATAAAGCGGAGTTTTACAGAATTGTCTGGGGCATAAAAACTAACGGATATAGTAGATCAGTTTCTTCCAAAGGTTTTTTGCAGGTTTGGGTGAACGGAAAGAGCTTGCCAGTACAGCCAAATCAAGGTGATAGTGAGCCAGCGTCCAGCTATAAATGGGATGGCTGGATTGGATATGGCGCCCTCAAAGATCCTACAAATAGTAGCTCTAGCCTTGATTTTGATATTTATCGGCGAACTCAAAGAAAGAAGATGACAGTATACTTTGATGAAATTAGGGTGATTCGGAGTACTGTAAATAGAGAAAGTATCAATGCCATGAGAATTGCCGACCCAATTTCTGCCATCTAAACTTAGATAAAGATTTTAGGTGTCAACTCAAGGCGGAACGGTTCACTCGCAGAGGATTGTAGCCCATAAGAGCTTGGAGTCCATTTGCGGCTAAAATTTGTCCTGTTTTATGCGGATACTTAAGATTTTCTTGGTTAATGAAAAGGTATAGGGTTAAATATTGAACGCCAATTCCAAAACGCGCTTCTAAATGCTCAGGAAAGAAGATGATCATCAATCGGTTAGTCTTACTCCCAATTTTAATGAATAACATCCATGACGTGGAGCATCTATAGAAAATTTTTAATCTTCACCAGTTTCAAGAATGCAATAATACTTCTTCCTCGATAATAAATATAAATTTAAATACTGAGAACGAGGTAAGTAGCTAGGCGGAATTAAATGTAAAACGCTCTAGGTCATAATCACCTTTAA
>CAZXWR010000163.1:0-8846 GCA_964644325.1 uncultured bacterium
TTAACACCTTCATCATGTCTGTATCCTGTCAATCCGCTGGTTTTGAGGCAGAATTGCGCCAGCGTTATTCCGGGGCTTCTGAGCTGGGTTCCTCAGTCGTTTCAGGACGAGGTGCCTCAGTTGTTTCTGGGGTCGGCACCTCAGTCGGCAGGGGCGGGGGCGGCGGGGGCGTGACCTCCCCGGCCCCCTCCGGATTCACGGTGTCCGGCGCGGGGCTAGTCTGGGGCGCGAGGCTGTCCGTCGATCCTTCCGGAACCAGCGGCACCTGCGGGGCATCGGTCGGGAGCGGATTGACCGGGGGAGCCAATTCTGAGCCAGGGAGGGGGGCAAGGGGCTGCTCCGGCACTGAAATGGGGGCGGGCGGCTGGGGATCAGATTGCCCCTGGGACAGGACATACCAGATCCCCAACCCGACCATAATCAGCCCAGCCGTGACAAAACTCACCAGAAGCAGCCGCGACTCCGTCTCATTCTGGCGGATAAACTCATCGGTATAGAGCCGATCTTCATCTTGCGTCGGGTAGGCTAAGACTTGGTCTGGCTCAGACTCAACCCGTTCTGACCCAGCCGCAATGGGTGGTGACTGAAGTGTTTCCCACAGCGCACTATCATCCGCGTCTGGCGGCTGATGCGGATCTTGGTCTGGCGGCAAAATGGGGTCGGGAGTCGTCATAGGGCGGCGTCACACTAATGGAATGGTGAGAGGGCATCCATGTTTGGACAATCTTACCAAGGGATGGTGAAGACCATATACTTTGAACCAAGAAAGCCGCGTTTTTGGCTTAAAATCCCCTTTCTTGAACGTATCTATGACTCCACAGCAATGGCAGTTTTGGATTGATCGCGGTGGTACCTTCACCGACATTGTGGCATGTCGCCCCGATGGCACTTTACAAATCCACAAGCTGCTCTCTGAACATCTCAGTGCCTACGATGATGCTGTTTTGCAGGGGATCCGCGACCTGATGGGCATCGCGGCCCATCAGCCCATTCCCTCTGAGGCGATCGCCAGTGTCAAAATGGGCACGACCGTTGCCACCAATGCCCTCCTGGAACGGCAGGGCACCCCAACGGTTCTGGTGATTACCCAAGGGTTTCGAGATGCGCTACGGATTGGCTATCAAAATCGCCCCGATATTTTTGCCCAAGAGATTGTGCTGCCGGAAATGCTCTATGAACGGGTCATAGAGGCTCAAGAACGCTATGGGGCGGACGGCCAAGAACGCCAACCCCTAAATCAGGCTGCACTGCGGGCTGCATTACAGGCGGCTTACGATGCGGGTCTGCGCAGCTGCGCGATTGTGCTGCTGCACGGCTACCGCTTTCCGGCCCACGAACAGCAGGCTGAGGCGATCGCCCAAACCATTGGTTTTGAGCAGGTATCGGTGTCCCATCGGGTGAGCCCACTGATTAAGCTGGTCAGCCGGGGCGATACCACGGTGGTGGATGCCTACCTGTCCCCCGTGGTGCATCGCTATCTAGATCGGATGGGTGAGACCCTCAAGCAAACCCGGCTCCTGGTGATGCAGTCCCAGGGTGGCCTCGCAGAGGTCGCCCACATCCAGGGCAAGGATACGATTCTATCGGGGCCAGCGGGCGGTGTTGTAGGGGCGGTCAAAACGGCACAGATGGCCGGGGTCGAACAGCTGGTGGGCTTTGACATGGGGGGCACTTCCACGGATGTCTGCCACTACAGCGGCGAGTATGAACGGGTTCTAGAAACAGAGGTGGCCGGGGTACGGCTGCGCACCCCGATGCTGGATATCCATACGGTCGCAGCGGGGGGCGGCTCTATTTTGACCTTTGACGGGGCGAAGCTGCGGGTCGGGCCGCAGTCTGCGGGTGCCCATCCCGGGCCAGCCTGCTATCGTCAGGGCGGCCCCCTCACCGTCACAGACTGCAACGTGAAGGTGGGGAAACTCCAGCCGCAGTTTTTTCCGCAGGTGTTTGGTGCCGCTGGCAATCAACCCCTGGATACCGACATCGTGCACCAGCAGTTTACGGATCTGGCTCAGGAAATGGCGATCGCCACGGGACAGTACCGCTCCCCGGAGGCGATCGCCCAGGGTTTTCTGACCATTGCCGTTGAGAATATGGCCCGCGCCATCAAAAAAATATCGCTGCAGCGGGGACATGACTTAACCCAATACACCCTGTGCTGCTTTGGGAGTGCCGGGGGGCAGCATGCCTGTGCGATCGCCGACGTGCTAGGGATTCCGCAAATTTTGGTGCATCCCTTCGCAGGGGTACTCTCTGCCTACGGCATGGGGCTAGCAGACCTGAGGGCCAGCCGTCAGCAAACGGTGAATGTACCCCTGACCGCCGCCTATTGTCAGGATTTACAGCCCCTCGTGCAGCAGCTAACGGATACTGTGATGGCAGAACTCGCACAGCAGGGCGTTTTACCGGAACAGTGCCAGGTTCACGGTCAGGCCTATGTCCGAGATGCAGGCAGCGATGCCCCCCTCAGCATTGCCTGGGCTGACCCGCTAACGATGCAGGCTGAATTTCATCAGCGACACCAGACCCTCTACGGGTTCTCGCTGGCTGACCGCCCGCTGGTGATTGAAGCACTTTTGATTGAGGCCGTGGGGGGGGCAGCCCCTGTCTTTCAGCCGTCGCCCAGCCCCAAAAGCAACGGGCAGCCCATTGAGTTCATCTCGATGTACACAGCCAATCAGTGGCGAGAGACCCCAGTGTTTGCGCGCGGAGACTTGCCCAGCGATGTTGTTGTCACTGGCCCTGCCTTGATCATTGAACCCACGGGCACCACGGTCATCGAACCCCACTGGCAGGCAAAGCTGACCGCCGATGGCCAGCTTTGCCTCACCCGTGCAGCCAACAGCACCCCACCCGCCACCGCCACGGCAGCAGCAGTTTCGGGACCTGCGGCGAGCCATAATGCTCCCGATCCGATTTTTCTGGAGGTGTTCAACAACCGCTTAATGTCCATTGCCGAGCAGATGGGGGTCACCCTCCAGAACACCAGCTATTCCGTCAATATCAAAGAACGCCTTGACTTTTCCTGCGCCATTTTCGACGGTGCCGGACAGTTGGTCGCTAATGCACCCCACATCCCAGTCCATCTGGGTTCCATGGGAGACAGCGTTCAAACCATCCTGGAGCACTATGGCGATCGCATGCAGCCTGGGGAGGCTTACCTGCTCAACGACCCCTACCAGGGAGGTACCCACCTCCCTGACATCACGGTTGTGAGCCCAGTCTTTGAGCCCAGGACGCTGGACGCAAAGGGCCAGAGACCCGTTTTTTATGTGGCCTCCCGCGGACACCACGCCGACATTGGGGGCCTAACGCCGGGGTCTATGCCCTCTGAAAGTCACCATATCGCCGAGGAGGGCGTTTTAATCCCGCCGATGGCGCTGGTGCAGCAAAACGTTGTCCAAACCGCAGCGATCCTCAAGCTTTTAAGCAGTGGCGACTACCCAGCCCGCAATCCTAGCCAAAACCTGGCTGACCTACAGGCGCAGCTCGCAGCCAACCAGACAGGCACACACCAGCTACAGCAGATGGTGCAACAGTACGGCCTAGACCCAGTGCAGCGCTACATGCAGTTCATTCAGGATTACGCCGCCCAAGCAGTGCAAAAGGTGATCGACCAGCTGCAAGACGGACAGTTTATCTCGGTTATGGATGACGGTTGCCAAATTCAGGTTCAGATCACGGTGGATCCGGCTCAGCGGACCGCCACCCTGGATTTCTCCGGCACCTCCCCGCAACAGCCCAGCAATCTGAATGCCCCCCTCTCTATCACCAAGGCCGTCGTCCTTTATGTCTTCCGCACCCTCATCTCAGAACCCATTCCCCTCAATGCAGGCTGCTTGCGCCCCCTCAACATTCAGGTCCCAGCAGGCAGCTTGCTCAATCCACGCTATCCCGCTGCCGTCGTCGCCGGGAACGTGGAAACCTCCCAGGCGATCGCCAATACCCTGTGGGGTGCCCTTGAAAGAATGGCCGCCGCCCAGGGAACCATGAATAACCTAACCTTCGGCACAGATCAGTACCAGTACTACGAAACCATTTGTGGCGGCGCTGGCGCGGGGCCGTATTTCCACGGAGCTGACGCCGTGCAAACCCACATGACCAACTCTCGGCTCACGGATCCAGAAGTCCTCGAAAACCGATTTCCCGTACTGGTTGAAGAGTTTGCGATTCGGGCCAACAGCGGCGGCAGGGGCCACTATCACGGGGGGAATGGCGTGATCCGCAGGCTCCGGTTTCTAGAGCCGATGACCGTCTCAATTTTGTCGAGCCAGCGGCAGATTGCTCCCTTCGGCCTCAAGGGTGGGGAATCGGGGGCCCTGGGGCAAAACTGGCTGGAACCTGCTCAAAATCTACCACCACAGCCCCTCCCAGGCCGTACCGTGCTTCAGGTCAACGCGGGGGACTGTATCGCGATCGCCACACCGGGAGGCGGTGGCTACGGCAAAATGTCATGATATCGTGACATTTTGGAATACCCCGTAGAATTACGTAAATTTTTTTCCAGTGTTCTCACGGAAGCTTTTCCAAGGGCATTCTCAGAGAATAGGGACAGCTTGAATGCCACTGCAAGGTGTTCCGCAGCGGGTCAGTTGCAAAACTTAGCTGCATGAATTAACGATTTTTCGTGCAGTGAGTGGCTGGTGAAGCGAGTGAGTTGCTCTGGGGACTGGGGGGTTTACGGGTTGAGGTCACTGACCCTGGCTATTGCCACATCCACTCAAAACTCTCAGGGAACTGATGATTGACCAACCGCTTCAGTAGCAGGAAGTGCTCGGGGGAATGAAGCTGGAAGACGGTACACCTTAGAATCAAGATCGTTTATGCGTACGGATAAAGCGTTAAGTAGAACTCAGAACTTATCGGGTCTGCTCACGCTAGTTAATAAATCAGGTTGATGATTGTCCTATGACTCAAAAAAATAACCAGCCCATTGAACTGCTCAAAAGCGGCCAGCTTTTGGCAGTTGTGGATCAACCCGGCACGGGCATTATCCTCCAGAAGCCCTACTTTGCCGAATTTATTGGCCCAGGTTCAGCCATTGGCGGTCTCTTTGACATTGACTGTGTCACCATCTACACGCTGGGTGCTGTTGAGTTCACGGTGCCCGCCACCGTGGATGAGCGTCAGGACGCATTCCGTCGCCGCATTGCAGATATTGAGACCATGCAGATGCTGTGTCAGTCCGATGTGCCACTGGTGCGAGCCATTGATATGCTGAACACCCTCTGTTCAAAGTTTGGGGTGGACGAGGTGCGGAATATCCCCACTGAGGTGTTAGCCAAGGCAGCGGGTGTTTTGTCCGGCACGATTGTCATGGCCTGGCAAAAACAGTTTAATTTGGGGATTCCGGCTGATGTTGCCGAAGATGAGCCCTCTCTGATCTTTGCCTGAGGATGGCCGAGGAAGTGAGTTGCCCTGCGTGCAGTCATTATGCAGTCAGGTGAAACAGGGCAGCACTACGAACCAGAAGCATTCATCCTCAAGCCATCGCCAGCTCACCGACAACTTCCAGACGCTTGAAGGGACTCAAGCACATAAACTTTTCCGAGAGGGTTTCAGCGATGGTGGGGCTGATCCAGCCCAGCTGCTTCAAAAGCTGAATTGCGACGGCGTACTTGGCCCGTTTTGATCCATCCATGACCTTAATGGCCAGACCCATCCCTTCACCGATGCGTCCAATGCATTGCACCCCTTCAGCACCCGTTTTACTAACGAGCTCACCCGCAGTCAGCTCCATCAGTTCGGTATCGAACTCGCCAGGGCCAGCAATGAGCTGGGGGTGATGCACCATGGCCCGCACTACACGCTCCATGGTCAGACTATCGCCAGAGGACAGCTTGGCAAAGAGGGTGGCAATCTGGCCAATCTGCATCAAGTAGGTGGGAACCCCGCAATCGTCATGGGCCCCAATAAATTCGGCGGGCGGCATTTTGAGCAGATCGGCAACTTTACTTAAAATGAGCTGCTGGATCGGGTGATTAGGCTGCATGTAGGTTTGCAGCGGCCACTTACTGAGCTGGCAAACCGCGAGCATCCCGGCATGTTTCCCAGAACAGTTGTACTGGAGTGGACTGCGCCCGCGATAGGGGACAGGACATTGCAGGGCACTGGGGTCTAAATCGCAGTGCCACAGGATATTGAAGACCTGACGCACTTGCTCAATGGTGCCCTTGTGAGAGCTACACATGATGGCCAAATCGCGATCGCTGAGCTGAAAGCGCTCCATCACGCCGCTGTTGGTCACAATGAGGGCTTGAAAAGGCTTCAAGGTTGAGCGAGCAAAGGACGTTGTTTCATCGCTGCCCGCCACGGATAAGACCCGGCCGCGATCATCACAAACAACGGCTTGGGCCTGGTGACAAGACTCAACGATGCCTTCCCGCAGCAGATGCACTTCAATGGCTGCACTATGATTACGTTTGCCCATCGTCATGGGTATGGCCCTACCGTATGGAATAAAGAGATCAAAAACAGACGCAAGACCACAATTCCCCGAGAAAACTCGTGGGAATCGCTCTGCCTTAGAGTAGCGCCCAGAGTGTAGTGCCAGCAATACACAGTAACCCAGTACAGCCAAAGCAATAGCGCAGTCGCTGGAGGATTGGCTGCACCTGGTAGTTACTAATGAGTCGATCCTGTAGAGAGTCGGCGGGTGGCTTTGTCCAGGACTGTCCGTCATACCAGCCCGATTCTTCGTAGACGATGGTCTCGTCGTGGAGACGCCGAAAAACGTAGGCCCACCCCAGATAGAGTCGTGTGAGCACCAGAAGCGGGAGCAGCAAGGCCCCACCACTGCCCATCAAGAGGTACTGTCCGAGGGCGTCAGCGGGGTCGAAACTGGTGGCGGCGATGGGGGCCATCAATACCCAACCCAGGCTCCACAGCAGCAGCAGCCGACCGATAAATTTCGGCAGCGGCGCATTAGACCAGCCAAAGAACCAGGAAGATTGCAGGCTCTTGAACTCGTTCAGGGGTTGCTGATCGGGCGGGACGGGGCAACGCGAGACAGACACGGTCATCTTGCAGGTACAGACTCAACAAATGGAGCGAAAGTGCCGCTGACAGGCGATCGCCCAGGCAGCCGTGACACTTCCTTGAACATACTATTTAGTCTATAGCAATCTCCTAAAACCCGTTTGCAGAGCAGCGGGGCTGGCTCAGCCATAACCAGGAGCTAGGCAGAGGACGGGGCGTTGTACCTCAGAGCGCAGAACGTAAATGTCGGTGAAATAAGAGAGCACTGTAGAGGTGAAAAGCAGGATCCCAGAAGCTTTCTGCACGTCGGAATAAATTAACGTGGGCCGGGAGCTTGGCCAGAATATCTTCGTGATCTAAGGCAGTGGCGGCAAAGGTTTCAAAGCCAGACCAAGGTTCTTGGCCAGGAAGCTGCTGCTGGATCAGGTGGGTCATGTTCTGCCAGTTTGCCCAAGAAGTTTTTTGGTTGAGGCTATTTTTAGGGGCAGCTGGATTGAGCACGGCACCCTGGTGAAAGTGGTACGCGCCATCGTAAATGCGCAGGATACAGTTCTGGCGCCCAAGGTGCAGATCGCAGAAGGGAGCATGATCTTGAGTCTGCTCTTTGCGCTTCAGTTTGCCACGGGCATCGCGGTAAACCACTTCTTCAAAAATGGGCAGCTGGCCTTCGACCCGCTGCTGTACGTCACTCCAGGCAAAGGTGAGATTGACTGGCGTTGCATCTTGGGCAGTAGGATGCAGGACAACCTGAACCGGGGAAGTCAGGGTTTCAAAGTAGCAAACCTGGTACACCGCGATCGCCTGGAGGTCAGCTAGGGACACGGCAAACGTGGGCACGCCCCCCGTTTTGAGCTGCTGTTCGTAGTATTCCAGTTCGCCCAGCGGGCCAGACCGAAACAATCTTAAGCCCCGACTCGGCAGGGCAAGCCGCGCGGAGTAGGGGTCAATTTTCATCACCTTTGCGAGGTGCAGTGCCGCCTGCTGCTGCTGTTCAGGAGCAACAGGTTCCAGAATGAGGAGGCCGAGGGTCTGGTTTTCAGGCTGCGCGATCGCCTGTTCAATGGCCTGTTCTCGCGCCGCTTGGTGGTGGGCTTCAATCCGAGCCAGACCGTTGCGCGCCGCAATGGCAATTTTCGGCCCATACCCCGCACGCAGCAGATCGCGATATTGCTGTTCTGCGAGATCCCACTGACTGTAAGCTTCTTGGAGCTGGGCGCCATAGACCTTTGTCCAAGGGTTATCCGGTTCGAGATCTTGAATGAGCCGTTCGGCCTCAGGATACTGGCCTTGCTGAAATGCGGTTTCAATTGCTTCGATCACGCCCTACTTACTCCTCTTTTTTAGTCAATGGGATTTCAATGGGATTTTTAAATCTGGGTCTCGATTACGGTATCTGAGTCGGCACAAAGCCGAATCGCCCTAGTCATATGCGGGACAGTTCACCCTCTCCTTCGCTTCTAGGGCGGTGGACACAACGGCAACCGCTGTGATCGCAGCCGTCACAGCTCGCAGTATCCGTTGCCCCAGAGAGACGGGGGTCAACCCTGAAGCGATCGCCTGCTGCTGCTCTTCTGGCGTCCAGCCGCCCTCTGGCCCGATGAGCAGTAACACTCCCTGCCTTCCCGGATGCGCGATAGGTACATCTATCGCTTGCCAAAGCGGCATCGCCCCATCCGTCACCCCCATCAACTGCTGGTAGGGTCGGAACGGTTCTTCTTGCATCAGGCCCAGGGCATCTGCGAAAGAACAGGCCGCCTGCACCTCTGGCACAATGCGGCGCTGGGACTGCTCGGCAGCTTCCTTGGCAATTCGCTGCCAGCGCACTTGTTTCTGGGAACTGGGTTGCAGGACAGTCCGCGCCGACAGCA
>CAZXWR010000164.1:0-8837 GCA_964644325.1 uncultured bacterium
AATCAATGACTTAGGTCCAGAGAAGGTTCGACCGCAGTTCCCTTCCCTCCGCCAGTTGCTCCCGTTGTGTGGCTTCTCCGCAGCCAGCGCGTCGCCGCTAGAACCCTTTGGAATAAAAGACTTTTCCAACTAGGCTGTTGACCCGGCCTTCCGCGACTCGTGGCCAATTTCTCTCTCTTCGCCCCGTTTTCTCCGTCGGCAGTGCACCTCGCCGATTCGGTTCACTCGATATTTTTTCCTTTCGATCAGCAGGTTAGGCAGTAGAGCCTTCTAGTGAGTTTTGCGAAGCTTGTTGCTTGCGCGACGGGTTCCGGCATCGAATTCTCTTTAATGTTCAACGTACTGGCTGTCGTCATCGGCGGTCCGAAGGCTGCTGCATCATTGGCTTTGACATTAAAGGGAATCGCCCTTGCCTCTTGAGAAAAAATGCGGCAATTTGTTGTTCGCAACAAGTTCGTGAGCTAGTTTCGTGACAATTCTTTACACCCCAGGTCAATTGCGAGGCGCGATTTCGATCGCTCCGGAAACCTATCGCCACTGGAAAAAGGCGCTCGGCCCGCTGCGCCGGGGACGTGGCCATAGCCCTTGCTTTAGTTCGGGCGACCTAGTCGCAGTCGCCGTAATCCGGGCGCTCGTAATCGATATGGCTGTCCGTGTCGGCGCTCTGGCGCCAATCGTCGGATCGCTGTTCGAGCTGTGTAACCTGTCGCCTTGGCCCGCGCTCGAGCGCTCCAAGCTGATTGTTGATCTGTCGGAGGGGCAATTGCAGCTTCAGCCGGAGTTGACCGAGAATACAAGCAATCGACCGACGATCACGATTCCGCTGCGGCTCATCGTGTCGCGGCTTCGCGAGCAGCTCCTGGCTGCAAGCGACGTCGAGGGTCAGGCGTCGCTCCGCTTCCCGCCGACTCCAGTAGGCGCTACGGCCGCCGCGGGCGGACGCCGGCCGTGAACGCGGTCGAGAGCATCGTGCAACTGGTCCGTGCCGCCGGTTACCGTGCCGAGGCTATAGTCTCCGACTATGCCTTCGCGGACGTGCTCAGCGATGCCAATACGACGCGAACCGTTCCACTCGCCGCCTTCACGCGCACTCCGCCCTCGTACCGGTCTGCCGCCATCGCCGTCGTGAGCGGCGAGGGGCGTAGTAGTGTCGATCTCATAAACGAGCATCGGGCGTTAGGAGCACCGCTTCTGTTCGTGATCGAGCAGGACGACGTGACAGTTTGGCAGGTGCGGAGTGACGTTCCGCCGCGTGCAATTGAAAAGGTCAGGCTCGCCCAGGTGGCCGATTTATTCGCGCGCAATCATGCGAACTGGCATCCCGATGCGATTCACCGGGCGAAATCGATCGGTGCGTCCGAGACCGCCTATCAGCTCGATTTTGTCGATCTAGGCCTTCTCCCCGCCATTGAAGGCGAGATTCACGTCAAACTGGATCGCTTGCTAGTCGAAAGCCTCGAGCTGGCACGCAAGGCGCCCAGCGGCGACCGGCTGAGTGTGCGGACGCTGTTTCGCGTCCTCTTTCGCCTGCTGGCGGCCAAGGTCCTTCACGACCGCCGCCACCCCTATGCGGATGGCTGGAATGCGGACGATCTAAGCTCGGTGCTGGCCGGCATCAAAAACTATTATGCGCTCGCGCCAATCGAGGCCAACGCGAGCGTTGCACTGCCGCCAATCTTTGATGCAGCATGGCGACATCTACGCGCCGGCATAAGCTTTTCGAATATCTCGTCGGACGACCTCGCCTTTGTCTACGAGAATACGCTCGTAACGCCCGAGACTCGTAAGTTGTTTGGTACCCACAGCACGCCTCGACAAGTCGCGGAGTATGTCGTCCAGCGGCTTGAACTGCACCGACACCGCCCCGAAGATATCAAAATCTACGAGCCCTTTGCCGGAGCCGGTGTCTTCCTCGTTTCGGCACTGCGCCATTTACGCGATTTGCTGCCGGTCGAATGGACGGATCAGCAACAGCACGATTTCCTGATCAATCACATTTCTGGTGACGAGGTCGATCCCTTCGCATGCGAGGTAGCTACCTTGTCGCTCATTCTCGCTGACTATCCCAACCAGAACGGCTGGCATGTCAGAGAAACCGACCTATTTGCCGATGGTGTTTTGGCCGAGCGCCTTCAAGCTGCCAACATCATCGTTTGCAATCCGCCGTTCGAGTCGTTCAGCAAGATTGATCGTACGAATTACCAAATTGCGAGGACAACCTATTCTAAGGCAATTGCGGCGCTGGGTGCTGCATTGGACTCCAGACCGCTCGCCCTGGGATTTGTTCTTCCTCGATCTTTCATTATGGATCAACAGTTTGCCGACCAGCGCAGACGGTTGGAAAAGCTATACGGATCAGTCGAAATCGTTAAACTGCCCGATGGCATTTTCGGTGCATCCGACGTGGAATCCTCCGCAGTGATCGCGCGCGACCTGCGTGGTGCGGACGATGACAAGGTTAGGATACGTTCTACCGAAGTGGCCGAGTACGATCGCAGCGCCTTTCTTAAAACCGGTCAAATTACGGTTCAACGCGCAGCGGAGCGGGCAGTGGATGCGACGCCAAGCGGACTGCTATGGCTTCCGCCACTTAGCGATCTCTGGGAATATCTGCGCAGTTTTCCGAAACTCGGAGCGATCCTCGAGACGCGTCGCGGTCTTGAATGGCATTACAGTCAGGCGAAAGCGATAAGCCCAGAGCAGTTAGCTGGGTATGGAGCTGGCTATGCCAACGCGCGCCAACTGCGTCAATACCTACCACCACAAAAACTCTGGCTTGATTTTCGCCGCGAGAATCTTCGTTGCGGGGCGACGCATGACTGGTCAAGTCCCAAACTTATTGCCAGTGCGACGCGGTTGAGCAGAGGGCCATGGTGCATAGGGGGATTCGCTGATCTAGAGGGGTTGCTGTGCTCGCAGCAGTTCTTCGCGATGCGTGCGAGGCGTGCGGCTCCGTCATCCGATATGCTGGCTTTGAGTGCCGTACTGAATGGAGCCGTGGCGAACGCTTTCCTGGCAATTTTCTCTCCCAAAGATCGCTTTCGCACAGCGGTAGTCGACGACATTCCCGTTCCGGTCACCCTGCCTGGGAAGATCGGTGACTTAGTCGCCGCTTATCAAGAAATGCTGAGAAATCCGGAGCCCTTTGCCGGCAATGATGCTCAACTCGGACAGCTTCTGACTGAAATCGATTCGGCTGTGCTGCAAGCATATGACTTGCCGCTAAGGCTCGAACGTCAGCTTCTGACGTTTTTCAATGATGCGGAGCGGCCGCTTGCGCATCGGTGGCAGCATTGGGACGCGGCTTATCCAATGCCAGGTCTGAGTCTCGCAGAACGCGTTTCTGGGCGTTTCGTAGCCAGCGGGGATTGGGTTCAGTCGGTGTTTAAACCACTGCCCCAAGAAGAATTGACCTTTCTTCGCGAATATGTGGCGTAGTCCCGGTGGATGCGTTCCTATTGGATACGACGGTACTGTCGATCTATCTTGATCCGACGCATCCGCACCACGCTGATAAAGGTCAGTCCCTTGCGGCGTTGCCCGTCGATAATCCGCGCTTCATTTCTGCGGTTGCTTTAGCTGAGCTAGGTTTTGGGACAAAGCTCGCGGAGGTTATGGGCAAGGGCAACCTATTGGCCCTTAAGGCAATGATCGCCCGGGCGCGTGCTTATTCTGTTCTTGATATCACCCATCATACTGCCAGCGCTTACGCCGACGTGAAAGCGCGCATCGCGCAAAAATATCTGGCGAAAATGCTACGAAAGGATCGCCCCAAGTATATTGAGGAATGGGTCGACAAGGCGACCGGCAAAAAGCTCGGAATTGATGAGAATGATCTTTGGATGTGTGCCCAAGCTAAAGAGCGCGATCTCGTCTTTGTTACTGCCGACGGCCGCATGCAGCGGATACCGGATGCTGACCCGGATATCCGGATGATCGCGATATGAAACGCATATATTTGGTCAGTAGCCAACACTTAGGCGTAAACAGTAGCGCGCCCGATTTGAACCGCCCCAGATTTGCCGGAGGTCCCAACTCTTGGGAGGATGGAGCCATGGGAACGAAGTCGACGAAATATCCACCTGAGGTGCAGGCGTGGGCCGTGCGGACGGTGCTCGGGCGCCGGTGCGAACACCCTTCCGAATGGGCGGCAATCACGTCGATCGCGACGAGGATCGGATTCAAGGCGCAGATTCTCCGGCATGGGTGCGAGGGGCCCAGCGGGATCAGGGCCCGCGAATTGGCATGACGACCGACGAACGGGCGCGGCTGAAGGCGCTGGAGCGCGAGTCTCGCGAGCTGCTCCAAACCAACGAGGTCCTGCGCGAGGCATCGGCGTATTTTGCTCAGGCGGAGCTCGACCGCCAGTTCGGGACATGATCGCGTTCATCGACGAGCATCGCGTGACGCTCAGCGTCGAGCCGATCTGCCGAACGCTGCAGATTGCCTCGTCGACGTGCCGCGCGCATTTCGTGCGACGCCACGACCCGCAAAAAGGCGCGGCACGAAGCCGGCGCGATGCAGAGCTGCGCACCGAGATCAATCGGGTCTATCAAGTGAATTTCGAGGTCTGCGGGGCGCGCAAGACCTGGCGAACGTTCGGCCGTGACCGCATCGAGGTAACCCGCTGTGCCGTCGAGCGGCTGACGCACTCTCTGGGCATCCAGGGCGCTGTCCGTGGCAAGGTGGCTAAGACCAGCGTCCGAGAAAAGTCGACATCGTGCCCGGCGGACCGCGTGAACCGCCAGTTCCACACACCTCGCCCGAACGTGCTTTGGGTTTCGGACTTCACCCGCGTCTCGACTTGGAAGGGATTTGTTGCCCCACGCGATCCCAATCATCGCTTTAATGGACGGCATATGGGAAAGAGGAAAACCTGATGGCTGGCCATCTTCAGGATGTCTCAGAGGACGAGAACTTCATGCAGGGTGACATCATTCGCCGTGCTGTCCCAATGAACGATGCCGAGAGATTTCAATGGGGCTTTATTTTGAATGCCGATTGCGACATTGTGCAGAAAAAAAATTCAAGCGTGATTTCTTGGATGGAAATCATTCCTGCGGACAGCTTCATCGAACGCTATTGGGCAGCCGAGCAGCTTGCAAGGTTGGTACAAAAACAGATTGGCCCAATCTGCGATGAGTTGAACGCGCTGCTGAGGAGGAAAAATGTCGATTTGCGCAGTCTCGAAACACTGGACTTGCTCCAATGGCTGCAGGAAGAGGGCGCTGATCCGATCATCGATTCCCTCAGCGTAAAAGACGTCAGCCTTCGAGCGAAGATCACCGCGATCGATGCGGCATTGCGCCCGAACAGCAACGGGCTTTCGGCTCTTCTAGTATGCGCAGCGACATTCTCGCAGAAGCGCGAGAAGATTCTAGACGAGGCGAAGCGCTACCTGGAGCAGCCGGGCGGCTTCGCGGACTACGTTTTTGTACCAGGCATTCCAGGTAGCATACCTAACGGGTTCGTCGTGCGGCTTCGCGATATCTCGGGAGTCCCGGAAACCGAAGTATTTCGATCGCTGGCAGAGGCCAAAATCAACGATCAGCCGCACGCCTTCTACAGGATCGGTCGGTTCTCAGACGGTCTCAGGTACCAGATCGTTCAGAAAATGGCCTTTCTCTTCTCGCGGATTGGATCGCCGCCAGCGTTCGAGGAAAAGTGCAGGGCTGTAGCCCAAATGCTGGTCGACCAGAAAAAGTTGGAGGAATAAGATGATAGCGTATAGGGGAGTTGTCATCGTTGAGTCCGCACTCTCTATACTCGATTCCGCGCTGTTCGACGAGGCTTGGTTCAAAACTTTTGATATTCCTGAAAACACGTTGGGCATTCGGAGAATTAAGCTCAATGACATCATATATATATTTTCGGCCGATGACGACGAGTCGAGTGGCGTTGTCGTCGTGGACGCGGTAATCTTCAATTCTCACATCAGTTCGGCGGCCCTTTTGAGCCGAATAATACGTGTGGCAATGCGGCAGTTCGATCGGACAATTTCCCTGCCGGTTGCCTGGCAACCCTATCGTGAAGGATCACTGCTTTCGATCTATGCCGCGCCGACTCGGCGACCCGGAGGGCCGCGGCTCCACTTTGAGCAATCGCCGCGAGGCGACCGGAATGGCCTTTTCGTCTTCTCTGTGACGACTGATACGAAGGGCTTTAATGAGCTCGAGATTAACTATAGTGTTTACGATTGCGCCAAGGATGGGCTTCTTGACGCTTTGGTTCAGGACGACGACGAACAAACGCCAACTGTCGGAGAGTATGGAATCCTCCTGTCGGTGCCTGCGGAACTCGACTTCAGTTCGTCAGGAACTCTAGAAGAATGGTACCAATACAAGCTCAATGAAGAACAGTTAGTCTTTGTTAAAAAAGACTATACAGCGCCTGTGCGCCTGCGTGGTGCGGCAGGCACAGGAAAGACTCAAGCGATGGCGGTGAAGTGCTTGAGGGACGTCTACCTAGATGCCGACGGCGAAAATAGGAGAAGGTTCGCGTTCCTGACCCACAGTTCAGCTCTAGCCCACGACGTTCTCAGGCGAATGTTTCACGCGCTCGATCCGACGGAGCGATGGTCATCACTTGAAACCGTGGACGGAAAGCCAAAGCTCTGGGTTGGCACGCTCTACGAGCTCGCACGAGAGTTGCTAAGCTATGAGAAAAAGGGCCTTACCCCGCTCTCTTCAGATGGGATGGAAGGCCGAGAGATTCAGGCGATGCTCATTCGCGACGCGATCAAGGATATCAGATCGCATCCGCGTTTCGTGTTGTCGCTCCGTAATCAATGCGAAAGTTTGCTTGTCATTTTTGAAGCAGGCAATCCGCCCGACGACTTAATACAGGAAATCGAAAACGAGTTTGCGTGCGTTCTTGATGCCGAGAAGATCCGGAAGGGGACGGATGAAGCCGCTCGTTATCTTACCGTAACGCGAGAGCCTTGGCAAATGGAGCTCAAAACTAGGGCTGACCGGGAGCTACTCCTGGAGCTTTATGAAAACTACCGTAAGGCCCTTCGCGCCGAAAAATTTCTGAGTATGGATCAGATGATATCGGATTTCGAAAGATATCTCGTCCTTCACGAATGGGATCAGCTTCGCGACTCTGTCGGCTTTGATGCTATTTTTGTCGACGAGTATCACTACTTTAACCGAGTCGAGGCGATGGTCTTCCACAATCTTTTCGCCACGCGGGCACGCGTCGACGGAAGGTGGCCGCTTTTCATGGCATACGACCTCAAGCAGAGCACGTCAGACAACGCATTGAATATGGGCGCAAAGCGATTCCGGAACCCCGGCGTTGGGCAGTCCCAACATGTTGACCTTGAGAAAGTGTACCGATCGACGCCGCAAATCGTCGAGCTTCTCGCCGGGCTGGATGCAAGCTTTCCTTCGCTGGATTTGGAGGGGGAGTTCGCGGACTACGTTGGCGAATCGAATCGGAATAGCGGGTCGGTCCCAGAACTCTGGGAGTTCGGGACCGACATCGAGATGATCGATGGAATTTTGACGGACGCGAAACGGAGGGCGCACGTTTTGGCCGGAGGCGGCCGACAGGTGGCGATCCTCTGCATGAATGAAGCGAGATTCAAAATCTACATGACTGCTGGGAGGATCAAGGACAAGGTGGTCGCCGTCGTTTCGCGCGACGACATGCGCGAACTTAGATACGCGAAGTCGAAATGTATCCTGAGCATGCCGGAGTATATGGCCGGGCTTCAGTTCGATACTGTATATCTCGTGAATCTGGACAAGGTGGATTGGTCGGTAGAAGGCATGGGGATCGGCGCTAGGCGGCGTTACATTTCCCGTGCGTATCTCGGGGCAAGTAGGGCTTCTCAGAAGCTTGTATTCGCGACCTCGAACGAGCGGGGTGGCGTTGGCGAGATCCTTGAGGGGCCACTTGCGGACGGGAAGATCGTTCGGCGCCAATAGCGCCAGCCGCGCGATATGGCTGACTCAGCTCGGGCTGAGCATCTCAACGGTGGCGATATCGGAGAGCGAGACATACACGCCGCTGTCGAGCTTTCGCTGCCACCGCCAGGCGCGGGCCAGGGCCTTGGCCAGTGTGCCATCCGGTTTGGCGCGGGCCGGTCGCGGGCGAGATCGTTGACGTCGGGGGCGAGGATCCGCTTGCGGCCGCCCTGGCGCTTGAAGCGCATGGGGATGCGGACGACGAGGGTGTCGCCCTGGAGCTCGCGGTTCATGCGGCGTGCTTTCGCTGGTGGGGACGCAGCTCGGCGACGAGGCTGGCGAGGCCGGTGGCCCTGAGGCGGAGCTCGAGGCCGTCATCGAGCACGTCGACGCGCTCGACCAGGAGCTGCAGGAGGCGGGCCTGCTCGGCCGGGAAGAGCTCGGGCCAGAGGCTGCCGAAGTCGGCCAGCAGACCGATGACCTCGGCTTCCGACAACGGTTCTTCGCTCTCGGCCTTGGCCGCTGTCCACACCCGGGCGATCATCTCGGGCGTGGTGAGCAGGCTCTGCAACTGGGCCAGGACCGCGGCCTCGACGTCGCCCGCTGGGACGGTGGTCACCGGCGTAGTGTCGTAGCCGGCCTCGATGGCGGCCCGGGCAACATAATATCGGTAGGTGCGGCCCCGGCGCTTGGTGTGGGTCGGCGACATCGGCCGGCCATCCGGGCCGAAGATCAGGCTCTTGAGCAGCATCGGCACGCTGGTGCGGGTGGTGGCGGCACGCCTCCGGGCGGGGGTGGCCATGCGGGCATGGGCGCGATTCCAGGGCGCCCCGTCGACAATCGGCGCATGCTAGCCCGGGTAGGCCACCCCCTTGTGGACCGCCTCGCCGCGATAGACCCGGTTGGCCAGGACCTTGTAGATGG
>CAZXWR010000165.1:0-8748 GCA_964644325.1 uncultured bacterium
CCGGACGTCTAGCCAAAAATCCCTAAACCTTCGTTAAATTCCTGGGACGGTTACTAAAACGTCTTGGAGTGCTTTAATTTCTTGGTTATTTCCAGCACTAAGATATTCAAAACAAGCTGGTTTAGAAAAGAGATATGCCTCGTACTCGTGTAATTGAATATAAGGAATGAATCGCCTATCTCCAATATCTTCTGCAAATTTTTGTTCTAGAAATTTCACCCTTGCAAATGGATCTTGGCTCATGAGTTTAGCTTCGTCCAGGCCTGGAAAATCAGAATGAATCGCATACAGATCAATCATGGTTGTGAAAAATACATTTTCCGCCTGATCTTGTTTAAGAAAACATATGATGTCATTCTTCATGGGTTTATACTTTCGACCACCACCTCGATGCATTCGCCCTTTCTTCTTTGCGTGAGCAATTAGTACAGGTTTGTTCATATACACGTTATGCTGGGCTAAATGTGGCTTTATTAGGTTGTCAGCAAAGGTCTGTTCGGTTTGACCTTCAGCAAATAGATAAAGACGCGCCATCAATGCGGTCCCCCCCCCACTATATTTTTCTCCCAAACTTCGCCTAAGCTATATTCATCGAGCCAAATTTCCAACTTTTCAGGATTTAATCTCTTAAATATTGACTCTTTACCCTCTCGATTTACGGCGATCACGTCTTCAGGTTCAAAGTTATCCAAAAAGGAACTGGATTGGGTACTAATAAGGATCTGAGTGTGCAGCGCTGCCTTACTGAATAGATCAGCCACGATATTTAAGGCATAGGGATGAAGACCTAATTCAGGTTCATCAACAATAATAAGTTTCGGAAGTTCATCTTCGGGCTGCAAGAGAAGCGTTGCGAGGCAAATAGCACGCAGAGTTCCATCTGAAAACTGATGTGGTCCAAAAACTCGATCTGAATCTGTTTCTCTCCAGTTTAAGATGACACGATGCGATGCATCTGGTTCAAGAACAAAATCATCGAAAAAAGGCGCAATAAGTCGAATAGTTCCAACGATGCGTTGATAAGCCTTACGCCCATCATCTTCACGGAATCTTAAGAGTAGAGCAGCTAAATTGCCAGCATCGGGCATGAGCCATCTGTTGTCACCAACATAACAGGATTGACGGACATCTGCCGTAGAGGAAGTATCGTGAAAATGATAAACACGACAACGGTCAAGCAAGTATTTAAGGATCTTAGCTGTTGTTTTTTCTTCTCTTACTGCTTCGCTAATCTTAGCTTCTTGATGTCCGACACCTAATTCATCTGTTCTTGGAAAAGTCCAATTTATTTCCTGAAAGCTTATTATTTCTTCGGCAAAAATCAAGGTATCGCCGGCAGCATGGAATAATCTTACGCTATAAGTATCCACTCCATTCGAGACTTCAAACTCTAATTTTGCTTCAATTTGAAGTGTTATCTTTGGCCCAAAATATAAAAGGGATTGAGCACGGCCTGACGTACCAATATATTGTTGAAAACGTCCAGCCATCATCTCATTTAGCATCTTGAAAAACGAAATGAGATTGCTCTTGCCTGCTCCGTTTGCTCCAATGAGAATATTTAAGGGATTTAACTCAAGGTCTATTGCTTTAATTGACTTAAATCCTTTCAGGGTTAACCTTCGCAATCTATCCAAGAGTAACCTCCTAAGTCTCGCTCCATAAATCTACTCTTTTGTTAATTCCAGATTCATTAGTCTGTTAATGTCATTTACTTTGCATTTCTTACCAGGAAGCTCTAATAAGACTCGAGTAGAGTCTTCGTTCGACTAATACTTGTATATTTTATGATCATGCGAAGCTTACCAAGCGAATCTGAGTGATGGGGGCAAGTGGGCCTGTGCTGCCTAACCATTTATTTGGGGAGAATGATTCCACTTAACTCCCCGATACGAGCGTTTAGGTATAAAAATTTCAGTCTGAGCCCTTCATACGGTTGACTTAGATGGAAATTCGTCAGCCTAATACCCCGATATGGATGATCAGGTAAACATGTCCAGTACAATCACCCTCTCAAATGCTGAGAGTGGTGTTGGGGCGATTTGTGAACGGAGCCCAGGACTATTGTTCTCAGAGCTTTCGCCCAATTTGGGTCCATTGCAGAAGACCTAGGGAACCAGCTAAGCCTATAGGAGACGGTAGAACTGGGATACATAGAACCAAGAGCCTAGAATATAGACATTTACGATGGCATCGTTGGCTATGAGCAGGGTATAGCGATGGTTCAGGCTAATCCTAAATTACTCAGTGTGGAGGACTTTATTGCCGATTATGGCGATCAAGACCGCTATGAACTTATCGATGGAGAATTAACAGACGTGGAGCCGACGGGTCTGCATGAACAGGTCATTGGCTTTTTAGCACGCAAACTCAATGTTGAAATCGATCGCCTGGATCTGCCCTACACAATTCCCCATCGGTGCTTAATTCGCATCTCTGACGACACGGCCTTTCGGCCAGATGTGATTGTGCTGGACACAACTCAACTCGTCCATGAGCCCCTTTGGCAAACTCAGCCTGTGCTTACATCTAGTGCTGCCATAAAACTCATTGCAGAAGTGGTCAGTACCAATTGGCAGAATGATTATGCCCGCAAAGTCGAAGATTATGCCTTGCTTGGGGTGCCTGAATATTGGATTACTG
Source organism: uncultured bacterium (assembly GCA_964644325.1). Taxonomy (GTDB): domain Bacteria; phylum Cyanobacteriota; class Cyanobacteriia; order Thermosynechococcales; family Thermosynechococcaceae; genus CAZXWR01. The sequence goes on from CAZXWR010000165.1 coordinate 2,644, forward strand.
ACTATCTGGGGCTAGGGGGCCGCGAGTATATCGGCCAACCTAAGCAACCTACCGTTACGGTTTGCAGTCTAGCGGGTGAGTTTTACAACAAACAACTGTTTCGCCAAGACAACACATTGACTTCCTCAACGTTCCCAGAGTTGCGACTTCAAGCCGGGACTATCTTTGCGGCTGGTCAACTATAACTTGTGTCACAACAGGGGCAGCCTAATCAACCTGCTCTTGCGGGATTAAAGATGTGGCATGGTATTAAGGCCGTTGACTTTCTGGTTATCAAAGGTCAAATCAGGTCTAGCTCTACGGCTCGTTTCACAGCGGTCCGACGACTGGTGACATTGAGTTTGCCGTAAATCCGCTTGGTATGGGTACGCACGGTACTCAAGGCCACGACAAGTTCACGAGCGATTTCTGGGCCAGACAGTTCGGTGCTGAGTAGTCGCAGAACTTCCAGTTCTCGCTGGCTAAGGGGTTCGATTAAAGGTTGGGGAGTAGGTAAGCCAGAAGCAGGAGCCGCGTCATTCTGTGGCTGCCCCCAGGTTGCTAACGCGGTCAATAGCTGCTGGGTGTAAGTGGGAGTGATACCGCGAGTCATGACCGCTTGCAGCAGTCGTGCCATCGGAGGGCCACATTCTGCAATGATCCGCACATAGCCCTCGGGTTCGGCCAGGAGTAAGGCCCGTTCTAACGAGGTTATTGCAGCCTCAACATCCCCCTGAGCCTCCCTAGCTAAAGCCAGAACCACCAGACTTTTGATGATGCTGCCCGTGCGATCCTGGGCTTCAGCGGCTGCAAGCAGTCGAGTCAAGAGGTCAATCACCCGATGAATTTCGCCTGTGCCTTGACCCTGGCGGGTCGGTCTTTGACCAACGCGCCTGTACTGTGCGATCGCAACTCTAGCCAGGGTCAGGTGTTCGTATTCGCGCAGGTAGCTCGGCGAGTCGTCTATCGACAACCCACTCTCCCGCACCCAGCCCAGTGCCTCAGCCAGCCTCCCCTGCCGCAACCACCACCGCACCTCTAGAGCCTCAATCGGGCGCACATTCGGGACGGGCGATCGCCGATACAGCCGTGCGGCCTCTTGAAGCTGGTTCAGCGCAGTGTCTAAGTCCCCCTGAGCCGCTGTTAGCTGAGCCTTGACTAGCCACCAGAGATAGTCAGCCCCCGATATCGAAACCTGTTCATGTAAGGACTCACCCTTTTGCAACAGCTGACTCGCCGCCGCCAAATCTCCCTGTTCGTAGCGAATCTCGCTTAATACCAGATGCAGTTCTGCCGTCCCCTGCAAAATCGACCCGCTCTGCATCGACAGCTGTAAGGACTGCTCACAGGCTTTGACCGTAGCCTGCAGCCACCCCTGGGCCAGACCCATATTTGCAAGAATCGGGGTAGCCGCCACGACAATCTGAGTGCCGCCCAGCTTTTGAAATACCCTCATTCCCCCAGCGAAGGAGCGGTACGCGGCTGCAACATCACCGGTAGCCCAATAGGCCAGCCCGAGGAAGGCTGCGGTCGTGCCCCGCTCATAACCCTCATCGGCTGGTAACAACGTCATCGCTTGCTGGGCATGGGCAATGGTGCTGGCAAAATCGCCCAGCGCTTGGGCAAGATAGGCCCGGGTATTGGCAATAGAGGCGGGTAAAAACCGATACTGCGTTTCGTTTATCGCGATCCGTTGTGCCTCTGGACTCCCCGGAGCGGCCTGCGCTAACTGTGCTAACTCTCGTTCAGCATCCTGTAGATAAGTTTCAATCCCCTCTAGCTGGCCAGCATTCAGCAATACCAGCGCGTAGGCCACACTCAGAATTGGTCGAGCCCGAATCAGCGGGTCAGGCAACACCTTCATCCAGCTCAGCACCGTAGCCTCCTGCTGACGATTGCGCATAGTGGGCCACACCGGCTCAATCAAGTCGGCTGCTCGTTCAAAATCGTGGGCCGCTAGGGCATGATGAATTGCCTCCGAGAACAGATCATGCTGCTCGTACCATTCACTAGCTCGTCTGTGGAGCTTGGGCAGGCGTTCTGGCCACTCCGTCAGGGCATGGGCCTGAAGCACATCGGCAAACAAGTGATGGTAACGGTACCACTGCCGCTTGCTATCCAATGGGATGATGAACAGATTGCTCCGCTCTAGCGTTGCCAGCATTTCCTGGCCGTCGTTTTGGTCAGTCATGGCATCACAGAGAGCACCACTCAAGCGTTCCAAAATAGCGGTTTGCAGCAAAAAGCGACGGACGCTATCTGGTTGCCGCTGCAGGACTTCTTCCAACAGATAGTCCACGATGTAGCGGTCATCGCCAGAAAAGGCCGCAATGAAGCCAGACAGATCTTTTCGTCCCTGCATGGATAGCGCCGCTAGCTGCAGTCCGGCGATCCAGCCTTCTGTCCGCTGCTCCAGAGCAGACACCTCTACCGCCGAGATCTCTAATCCCATCCTTTGGTTCAGGAAAGCGGCCGCTTCGTCCGGCGTGAACCGCAGGTCACTCACCCTCAGCTCCGTCAATTCTCCGTGGGATCTTAAACGGGCCAGAGATAAGGGCGGATCGGCACGGCTGGCAATCATTAGATGCACTTGAGGCGGCAAATGACTGAGCAAAAAGCCGATCCCGTCATGAATGGCCTGGGTGGCGATCGCATGGTAATCATCCAGGATCAGGACAATATCTGCTTCAACCGCAGTCAGCTCATTGAGCAACGTCATCAAAACCGACTCAATCGGCGGTGGCTGGGGCGATTGCAGCAACGAGAGCGATCGCTCCCCCAAGCTGGGTTGAATGTTCCGCAGAGCGGTGGTCAGATAGAGCCAGAAAACCGCCGGATCATTATCGCTCGGGTCTAGAGAAACCCAGGCAACCGGTTCCGTGGGTACGGCTGCCACCCATTCCGCTAGCAGCGTCGTTTTACCAAAGCCAGCCGGGGCTGAGACCAAGGTTAATTTGCGCTGCGGGTGGATGCGATCGAGCAGCCTCGAGCGCGAGACCAGGCCAGCAGACCATTGGGGGAGGTAGAGCTTGGTCTCCAGTAAAGGGAGTTCTGAAGGAATCGGTCTTGCCGAGACAGTCATAGGTACATTTTCACGCCTTATGAGGACTCTTGCCAAATTGCAAACTAAATGGCAAATACTTTGAATTCAGAGCTTGTATCCACTACGCAGAGCTGGGGCTTTCCCCACTCGCGATCGCATTCTCATCAAGTTGCGAGTGGGGAATCCAACATGAATCATGAATACGGTGTGCAAGCAGCAATTCACTCAGATGACACGCTCCGCCAATCAGGCCTAACCAGACCCGATCCTAGCCACGCATCATCGAGGGAACTGGGCAGCAGCCATGACGTCTATGGCCGTCAGGATCCTAGGCTGGCCCATTCACTCAAGCCATCAACGGTTAGCAATTGCTAACTTTGCCACATTTGATAACTGTACAAAAAACAAATAGCAGAGTATTCTATGACTGGCTAAGTTCACCATTGCCCTTGGGCACCAGTGATGCTTAGTCAACTTGAGGTTTATATTCCAGGGAGATGAGTCCATGTCTCAAGTACAGCTACCCCAGTTCCAGTCCAAGCCTGAAGGTGCAGCAGGCTTAATGACGTTGGACGATGCTCGTTTCTTAATTGCGCGGGGCTGGTTAACGCCAGAGGGTGCACAATATCTGCTGCCAAACGTGGCATGGCAAAATTTTCCGCACATTGAGCTGAAGCAGAAGCCCTTAAACACCCTACCTAGCCAGCAGCAGTCATCGGGTACACCCATTCGCCCATTATCCGCAGTCCCCAGGGTGAAGCCTCGAACCAGTCGCCATGACGTCCAGCAGCGTCCAGTTCCTGTGAAGGCAGTTCCTGCATACCTGCCGCAGACCGCCAGTTAGCGGGGTGTGGTCTGGCACAGGCCCATCACTGGCAATCGCCATTAGCGTTATCGGGTGCGCTGCCAGTTCTTAGGCTGCACTTGGTAGTACTGCTCTAGTTCGGCATAGAGTTCTGGGTAGGCGGCAGCGAGCTGGTGCGGTTTTTCAAAGAATGTCTCGGTCGCCACCGCAAAAAATTCGGCGGGAGCGGTGGCCCCGTAGGGGTCGAGGGCCGTCTTTTTGCCTTTTTGCACTTTTGATTGCAAGTCCAAAAATGCGGCCCCAAATACCCGTGCCCAATTTTGATAGGCAGTCCGCTGCTTGAGAATGGGGACGCCCTCTGCCTGCCCAGCTTCTTGGTCGAGCTGATGGGCAAATTCATGAAGCACAACATTGTGGCCACTGCCCCATTGTTGTAGGTCAGCCTGGATATGTTCCCAGGCCAACACCACCAGTCCAAATTTCCCGGATGATTCACCACTACGGGCCTGTCGCCCTTCAATGTAGACCGACCCCATGGGGGTGACTTGGGTGCCCACAAATGCGGTGGGGTAAACCAAGATCGACGCCAACCGTGGAAAATACTGTCCCCGCTCATTCAGCAAGAGTAAACAGGCCTGACCCGCGATCGCCAACTTCACTCGGTCAGTCACCTGAAAGCCTTGGCAGCCCATGAACTGCTTCTCCTGCAGGAAGACCTGAATGTGCCCCTCTAGGCGCTGTCGTTCATCGCGGGATAGTCGCTTGTAGACAGGCAACATTGCGGCAAGTCCGGCCTGCCATTGTGCGGGGAAAGGGCGATCGCGCAGTCGTTTGCGTCTGATGCTTGTCCAGATCCAGGGCAGCCACACCAACCCCACCAGCAGCCCTAGCCCTGCAATGATCAACATTGTCTGGAACATTGATGTTCGCTTGCCCCGATCCAATCTTCCGAGGGAATGGCGATAATTAGTCTTCTGCCATATGCCCGCCTAAGTAAAGCGCGGCCACCTTGGGGTCATGGAGCAGGTCTGGCCCTGGCCCTTCATAGCGATCGCGTCCAGTATCTAGCACATAGCCCCGATGGGCGATCGCCAGCGCTTTGCGGGCATTCTGCTCCACCAGAATAATGGCGGTTCCAGTCTGATTAATGTCTTGAATCTTAGCGAAAATCTCATCCACCAGAATAGGTGAGAGGGCTGCCGACGGCTCGTCCAAGATCAGGAGCTGTGGGTCGAGCATCATCGCCCGCCCCATCGCCAACATCTGCCGTTCTCCGCCGGAAAGAGTTCCAGCCTGCTGCTGCCGCCGCTCCGCTAGCTTCGGAAACGCCTGATAGATTTTATCCTTCAGGGGGCCCAGCGGCACCGCACGGGTAAAAGCGCCCATCTCTAGATTTTCCTCAACGCTCAGGGAGCGAAAAGTATTGGCAATTTGGGGCACATAGCACATCCCCAAGGTAACAATTTCATTGGGCTTTAGTCCGGCAATATTTTTGCCCTGGAAGCGCACCTGCCCAGTATGCGGTGGCACCAACCCACAGATTGACTTTGCCAGGGTCGATTTACCCGCGCCATTCGGGCCAATGACGGTCACAAGCTCACCGGCAGCTACTCTTATATTCGTACCCTGAAGAATGTCCAGCCCTGGAACATACCCGGCATAGATAGACTCCACAGACAGCAAAGGCCCAGACACATCATCCGACATTCGTCACCGCTTAAAACTGAGGGTACTGGTCGCAAATCATCCTATCAGCATCAAATTGCCCGATGCAAAAATCTGGCGGCATCGGGCAAATTCAGAAAAAAGTATACCAACCGCTAGGACCGCTCGCTTCCGATCAGGCAGGTGTCTTTTGCAGTTCAGGCCGCTCTTCTGCCAAAATTGCCCCCTCGACCGGACAAACTTGAAGACAGATACCGCAGTCAATGCAGGTTGAAAAATCAATCCAGTACCAGTCTGTACCCTTTGTATTTTTGCCGGGGCCTTCATGGATGCAGGCAACAGGGCAAGCATCTACACAATCCGCCACCCCTTCACAAACGTCTGTCACGATGGTATGCGCCACGAGTCTCTCTCCCTCTCACCTTCAAAAACTAAATTGCAGCATGTGAGTACTGTTAATCATTGTAACGGCCTAGCTTACAGCCCGAGAATAAAGTTCTTTCATGATCCAGAATGATGAAGTCATTGACTGTCATCGGTGTTTAGGTGGTGCATGCACCTCATCCATGCATCTCAGCCACAACTTTTGTCGAAACCCGTAGGCTGAAGAACC
>CAZXWR010000166.1:0-8722 GCA_964644325.1 uncultured bacterium
GATCGCCAGTCTGGATCTCGTCAGTGCCCATCGTGTGCTGTCGCTGCTGCGAACCATCTGCAAAACGGACGGCATTTCCGTGCTGCTGAGCCTGCACCAGGTGGAGTTCGCCCGCGAATATGGCGATCGCATTATTGGGTTAGCCCGAGGTCGCGTTGTGTTTGATGGCCCACCGACCGACCTCAACGCCGAGCAGCTCCACCAACTCTATGCCAGCCTGCCCCCAACACCGGAGCAAGCACCCTTAACAAACAGCTGATGAAAGTATTCCGAGGCCAGATTCAGATACACTTACGGATTGCAAGGGTATCGTTTGCGGCAGGCATAGGACATCATGATGGGTACGAGTAGGCATCGGAATCTGGCGGGGCTAGTTTTACTGGGCATGGTTGCGTTAACCGGATGTCAGGGTTCTGAGTCAACTGACCCCAGCAATCTAGAGGCAGCGGATCCACCGAAACTCGTGGTGGCCCTGCTCCCCGACGAAGATGCAGCCACCATCATTCAAGATAACCAAGGTCTGGCTACCTACCTCGAAGAAACCCTCGACAAAGAGATCGAGCTGGTGGTCACCACCGACTACTCTTCCATGATTGAAGCCGCCAGCAACAAACGGCTAGACCTGGCCTATTTCGGCCCCCTCTCCTACGTCCTCGCCAAAACCAAAAGCGATATCGAACCCTTTGCCGCCCGCCTTAAGGACGGGGCCACCACCTACACTTCAGTCATCATTGGCAATACCGCCGCTGGCATGACGACCCTCGCCAAACTCAAAGGGCAAACCGTCGCCCTGGGGGATCCCGCGTCTACCTCCAGCCGCCTCTTTCCAGAATTAACCCTCGCCGAAGCTGGCCTTAAGTCTGGACAGGACTATGAAGCTGTCTTTTTGGGAGCGCACGATGCCGTGGCGGTGGCGGTGCAAAATGGCAACGCCCAAGCTGGCGGGCTGAGCCGCCCCATCTTTGACGACCTGCTCCAGCAAGGCACTGTTGACGCCAGCAAAATTACGGTCATTGCGGAATCAGCGCCGATTCCCCAGTATCCCTGGACCATGCGGTCCGATCTTGACCCAGCCCTCAAGGACAAAATTCGGGCTGCTTTTTTATCCTTGAAAGAGGATGCGGTACTCAAACCATTCAAGGCAGAAGGGTTTGCAGCGGTCAAGGACAGCGATTATGACGGGATTCGCAAAGCTGGCTCCGAATTGGGTCTAGATTTAGGCACCCTCGTGGAGTAAAAAACCCAACGGCCCCAACCCGCGATCGCCCTGCCTGTAACATCGGGAGTTCGTCTATCACCGAAGTTTTGCGATGCCTCTACCCCAGCCGCCATTTGACCCGATTTTGAAGCAGCAGGAGCAGCAATGGCGGCGGCAACAGGTGCAGCGCCTGGTGGTGGTGGGCGTGATTATCGGCAGCTTCCTGGTCGTTGAGCTACTCAACCTGGAGCGCATGGTGAAGGGCATCCCCGCGATCGCCAAGCTGACCACCGAGATGTTTCCACCCGACTTTAGCCGTGCCCCCCAGTGGCTATGGCCTATTTTCGATACCCTGGCCATGAGCGTAGCGGGAACAGCGATCGCCGTGGGGTTATGCCTGCCCTTGTGTCTGCTCGCGGCTCGCAATACGACGCCGCACCCGCTTTTGTACTATGGAGCCCGCAGCTTGTTGAACGTAGCCCGTGCCATCCCAGAACTGATCCTAGGGATGATCCTGGTAGCCGCTGTCGGTTTTGGTAAACTACCGGGCACCCTCGCCTTGGGCTTTCATTCGGTGGGCATGATGGGCAAGTTTTTTGCGGAGGCCATTGAACTCAGCGACATTGCCCCGGTTGAAGCAGCCAGAGCTGTCGGAGCGACGGAGCCGCAGGTCATTGTCCACAGCATTTTGCCCCAGGTGTGGCCGCAGATCGCGGATGTCACGTTTTACCGATGGGAATATAACTTTCGTGCGTCCCTGGTTTTGGGTGCGGTAGGCGCGGGCGGGCTAGGGCTGGAAATTATTAGTGCCCTGCGCCTGTTGAAGTACCCAGAAGTATCGGCGCTGCTGCTCGTGGTGCTGGGGCTAGTCACCCTGGTTGATGGGTTAAGCAGCTACCTTCGTCAGAGTTCTGTCAAGTGACTGGATTGAGCCAAGTGATTAGGTTGGGCACGACCCTGCGAGGCGGTATCAAATTCAGAAACCGCCCCAGTTACCTGTGGTTTTGGGTGCTTAAATTCGGTTAAGAACAGACCTTGCAGATCACAGCAACGGTCATCGCTGCACGCCTAGGTTGGAGACCGGAACCATGCTTCAGAATTTGTGCCGCATCCTCACCACAACCCTTGCCGCAGCAGGACTAACGGCTGTATTCCCGACCGTTTTCCCGGCTGCTGGAGCCAATGGGATTGCCAACGCAGCAACCTGTGAAGCCATAATTTTTCTAGGACAGGGCGATCGCCTAACCTATCGTCTCTGGGGTAGTCTCTCCGAGAAAACCCCAGAAATGCCCCAGACCCTCTCCCGTGCAACCCTGGCGATGACTGTACAGCGGCGAAATCGCAACGGGACGGTGCAAACGCTGCTCGATGCCACCAGCCTGCATCGCTATGAGCAGATTGCTCCCGATGCTGACTATGCAAAACTCCTTTTTACAGGGGTCTTTCGGGGTCAACCCAATGATGGCAAGCGGATTTATACGGTACCTGAGTCGTTGCATGGACTTTACGCTAGCCTGCGTCCTAGCTGGGGGGAACCGCAACAAGTCCAAATTATTCACTACCTAGGCGCGGGTCAGTTTGTCCGCTCGGCGGCGGGAACCTGTCGCCCGATCTAACCCGGTGCAGCGGCTCGCCCCCAACAGAGGCAGCACCCGAATTGACCTCTGAGTAACGCATTGCGATCGCAAGACTTCCACGCTTTCTCTGGTTCAATCTCACCTTAGCTAGGTACTTGTATAGATGAGTCAAGCTTGTTTTTCCGGCTCAAGTTTCCGCCAGGGTATCTGTGCCCAGGCTCTGCTGGCTAGTCTCTGCGCCATTTTAGGTAGTCTCGCTTCTCTACCAACCCACGCTGATGCGGGTCTGGATAACCCGTTAAATTACACAAGATTAGCTCAGGCGGTCAATGACAATCCTGCGGGACAACTTCGCCAAGACTGTGCTAGACAGACCATTCCCGAAACCATTGCGCCCCTGAAACAACTGCTCCAGGCCCAAGACTGGGCCGCTGCGGATCGGGAAACACGACGGCTGATCGCACCTGAGTTCGTTTCGCTGAGGCCACCCGCCAATTGGGTGGTCACCTCACCCCTCATCCAAGCCATTGACCAGGCGTGGCTCCAGGCCAGCAATGGTCGATTTGGGCTCAGTGTACAAGCACGAATCTGGCAGGCGGTGAAGGCGGCCTATCCTCAGAATGAGGAGGCCGCTGTCAATGCTTTTCGCGATCGCGTGGGCTGGAAACTCACCACGCCCCGCAGTGAGCCGGACTTTATCAGTAGCGACTGGCTGAATGAGTCGGAGCTAACCTATTCCCTGAATGCCCCGGTGGGCCATTTGCCTTGGGCGGGGGTATCTGATGCGGTGGTACGCGCCATTGCCATACCGCCCGCTGGAGAACATTGCGGCAGCTGCACCACAGATGCAATGCAACTGCGGAATGAGCACTTCTACCGCTATCTGCCCCAACTGTTTGTGAAGGTGCAGGGGGCCTTGGCCTCAACGAAAAGCCAACCCTAGCATTCTCCCCAGGTGTCACGCTTAATTAACGCTAAGCCTGAGGCGTAAATTTTATTTTTTAGGGGAAAAATGGCCGAAATAAACCTTTTTCTGCCATCTGCAAGGTTAACAGAGTGAATGGGGAAACCTAAGGAAAAAGTTAGGGTTGCCCGATGACACCTCAGCTCAAGCCTCTGGTTCAAACCATCCTGGAATTGTTGGTTCAGGAACCAACGCTACGATCGCAAGATATCACCGCAGTCCAAAGCTCTCTTCGCAAGGTCGTTTCCCCCACGTTTGAGATCGTCTTTGCCGGAGCCTTCAGCGCGGGGAAATCGATGTTGATTAATGCGTTGTTGGAGCGGAAATTACTCTACAGCGCTGAAGGACATGCCACAGGAACAGAATGTCAGATTGCCTACGCTGAACCTGACCAGGAGCGGGTGGTGCTGACTTTCTTGAGCAGATCTGAAATTCTTGAACAAGTTAACCTTTTGTGTCAGCAGCTAGGGTATTCAGGTGGCGGGAATTTAGAAGACCGAGACTTCTTTGGCTTTATGCAGCAGTATTGTGCTGACATCATTCAAGCGGAAGGGGGAGAAAATCGCTCCGAGTTGGCTAAACAAGCCAGTGCTCTTAAATTATTAGTTGAAGGGTACCATAACAACCGTGATCGCATTCAACCCCAGAGTAATGCGACTTACCCGATGGAGCAATTTAACTTTAGTACGCTTCAAGAAGCTGCCAGTTATGCCCGTCGCGGAAGCAATAGCGCAGTGCTCAAGCGGATTGAATATTACTGTCACCATGAATTACTCAAGGATGGCAATATCTTAATTGATACGCCCGGAATTGATGCGCCTGTAAAGCGTGACGCGGAGCTTACCTACGACAAAATAAAAGACCCAGATACTTCAGCCGTTATTTGTGTTCTAAAGGCAGCTGAGACAGGCGAACTGACCAGCGAAGAAACCGCACTGCTCGAAACCATGCGGGCTAACTCTGGCATTCGCGATCGCGTTTTTTATGCCTTTAACCGGGTGGATAAAACTTGGTACAATCCTCAGCTGCGGCAGCGACTAGAGAATTTATTGCACGATCAATTTCAGGACACAACGCGAATTTATAAAACCAGTGGCCTACTGGGTTTTTATGGTAGCCAGCTTAGACAAACCAACCGAGGGGATCGGTTTGGACTAGATTCAATTTTTGCTGAAGAAGCTCGTGGAACGCAGGGGCAAGAGGAATCACCTTTGTTTGTGACAGAGTTTAATAACTATTGTATGTCCGGCAAACTGGTAGGTACTAACCTCCGTCCAGAGGTACGCGGGTATGAGTTACCGAATGATAATTACATCCGAATATTATCGGAATGTGGCACCCCACTCATAGATCAATTAATCAAAGATAGCGGTATTGAAGTTTTTCGTACAGCTATTACGCGCTATCTAACGGAAGAGAAACGACCTCAGCTCTTTGCTGCGTTGGCGGATGACTTACAGCCAATCTGCATTGCACTACGCAAGACCTATATTGACGCTTGGCGGCATTATGATAGCCAGCCTCATGATGTAGACGCCATGAAAGACATGGAGCTAAAACAGCTCAATCATGATCTCAAGCAAGTAGGTGATCAGCTACAAACATACATTGAACAAGAACTCAATCAAGTTGTAGCGAGCAATACCAATCAAGTTTTTGAAGATTATTTTCTAAAACTACAGAAACGCATGCTTGCGCAGCTGGATGAACTTCTAAAATCATTTTCAGTGGCTGAAGTTTACAAACAAGCTCAGGCTAGCCACAAGCGTAATTCAGTAGTGCCTTTGTTGGGAATTTTGGCAGAAGCATTCTATTATCTTGCCAACGGCCTAGAAAGTGTTCTTGAGGAATCGGCCCAAGATGTTATTGTGAATTTCTTTCAATATCTATTGCAACATATCCGCAAACAGGATTTTTATCTGAATCTCTATCGATTACTGGGTAATGATAGTGGCATTGAGGAGCGCTTAAGCCAGATTCAGGAGAGAGTTGTTCACGCAGTTCGAAATGAAGCACGAGTTGAGTGTGATCGTTATGTTAGAGAACAACCGGGATTCTATGCTGAAGGAAATGTTTCAATTTGGCAATTACGACAAACACTTCAGCAGACATCACAAGGGTACGACCACACCAGCATGATTGAGGCTGAACCCTCCATCCGACAATTGCTGAAGTTAGACTTCGAGCAAAAGCTGAATAGAACAATCATGTCTACATTTCGCACAGCTATCAATACAACGCTTATCAGTCATTTGCTACCCAGTGCTGGTGAATTAGCCAGCAACATTTTACAGCAACATGATCAAGCCCGGATTCATTTAGCAGAAACCCTAGAAAAAGAAGCTGAAGAGAAAATCAAGGCAATCCAGTGTCAGCAAGCTAAAGTCCAAAGCAATATTGATGCTTATAACCAGGCTATTTCTGCCATAAACCTCTGTTTAGAGCAGATTAATCTTGATCGACAAAAGCTTCCTGAAATCCACAAGTCTGACTTGGATTTTCCGAAAATTCTAACGGAGATAGAAGCCGAAGAAGATAAATCTGCCTCTCAAAGCTTAGAGGCAATGTATCTATCAAGATGATTTTGAAATATCAGCATACAGAACTTTTTCAATCCACATTCACAGGGAATCATGAACGAAAATAACCGTCAATTTAAACAGCTAGAAGATGGGGCAACAGCGATCGCATTTTCTTCAAGCATGCTCAAGAAGAAGGATTTTTCAGAGCTTATCAATCAAGCTTTCCGTGGTTCAGGGCTAAGCCGTCTAGGTGAAATAACTCGGGATTCAGGCCGAGGCAGAATTCCAATTGGTAACGATAAAGATGAGAGAAGAGATGCTTGGTTTGCTGATGGAATTGAATGCGAGGTGCTTCAGCCGAATTCTAGTGGCTGGCAAAAGGGGAAGGTTCGTATTAATGTCTCACTTGAGTTCTTGCCTGACCCATTAGAAGGTCAAGAACCAGATCCGGAAGCGTCGCCGCTTGATTGGCTACGGCAGTCAAACTCTTGACGTACCAACTTAGATAATGTTGATGATATTTCATGAGTAAAACGCCACGGATTACAAGTAACTGTCCCTGGCATCTGACGAAGATTGGTTGTTTCAGCCATTTCAGGTCTAAAGACCGCTCAAAGTAGAAGCTGAAACCCTATTAAACTCGTTGAACACTAAGCTCAATATGAGTTCCAGGGACGGTTACGATTACAATACCGTCAGCGGTGCGTAACTATGTTCTAGACCGTGATTGTCACCAGTGCCAGGGCTGTGGAAATACTGTACAAACAAATTCGCTCCACATCGACCATATCATTCCCCTGGCTAAAGGTGGGAGTAACGACATCAGTAACCTCCACACTCTTTGCCAACGCTGTAACTTAAGCAAGAGTGATCGCATTGATCCTCGATTTAACCGCCATTTTTGTCAAAATGGGTGAGGTTTAAGGGCGATCGCCAAAACCGCGCGACAGATAGTGTCATTGATAGAGGGTGCTGAGGATCAGAGCACTCAACCTGATTAGCGTGCCGCCACAAGCAGATTCACCAGTTCCACAAAACCATCCACCGCCGCAGACTCCGTCACAAATCGAGGCAAATGGGGCAGGCGATCGCCATAGTGCCGCACATTCGCCACCCCAACAGACAAGGGGAACAGATCTGGGTCAAACATATCGGCATCATTGGGGCTATCCCCAATCGTCAGCACCTCAGCCAAATTCAACCCAGGGAACTGTTGCTGCACCACCTGCTGAATGCCCCAGGCTTTATTTTGCTCGGCTGGTTTAATGTGGCATTGCACCGTACTGTAGGTAAATCCCCAGCCCCAGGCCTCACATTGCGCCGCGATCGCCTCCAGTTCCAGAGACGTGAGGCCAGCTACATCAAACGTCCAGTCCGTCAGCCGAAAGGCATTATCGGTTGAAGCTTGCAGGTTAGGAAATCGTCGTTGCAGGTCTTGAAAGGTCGCAGCGAGCTTCTGACGATGCAGGGAAAGATCCAGAATCGGACTTAAGAGCTGGTAAGGCCCAGCTACTGGGAAATACACCCCGCCATTTTCGGCGATCGCCCCCGCCACGGGCAAATAGGTACGCAACGCATCAACCCAACCCGCAGAACGCCCCGTCACCAGCACCAGCGGCAGACTCACCGCTTGGAGCTGAGCCAATGCCGCCAACAACCGAGGCGTAAACTGCTCATGGTGGGTCAGCGTCCCGTCCACATCACTCGCAATCAGCTTCACCTGAGCCGAAACTCGCTTCAAGTCTGCGAGGGGAGCTAAATTCATTCGCATGCCTCAGGGTCTAACCTTGCCTATTTTAAGCCTGTTTGAGACTACAGCACTTGCCCAGGCACGACTCACAGACAATCTCGGCAATCATCTCACCCTCAAAGCAGAGTCCGGCAATGCCTCAGCCCGTGGTTTTCGCACCCCAATCATTGCATTGAAAACATTTCATTCTCTAGGTCAAAACTAGCCAAAACAGCAGCATTAAAACGAGACACATCACGCCGATAAGATTCTCAAGCTGCTCGAAAACACGCGGTAGTTTAAGGATCATGTTTTGAAAAACCAGAAAATATATTAACCAACCTACACCGGTTGAAATTAAAGCCTTACCGAGATTGGCAGCTGTATATACGCTGGTGTTGACACCATTTGCAATCACTAGACCACTGAGTAGCAATAGGATAGCGAACCAGAGTCCCGGCTTTATAGGGCTTGGCTCTATCGATTTTTTAGTGAATGGCAAAAATATGAATTTAGCAAATGCGATCGCACTACCCACCGCCACAATATTCATTACAACTTCTTGCCAAGAACTGAGCTGCTTGAGGGTTAGTGTCTTGGCTCCAAAGCCTGCGAGTAAAGGGATCCCTGAGATGGATAAAGCGGCGATTGCTATGCCAACCCACATCAGTATATGAATTGGATTTTGCCGCAGCTCCTTAAAATTACGACTGGGCAGATTCCCAGCCATCA
>CAZXWR010000167.1:0-8707 GCA_964644325.1 uncultured bacterium
CGGACGTCTAGCCAAAAATCCCTAAACCTTCGTTAAATTCCTGGGACGGTTACCATTTTTTGTCCACTGGGGTACAGGTTTATTGTAAATAACTGCGATTCAACGACAGTAATTTTCATCGTAAATTTTCTGGTCAAATAGACTGTTAAAAATATCCAAATTGTGGAGTTAATCAGGGTGACAGTATGGCTATTTGCGTTGTTAGCTATCCAACTCTTAGCTCAGAGGACTTTGATTGGATACAGTCAATTCGGCGACAGCATGATCACCTCTTCTTTGATGTCGTGGCACCTCACTTCACGATCGTTTTCCCGACCGATGATGTCGAGGAGTCGATTCTAATCGAGCATGTAACCCAGAATTTGTGTACGGTTACAGCTTTTGATTTTGTCTGCCGCTGTGCGATTCTGGGTGATCTGAGCTATATGGAACACGCCCATATCTTTCTAGTCCCAGATGAGGGATTTAGCAATCTCGTACGGCTGCACGATCAGCTGTACACTGGAGTCCTCAAAACTCAACTGCGTTTAGATTTGCCCTATATTCCGCATATTGGTGTGGCAAGCATTGCGAATGTGTCGGCGGGCAAAGTATTAGTAGATCAGCTCAATTGTGAAGAATTTGAACTGCGTGGCCGGGTCGATACGCTCGACGTCATCGGATATGATGGCGAAAAAACCTGGGGAATTCAATCCTATTCCCTATCCGCGCACAAATCATAATTGCGGGAGAGGTGCCAGGGATAGAGATCATGACTGGGAATTGTATAGTTCTTGAGACAAGTCGATTGTTGTTAAAGCCCTTTACACCAAATGATCTTGATAATCTATTCGCACTGAATAGTGATGCAGAAACCATGAAGTATATTGCTCCTCCCTTGGGGAAGCAACAAGTCATTGAGGTTCTTCATTGGTTTACCCGTGAGTGGGAGCGGCTTGGCTATGGCTGGTTTGCCATCTTTAACAAAGAAAATCAGGATTTTATGGGTCAGTGCGGTTTGCAATGCCTTGAAGGAAAACCAGATGCAAAAGATACCGAACTGGCTTTTGTCATTGCAAAGCAATATTGGGGCCATGGCTATGCGACCGAAGCCGCTCAAGCTGTTCTCGAATTTGGGATGAATACGGCTGGGCTCAGACGTTTTGTGGCAGTAACCATGGAAGATAATATTCCATCACAGCGTGTTTTAGACAAGCTTCATTTTCAAGTCGAGGGGAAACGCGAACTTTATGGCAGAACGGTGCTGTACTACTCATTCCCACAGAAGGGGTAAGTCACGACGATGTCACAATGGCAGAGCACGTGTGCTAAATTTTTGCCAACAGACATGATCTCATGCAGAGCTTGTTGGCATCCGAGAAACAGGGCTCAGTACTCATAATGCTGTGCCGACTTTGCAATCAGCTCCCATACAAAAAAAAGCCCTTGCCAAAGCAGGGGCTTTTGTCATAGGAAACGTGATGAAGCTCTATCGTCCAGCAATGGACTCGCTGGCGTAAGCATCGGTCACATCAAATCCGGGGATACGCTCTTGATAGTTAGTGGCAGATCCGGTCACAGATTGGGCAATCTGCTCGAATCCCTGGGAACGCCAGTTCCGTTCATGGATGGGCTTGGACTGTTCGCCGCGAAAGTAAGCCTGGGTGCCAAGTACCGCACCTGCGGCCCAACCCACAACAATTAAAGCAATCAGTAAGGTCATCATGATTTAAGTCTCCAATCCAAAATTAATATCAATTCAAAACACAAGCTTCTCGATCAACTAGGCGAGAAACCCGAGACGCTTGCCGTTATCTCTAGCTAAGCGAATCAAGTTCTGTCGCCGATTGCGCTCTACACCAACTTGATTACAAAACTCGGTGATCACCTGGGAGTGAACCGCGATCGCCTTACCCCGGAGCTGGTTGAATTCCTTCTTCCCGAACAGGCTACGCAGTGTAATGACAAGGGGGGCAAACATCGTTGATATCCTTCTCAACTCAAAAAGAAAACAGGTTGTTTTGTTCAATTCAGCGAGGCGCTAATCAGTGAGGCGCTGCCTAGCTGACCGCTAGGGCAATGCTCAACACCCCGCTCAAAAAGGCGATCGCCGCGATGCCTTGCAGCAGGTAGCGTCGCTGCTCGCTGGGAGCCGGGGGCTGAGCGAAGTAAACCGCTGGCTCTGAAGCAAAGTTATTGAGAATGCCGCGCTCGTCTGTGGTGGTGCTCATTGCTTGTCTCCTAGAAACCAAATCGGCTACTTGTGAACTTATGTAAATAAATGTAGCAATTATGTAAACTTTTGTCAAATAGGGTTGACAAGAAATTCTGAATCCCAATTAAAGGTTGTGAAGTTCAGCGCCAGAACGCCCATGGTTGCGTCAAGATGGGGGCAGTGCAGAGATATTGCGGCCATGGTGGGTGAATCGGGTAGCCCTGGCGATCGTGGGCGATCGCCCAAGAATCGAACGCTGGTGCTGACCGAGGCTGAGCGGCTGCGATTACAGTCGCGTTTGGTGACGCCAGCTCAGCTCCAGGCAGGACATCCCTTTCTTGACCAGACCATTCAGGGAGATTGTCTGGCGATCGCACCGCTGTTGCCGCCGCAGTCCATTGATTTACTGGTTCTCGACCCGCCCTACAATCTGACCAAAACCTTTAACGGCAAGCGGTTTACACGACAGTCCGTGGCGGCTTACGCTGATTGGCTGGAGGCGGTTGTGGTGCAGCTGAAGCCGCTTCTGAAGCCCACCGCCTCTATTTATGTGTGCGGGGACTGGTTCTCGTCTGCGTCTATTTTTGGGGTTCTGGCGGCGCACTTTCAGGTGCGCAATCGGATCACCTGGGAACGGGAGAAAGGACGCGGGGCCTATGCAAACTGGAAAAATGCCAGCGAAGATATCTGGTTCTGCACCGTTTCTGATCAGTATTGTTTCAATGCCCAGGCCGTCAAGCAGCGGCGACGGGTGCTGGCCCCCTACCGCAGTCAGCGCGGTGAGCCGCGCGACTGGCAAGCAACCAATCGGGGCAACTTTCGCGATACCTACGCCTCAAACATGTGGACAGACATCACCATCCCCTTCTGGTCGATGCCAGAAAATACGGTGCATCCCACCCAAAAAAGTGAAAAGCTGCTGGCCAAGCTGATATTAGCCAGTTCCAACCCAGGGGATGTGGTGCTCGATCCCTTTTTGGGCAGCGGCACAACGAGCGTCGTCGCCAAGAAATTAGGGCGTCACTATATCGGAATTGAAGTCGAGGGAGACTACTGCTGTTTCGCAGAACATCGTCTGGCATCAACCCAGCCAGGACAAAGTATTCAGGGTTTGGTAGAAGGGGTATTCTGGGAGCGCAATACCCTAGCCCAGCAGCCCAGACCGCAAGAATCCTCGCCTTAGCTTGCCTCTTTCTTCATGAGTTGAAAGAGGGTGCTGAGAATCTGTTCCTCAGAATCATTGACTTCTCGATCCATGAGGGCAATGCTGACGGCCTTGGGTAGGGCGATCGCCGCGATGTCTGCGTCCAGGTGGTCGATGAACAGCTCCAGAGACTGGGGCACCTTCAGGGCTGCACGGATGCCCGCTAGAAATTCATCGTCAAAGTGTAACGACTTGAGGCGGGGCTGAATCGCTTCCCAATTCACGTTTTTTTGGGGGTGGCCCACCTGGATCAGGTAGGCAAACAGCCGCACAAGCACCTGTTGGCTATGGGCTGGGTCTGGAATCAGGGGGCCTGAGCTGCCTGATGATTCTGCATCGTGGTGCAGCTTATCGAGAATCTGAGACCAGTCGCGCGGGTCACAGGCGCTCGGCTTGCGGACGGTCAGGGAAACTTGAATGGCATCTTGGTCAGGCCGGAGTTGATCGACCTGGGCCTGAACCCCCAGAAAGCCAAGCCATTGGCAAATCGTGGAGGTGAGGGTTGAGCGCGTAGACTGACAGCCTGCCAGCAGGCGCAGCTGTGTGCGCACCATGGGTTGAACAATCTGGGTTAACATCGTCCGCCGCTACCCAATGGGCTACATGACTATAGTGACATGTCTGTCAAGATTGCGCAGGCTATGCAGGGTCTGGCTGGGCCGAAATCATATTTCGTCGTCTGCTCAGGAAATCCTGACGCATAACGACAAAACCTGTGGCGCTTCTGAGGAAGCCTCGCCCCCTTTACTGGGCGCCAGATTACTGGGCGTCAGACGCCGCCAGCGATCGCCTGGTGGTCACCCATAGGGCCAGGGTGGCGACCGATGCGCCCAAGGCATCGATCAGCACATCGGTCAGTAACGATTCGCGGCCCGGCTCAAAGCGCTGATGAAACTCATCGGAAATGGCAAACAAAATGGCACAGCCCAGGGCATAGCGCAGGGCTTTCTCGGGCGGTTGACCGAGGCTGCGCGACCAGCCATAAAAGCCGAGGGTCGCCAGTACCGCATACTCCGTAAAGTGGGCGGCCTTGCGAATCAAAAAGTTTAGCTGGTTGAGGTCAATTTTAGACAGTCGCTCCGCGCCAGAGGGCGGGGAGAGCGTTAGCAACAGCTCCAGCCACGAACGCGTATGGGCCCCTCCCCAAAACTGGGTGGAGAAAAAAAACATGAGGCTCATCCAGGCTAGCCAAATGCCTATAATCCAGCTGGGTCGATTCTGATTCATCTGTTTTAAGGTCGCTGCTGTCTCAGGATCTCTGTGCCCTAGTAAGGGGGTTAAGGGTGTTGCTACTCTAGCAAATTCGGCCCCTTCAGCCTCAGGCGATCGGCGACTGATAGACTGCCGGATCATTGTGAGAATGTGTCACAGTAGAATCAGTTTGCGTTCGAGTGATGGTGACCTTGGCTCCTCTTTTACGGTTTAAAAAACTACCCTTGCAATTCTGGGCCTGCAAAAGTCTATGGATGACAGGACTGCGGTGGATCATTAGTGTTGCCCTCTGTCTCGGGATTGGGTTGGGCAGTGGGTTGGGCGAACAGAGCGGGCAGGCGATCGCCCTGGCTCAGCCGGCCACTCCGATAGGAGACTCTACCGTGGCTGATGAGGTCAATGCTTTGTTTGACGAAGCATTTGCTGCCACGAGTCGCGGAGACTTCGCCTCAGCAGAATCCTACTGGACGCAGATCCTGGAGCAGTACCCCCATAACGCAGCGGTATGGAGCAATCGGGGAAACGCGCGGGTGAGTCAGAATAAGCTGCCTGAAGCCATCCTCGACTACGAAACCGCCATTGAACTGGCACCGGATCAACCCGACCCGTACCTGAATCGCGGCACAGCCCGAGAGGGTCTCCAGGACTGGCAAGGGGCGATCGCCGACTATAACCAGGTTCTGTTCCTTTCCCCAGAGGACCCGGCAGCCTATAACAATCGCGGCAATGCGGAAGCAGGCTTGGGGGACTGGACTGCCGCAACCGAGGATTATCGCCATGCCGTGGATCTCAATGGTAACTTTGCCATAGCGCGAGCCAATTATGCGCTAGCCCTCTACGAAACCGGAGATACTCAAGAAGCCCAGCGCCTGTTCCGGAACCTGGTGCGGCGCTATCCCCAGTTTGCCGATATGCGGGCTGCATTGGCTGCCGCGCTTTGGGTGGAGGGCAAGCAGGGTGAAGCAGAAAGTCAGTGGGTCTCGGTGGTGGGGCTCGATCGCCGCTACCGTGACCTGGATTGGGTGAAGACGATCCGCCGCTGGCCCCCTGCGATCGCCCATGCCCTAGAGCAGTTTTTAGCCCTAGAGCATTCAGCCTAGAACGAAAAGAAGCCCTGGGCAGTATCTTAGGCCGCTGCTGTGGGCGAAGGGCTGACCTGCAAGTCCTAGCGGCTTGCTGCCGTTGATTCTATAGTTTGGCGTTTCAACCATGCCCCTTGAAGGCGTTAACAGCGTTTTATCCCAGCTCAAACGTACCCAGTGGCAAGATCAGCAGTCCTTTGCCCACTTAAGCTGGCTCTGGCCTGAAATCGTCGGGCCGGAGGTGGCGGCCCAAACCAGACCGCAGAAATTGACCCAGCAAGGCATTTTACAGGTGGCGGTTTCTAGCAGCGTGTGGGCCCAGAATTTATCCTTTGAGCGCATGCGCCTCCTAGAGAAAGTCAATTTCGTGTGGAATCGCCCCGTGCGGGACATTCACTTTTCAACTCGGTTTTGGTCGCAAAAGCCCCCAGCCTTACCGACCCTTGCCGAGCCCGCCAATACTGATCCGGCGGTGCATCAAGGCCCGCGTCTGCCCCTCAAATCTGTGCCGAAAGATGCGCAAGATGCTTTTCAGCGCTGGGCCAGTGCCGTGCAATCGAAAGCCAAGCACTATCAGATTTGCCCGGTCTGCCAATGTCCGGCTCCTAGGGCAGAGCTAAATCGCTGGCAGTGCTGCTCTTTGTGCGCTGTGCGTCTCCAAAACCAGCAATCAGGCCCGGAAGAGCGTCGGGTGGATGAGCCTAAATAAGCCAAGCGGGTCGGTCGAAATCAGTCCTGGGACAAGGCTCGCAGGTTCGTTGACGGTCAGCAATCAACGGTCAGCAATCATAAGAAAGCCGCGGCCCTTTGGGCTGCGGCTTTGAAGCTGCGTTTCTAGTGGGACAAGAATTGCTTAAAAGAACCAGCCATAGGAATGGAGTCCCTTACCGAGGAGGTTTACCCCGAGGTAACAGACCCACACGACAAAAAATCCGGCTGCGGCTAGGTAGGCCGGACGCCGTCCCTGCCAGCCTTTTGTGAGTCGAGCATGGAGGTAGGCTGCAAAAACCAGCCAGGTAATCAAGGCCCAGGTCTCTTTCGGATCCCAGCTCCAGGGGGCACCCCAGGCTTCATTGGCCCACACGGCTCCAGAAATAATGCCGATGGTGAGTAAGGGAAACCCCAGACCAATAATGCGATAGCTGAGGTTATCTAAGGTTTCGGCTAGGGTCAGCCGCTGGGGGGAAAGGGCGATCGCGCTAGCGGCCACCTGGGCTTTTTCGAGGGTGGCCGTGCCCCCTTCTGCTCCGGCGGCAAAGGACATCGCCGGGGTGAGGGAGGATGTGCGATCGCCATTCGAGCGCTTCACCACCCGTCGAAAGCTACCCGTGCCCACCGAGCTGCCCTTGAGTTCTACGGGTTGCCCAAGGGTGACAATCAAAAAGGCGATCGCCATCAGCGACCCGACCATTAACGCCGCATAGCTGAGCATCATCACGCTGACATGCATCATCAGCCAATTCGACTTCAGTGCCGGAACTAGGGGAGCGGACACTTGCATCTCATGGGGCAGCGTCAGGGTCGCAAAAGCACTAATCCCCATGGCTACCGGAGCCGTGACCGCGCCGACAAATCGACTTTGGCTGAATCGCTCAGCAAAGAGGTGGAACGCCGTAATGCCCCAAGTCAAGAAAAACAGCGACTCGTACATGTTGCTCAAGGGGAAATAGCCGCCCTCAATCCAACGCGCCACCAGCAGACCCGCAATGCACAGGTTGGCTGTCGCCATCCCAGCAGTACCGAGACTCTTGAAAATTTCCAGTTTCGCAAAGGCCACCCCTGCCCAGTACAGCAACATCGCACTGAACAAAAGGGCAAAGGCGGCATTATCTAAAATGTTCTGGAGTGTGACCAGATCCATGCTGTTGACTCTCCACAGACTGACTGTAAAATTTTGGCTGTTTTCGCCCTAGAGACGCATCGATTGAGAACGGATTGGCCTTAACGCCCATAGGGCTGACCTTCACTCTGCTGCGCCATTAAGCACAAAACGTTGTTAAACACTTCCATAGTACGATCTCTCATCCAAACCCAGGGCAACCCTGCCTCAGACTCATGCCTCAGACATCCACAGGGGCCGTTAAATCCAGATAGGCTGCCTTGGCAGCTGCCTTTTCCGCAGCCTTGCGGGACAGGCCTTGCCCCACCCCAGCACAGACCCCTTGAATCCAGACCTCAGCGCTAAAGCGCAGTGCATCAGGATTCCGCCCCGTGCGCTCGGCTTCCGTGACGCGATACTCAGGCAAAACCTGATGGTGGGCCTGGGTCCACTGTTGGAGAGCGGCCTTATAGTTTTGATAGGCCGGATCCGCGCGCACCCGCTCAGCGCGCCGCTGAAATTCCGGCTGGAGCCAAGGCTGAATCAAGGAAAAATCATCGGTACTTAAATACAGCGCGCCTAATACCGCTTCTAGCGCATCTGCTAAGCGGGAAGCCTGTCCCTTACGATCGTGGGCTGCACTGGGAGCCACGAGCAGAAAACGATCTAGCCCGACCGCCGCCGCAATCTCAGCCAAGACGCGATCGCTCACCAGCACCGAACGAATCGCCGTCCATTGACCGACAGTGCCCGCTGGGTCAGACCGCCAGAGAAACTTGGCTGCAAACAGTCGGAGAACAGAATCCCCGACAAACTCAAGCTGCTCATAGTTAGCTGTGGCGGAACTGCTCGGATGCGTCAGTGCCAGATCCAGCAAATCCCAGTTCAATTGAGGCGAGGGTGGAATGCCCAGGCGAACTGTAAAGCGTTCCAGTTGCCGTTGGCGTCCAGGGAGACAGTGGTGCATTGAAAACAGTGGTGCATTCAAAGAAATGAGGCGAGAAAACTAAAGCGCGTCAGGTTGACTTCTGGCGTGCCATCACAGCCTCGCAAAGCGCCGCATCAGGGATATATAGCCAGAATCGCCATGTAAAAATTTGGAAAGAGCCGGACATAAGCCGGGTTCTGTTCTCTAATCAAAGACTAGAGGGCAGTTATCTATCTGGGACGGCTGTTACCAGACGCCTCAAGCGGCG